>JACZVF010000067.1 GCA_022572805.1 Chloroflexota bacterium
CCGGCCATACTGGTCTACGACCGCCATGGGGTCTGAGACGGGCCCCATCTTGCACGTGCCCGAGGAGTGGTGCTGCGTGCCGACGTTCTCCATGACCCACCTGTCCAGATCGGCGTCCGACTCCAGAACTTCGGTGGAAGGCGCAATGCGTTCCACGATAACGCCCTGGTATTCAGGCCGCTCGGCGATGTCGGCAGCCAGCCGCAGTGCTGTCCGGATCCGCTCCCGGTCCCAGGCGTCGGCCAGGTAGTTGTAGTCCAGCAGGGGCTGGTCGTGTGGGTCACTGGTGGCCAGGCGCAACGTGCCCGCCGTGACGGCCTTCTGTATGGCCACGCTGATTCCCGTGAACGTTCCCTCTTCGCCGCCCGCGAACCCCGGTGGCCGATGCTCGCTGGTCATTAGCAGCGGGGACATCTGCATATCGTTGCGGTGCTTCGAGTTGGGGCTGGTATACCGCATGCCCACCTGAATCGCAGGCGTGAACTTGTCCAGGTCCTGCATGTTCGTTCTGAAAGGCATGAAGACCGCCGGGTGGTCGCGCAGGTTCTCGCCTACCCCCGGCGAGTCATGGACTACATCGATTCCCACGCTGCCGAGATGTTCGGCCGGGCCGACGCCGGACAGCATTAGCAGTTGGGGTGAGTTGATTGCCCCGCCGCTGAGTATGACCTCGCCCGCCTCTACTCTGAAGACCTCGCCGTCGCTTTCGGCCTCAATGGCGACGGCCCTCTTGCCATCGAACAGCACGCGATGAACCAGCACGTCGGCCCGAATTGTCAGGTTTAGGCGGTGGCGCGCCATGACCAGGTAGGTTAATGCCGTGCTCATGCGCACGCCGTCTATGTTGTTCAGAGGCCGGGGGCTCACGCCGGTTGCGTCCGGGTGGTTGGCGTCAGGCGCGTCGGGGAAGCCCATGCCTATGCAGGCCTCGTAGAAGGCCCTGGCCGAGGGTATCATGTCCTCTTTGGCGTAGCGGCGCACCGGTATGGGGCCGTCGCCTCCGTGGAAGTCGTCCGCGCCAAATGTCAGGTCTGTTTCGCACTTTCGGAAGTACGGCAGGCAGTCCACGAATGACCACTCGGTGTTGCCCAGCTCTGCCCACTCGTCGTAGTCCTCCGGTATGCCTCTGAAGAAGACCTGTCCATTTATCGCGCTTGATCCGCCGACAACCTTGCCTCTTGGGATGATAATCGGTTCCCGGCCCTCGGTGGCCCGGGCCTCGTAATTCCAGGAGTGCGCGTCCGGTCCGTAGGCGGATATCCAGGGGTTGTTGCCCTGCTTCACGTCCTCCGGCATACGATTGATATCGGGGTAGTCCGGCCCTGCCTCCAGCAGGAGGACCGAGCGGTCCGGGTCTTCGGTGAGTCGTGTCGCCAGCACCGAACCCGCAGAGCCTGCCCCGACGATAACGTAGTCGTACTGCACCACACACCTCTTGTTTTGTATGAAGTTGGCTTTGGACGATTGTACACGGATGGCCTGTGGGTCACATGTGCCGAGGATTGTTCGGAGTCTTCTTGGATGGAGTTAGCTCTGGTGGATTATACACAGCCGACGATCGGTTAACATGTGCCGATTACCATTCGGAGGTTTTGTTTGGATGGAGGTGGCTTTGAAGGGTTATGCGTGGAAGCCTCATAGCTGTGCCCTATCGCAGAGGTGCGGAGATCAGCCGGTCAGCCGACGCCAATCGCTGAGGATCTGCTGGTCGTTGGGGAAAGGCATGTCGGGCAGTTCATCGACCGCGAACCATGCGGCCTCCTGTGCGTCGTGGCCTGCCTGCATCCTGCCTCCGGTGGTGTGCGCCGAGTAAACGGCGAGTATCACGGGATTACCCTCCAGGGAATAGATGCCGACGAAACGGTCCAGCTCAATGTCCAGCCCCGTCTCCTCCTTGACCTCGCGAACGGCGGCCCGCTCAACGACCTCACCCCTGTCCACGTATCCCGAGGGAAAGGCCCAGCGGCCCATGGCGGGCTCAACACCGCGTTTCACCATCAACAGCCTTTTCCCGTCGTACACCAGCACGACCGCCGCTACCTTGGGGTCCAGGTAGACCACGAATCCGCAGGAAGGGCAGTAGTTCCTGACTGTTCCGTCGATTGGCTTTTCCGCAAGCTCGGCGGCGCATCGCTGGCAGTAGTTGGTGTCGCCCCGCAATCATGTCTCCTGGATCGTGTCTGAATAGCGATTGGTGGCCATAATGCTATCCCCAGGGGGAGGTATTGTCCACATGAAGCGGACGAGGCTCCTTTCACATGCTGTCTAACGGGTGCGACTTTCAACCGGTAGCCGAGGTCCGCGATAGGGCGGTCGGCCGCTTCATTGACTGATGCCCGCGGCGGTAACTATAATGACGGCGCTGATAAACAGGAGGACTTCTGCCAAAATGCGAGAAAATGCAGCCAAACACAAGCTTGAGCGTGGCGAAACCGTCGTGGCCGTCTCAGGGCACAACTCCAGTCACGTAATCGACTTTCTGGGCCCCTTGGGATTTGACGCGATCTGGATCGAGGGGGAGCACGGTCCGGTTGACTTCGCGGACATACCTGACCTCACCAGGGCATGCGACCTGTGGGGCATGACGTCCGTCGTGCGCGTGAATCAGCACAGCCCGGGCGTGATTTACAGGACCTTCGACGTGGGCGCCCAGGGCGTAGTTATACCCCACGTGAACACCGCCGAAGAGGCGCGCGCCGTTGTGGATGCCGCCAAGTTTCATCCTATCGGGCATCGCGGCATGTTCGGCAGCAGACAGGGGTACGGCGACCCGGACTACGTGCACAAGGCCAACGATGAGACGCTGCTGGTCGTCCTTATCGAGGACATCGTCGCGGTCAACAACCTGTCGGAGATACTTGCAGTGGATAACATCGACGTGTTCTTCGTAGCCCCCAGCGACCTGGCCCAAAGCATGGGATACCTTGGCGGCGTAAACGAACCGGTAGTGCTGGAGACGATAGACAAGGCCTTGGAGCAGATCGTTGGGTCCGGCAGGACTGCCGGCTCACTGGTAAACGACGCCGACGTAGAGCACTACATCGGCAAGGGCGTGCGCTTCATGATGACCTCATGGACCGCGTGGGTTGGCTCCGGCGCCCAGGCGTTTCAGGCAAAGGTGAAGGCGGCCAACGGGTGATCCTTTCCACAGGCTGATAACGTGTCCAACCTGGCCTCTATATTGGAAAGCCGTCTCGGGCGTCGGCGTCTTGGCTGGCTGCGGTTGCTGTCCGAAGCCGGCCGGGACAGGGCTGCGGGCATTTACCTGGTTGGCGGCGTGGTCAGGGACCTTCTGCTGAAACGCCCCATACTTGAGCTGGACATCTCCGTGTCAGGCCTCGATGAGGCATTGGCCCTGCATCTGGCGGACGCCCTGGGGGGTCGGTTGACGGCCCGCTCCCAGTTCAATACCTTCAAGATCGCTGTCGGCTCCACCGTCATCGACCTGGCTATGACGAGAGGGGAGTCGTACGCCCATCCCGGGGCGCTGCCCGATGTTTGGCCGGGGTCTATTGAGCAAGACCTGGCCCGCAGGGATTTTTCCGTAAATGCCATGGCAATAGACCTGTCGGTGGACGCCTGGGGGGAGTTGCTTGACCCCATGAGCGGGCAGCGTGACCTTGAGCGCCGCCTCATAAGGGTCCTGCATCCGGACAGCTTTGCCGACGACGCCACCCGCATATTTCGTGCCGTGCGGTACGCCCAAAGGCTGGAGTTCCGGCTGGAGGAAGGGACGGCTGACCTGTTGAAGGCCAGCCTTGGCGGACTGGATACGATCTCCGGCGACCGCTTGCGCCACGAGTTCCAGAGAGTATTCGCCGAACCCCACCCAGGGTCTGTGCTGTCGAGGCTGGCCGACCTCGGCGTACTGGAGGCGGTCTTCCCCCCACTGGGCCGCCGTTCCGGTCCATGGCCGGACGAGAATGGGCCATCGGACGAAGCGGAGGAGTTGGTATGGCTGTCCACGTTGGCCTGCGGACTGAACGCCGGTGAGGCCGCCCAATTCGCCCAGCGCCTGAACATGGGCTCCGCTTGGGCCGCCGTGGTCCGCGACACCGTCGAGATCGAGGGCATTCTGAACGACGTGGGGTCCCCAGGCATCTTGAGGAGCAGCGTTTACCATCTGCTCCACCAGTACCATCCGGGCGCCCTCGTGGGTGTCGTAACGACGCACAGCGAAGGCCTTGCCCGCGACAGCATAGAACTGTATCTGCGGGAGCTTCGGCAGGTGCGCCCCGAGCTAAACGGCCGGGACCTCATAGGCTTGGGAGCAGAAGAAGGCCCGGAAATCGGTCGGCTGCTGGAGACCGTGCTGGAGGCCCGCCTGGATGGCATTGTCACAAGCCGGGCAGGGGAAGAATCCCTTGTAAGGCGTTTGATTTCATAGGGCTCCGGCACTGCGCTGGGTGTCTGCACCCAGGCGTCCCATATGATTCCCGTCGCAGGATATTGTGCCAAATACCGTGTCTACGTGTGATGACATTCGGCACAATATTGAGATGTGAGCCCCCACTGGCGGCAACTTCTTCCGAGGGCGTGACGGATTCAGGAGTGAACATGACAATGGGTAAACAGGGAATCGCATCCGGGTCGGCCGGGCTGGCAGTCGAAAAGGCGGCCAGGATACTGGTTGTGGATGATGAAGACATCATCAGGGTGCTGCTGGACGAAATATTGACGGAGGAAGGCTACAAGGTCTTTCAGGCCGAGGACGGCAGGCAGGCCGTGGACATGCTTGAGAAGGAGTCCTTCGACCTCATTATCAGCGACATGGTAATGCCCGAGGTCGGCGGTATCGAGGTCTTGCAAGCGGCGTTCCGCATAGACCCGCACTATCCGGTTATCATGATTACGGGGTACCCGTCAGTGGAAACTGCCGTCAAGCTCGTAAGCATGGGCGCCGCCGACTACATCACCAAGCCCTTCAACGTCGACCTCATCAAAGTCACCGTTGCCAAGGTGCTGACGATGAGGAAGTCCAACAATGTTGGAGGTGAGACCAGCTCCGGCGAAGCCTTCGGCTCCTTGGACCCCGACACAGGCGCATACAACATTCAGATGTTCTCTGGGCTGCTGGATAACGAGGTCGCCAGGTCCCAGTACCGGACACACCAGGTGTCGCTGCTGGTCTTGCAGATCGATAAGTTTGAGTCCTACGTCGGGAAGGGTGGCGCGGCCGCCGGAGACCAGTTGGTCCGAACGCTTTGCAAGGTGATCAACGAGAGGCGTCGGCCCGGCGACGTTCTGGGGCGGTCCGGCTCATCCGAGTTCGCCCTTCTGCTGCCTGAGACCGGCAGGGAAGAAGCCGAAGCCCTGGGCCACCAGATCCGCAAGGGCGTGGAGTGGAACTTCACTGTAAGCGCCGGCATAGCGAATTTCCCCAGGGACGCCCGGGAGCCGGAGGCCATCTTCACCACCGCCAGGTCGGCCATGGAGGCCGCCATGCAACGCGGAGGCGACGCGATCCTCATGCCCAAGTAGGCGTTTGGCCTCTCCCCGACGCGTCGGGGGACAATTGACCCCTCTATCCCCCCGGCTCCGGCTTAGCCCAGAGACACCCCGCCGAGACCCGGCTCCGTCATTGTCGTCGCGTCCAGAATGTCGTCTAACTCCTCCGGCGACAGGTCGGTCTCGACCAGCGCTACCTCTTTGACGGTTTGACCCGTCTCCTGCGCCTTGTGCGCGATTGCAGCCGATGCGTCGTATCCAATATGCGGCACCAGAGTGGTCACTATCGCCAGGCCCCGGTCCACCATATCCGGCCCTTTCCGGGTGGCCTTGAGTCCTCGAACGCACTGCTCGTCGAGGTTCCTGGCGGCCGCAGCCAGCAGGTCTATGGACTGCAGCAGGTTGTAGGCGCATACGGGCATCATCACGTTTATCTCGAAGTTGCCCGACTGTCCGCCTATCGTGATAGCGGCGTCGTTGCCGATGACCTGGGCCGCCACCTGGCAGACCGACTCCGGTATTACCGGGTTCACCTTACCGGGCATGATGGAGCTGCCGGGCTGCACCTCTGGAAGCTCGATCTCTCCGATGCCCGCCCTGGGGCCGGACCCCAGCCAGCGAAGGTCGTTGCATATCTTCATGAGGCTCACGGCCACAGTCTTGAGGGCGCCGCTGGCCGCCACGACGTTGTCCAGGGTGTTCTGAGCCTGGAAGTGGTTGGTCGTCTCGTGCACGTCGACGCCTAACATGGCGGACAGCTTGGCGCAGACGCTCTTGGCGAAGTCTGGGTGCGTGTTCACGCCGGTGCCCACTGCCGTGCCGCCCAGTGCCACCTCCGACAGCTCCTCCTGCGCGTGGCGCACCCGCTTTATGGCGCGCTCCATCTGACCGGCGTGTCCCAGGAACTCCTGCCCCAGCCATATTGGCGTGGCGTCCTGCAGGTGCGTCCTGCCGGTCTTGATAACAGTCATGAACTCCCTGGACTTTCCTTCGAGCCCCTCTTGGAGCTGTTGGAGGGCCGGCACAAGGTCGTCGTTGATGGCCCGCAAGGCCGATACGTGAATCGCGGTGGGAATGACGTCGTTGGACGACTGGCCGATGTTCACGTGGTCGTTGGGGTGGACCGGCTTCCGCGAGCCCAGCGTCCCGCCCAAAATCTCGATTGCCTTGTTTGATATGACCTCGTTGACGTTCATGTTGGTGGACGTGCCCGACCCGGTCTGGAAGATATCCACGACGAACTGGTCGTCCAGGTCGCCGTCTATGACCTGCTGGGCGGCCTGAGTTATGGCAATCTTCAGGTCTTCGGGCAGCAGGCCAAGCTCGGCATTTGTCTGGGCGGCCGCCATCTTGATCTGCCCCAAAGCCCTGATGAACGAGCGGGGGAAACGAAGGTCGCTTATCGGGAAATTGACGACTGCCCGCATGGTGTTTGCGCCGTAGTACGCGGCTGCCGGCACCTGGAACTCTCCCATGGAGTCGCTCTCCGTACGGAATTTGTGCTGCTCAGTCAATCTGTCTACTCCTGTTGTTCGTCTCGCCTGTGTGGAGGTGCGAATCCTTTTTATTAGTGATAATGCTCAAAGGCTTTCCCGCTGTCCGCACGGGCCTACTGTTTCCTTGGCTCAGGAACAGTGCCCAGCCGATTATTGAAAGGAATCAAATGGTGGTGGCGGCGAATTGGACGGTGCGTTCGGCGATCTCCTGCTCGTGGCCGCGCAGGCTGTGGTCGGTCTCCGGTATCTCTCTGAACTGCACAGGTTCGCGGACATCGTCCAGCGCCCGCTGCAGCTCCGCGGAGTTCACGATGCGGTCGTTTTGGCCCACCAAAAATAGCTTGGGCCTCTTGTCCTTGCGTATGCGGGACTCCTGCACCGCCGATATGGGAGGCGCTATCAACGTAAGACTTGCCGCGTGCTTGTACTGCCGAAAGCCGCGCAGAATTATGCCCGCGCCGAAGGAGTAGCCCACCAAGGCCACCCGTTTCTTGTCGATCCCCGGCCAGTGGCGCACCAGGTTTAACGCGGCCTTGACGTCGTACTGCTCACTTTCGCCATTCGTGAACTTCCCTGCGCTGCCCTCGACACCTCGGAAGTTAAAGCGAAGCGAGGCGATGCCCAGTCTGGTTGCGCCCGCGCATATCGCCGAAATCACGGGGTTGCCCATGTTGCCGCCCAGGGTCGGATGGGAATGGCAGACCACCAGCACCGGGTAGGGCTGGGGAAGCTCCTCAGGCACCGTCAGGATGCCCTCAAGGGTCGCATTCTTGCTTTCGAATCCTACGGATGTCTCTCTCATGCCGTCCTGACTGGCCGGGCCGGTTCTATCGCTCGCACAGCCACTCCTGAAAGAAATTGCCGGCCAGCTCCCCCACGAGATCCAGGAAGTCGCCGAAAAAATGGTCGGCCCCGTGGATCAGCTCGATCTGCTTGGGATCGGAGAAGCGCTTCGCCAGGAAACTGAACTGCGCCGCCGGAAAATCGTGGTCGAACTCACCGCAGACCAGCAGCTTGGGCTGTAGCATCTCGTGGGCGCCCATGTCGCTGAAGACGCGGGACGGGCATGCGACGGACGCTACTGCCTGTGTCACCTCCCCGTACGTCGATGCGATCAGCGCCACCGCTGCGCCATAAGAGTATCCCATCAGCCCTATTCGGGTGGGGTCCACCTCGTCCTGAAGCGAGAGAAAGCTGAGCGCCTCCACCGCGTCGCTGATTTCCCCCGAGCCTCCGTCGAAGGACCCGCCGCTCAGCCCGACGCCGCGAAAATTAAAACGCAGCGCGGCGATTCCCGCCTCGCCCAGGTAACGCACCAGGGAGGAAACCACTACGTTATCCATATCGCCGCCGTGCCGGGGATGTGGATGGCAGATTGCCACAGCCGGCAGGCTATCGCCGTCGCTCGGCAGGTGCAGCACACCCTCCAGCTCGATGTCGCCGTTGGGGAAGATGATATTTCGCTGCGATTTCGTCATGTTTCTCTGAATTTATTGAGATATGGCGGTCGGCTTCCAGAACTACGCCATAGGCTAATCAATTTTACGGCGGGGGGTTGGCTTTTGACAAGGAGGATTGCTAGAATTGGCGCGGTCACGGGCGCGCCGTGGAAAACCGAGGCGCTGGATTGAGTCACTATCTTAAAATCGTCATGGGGGAGTCCAGAGGGGCTTTCCCCCGTTGGCAGAGGGCCTGGGGGATGTGCCCCAGGAACCAGAGCTCCCCTGGGTGGGCGGGAACAAGGCATCCGCCTTTTTGAGATAGTTGCTGAGTCCTCGACGTGCGCCCATATCACCCACACACAAAATGCCTTTAGGCTACATTACGACTGGTATTTGCCCGAATTTGGAGGATAGCATGAGAGAGGTTGACCTGCGCAGCGACACCGTAACCCATCCCACGCCCGAAATGCGGCAGGCGATGGCGGATGCGGAGGTCGGCGACGACGTCTTCAGCGACGACCCCACGTTAAACAAGCTGGAGGCCATGGCGGCGGAGCGTTTGGGCAAGGAGGCCGCGGTGTTCGTCGCCAGCGGCACCATGGGCAACCTGGTCTCGGTGCTGACGCACGCCCAGCGCGGCGACGAGATCATAGTGGGGGACAAGTGCCATATTTTCAGGAACGAGGCCGGCGGCGCCTCCGCCCTGGGTGGGGTGGCTTACAACATACTTCCCAACGACGAGCATGGCATGTTAGACCCTGACGAGGTAGCGGCAGCCATCAAGCCGCCCAACGTCCACTTTACCCGCACAGCCATGATCGGTATCGAGAACACGCACAACGCCTGCGGAGGCGCTACGCTGACGCCTGAGGATACCAAGGCCATAGCAGACGTTGCTCATCGGCACGAGGTCCCGCTGCACGTGGACGGGGCCCGCATATTCAATGCGTCGGTGGCGCTGGAGACACCGGTGGCCGAGCTGGTCAAGGACGCCGACAGCGTCAGCTTTTGCCTGTCCAAGGGCTTGAGCTGTCCTATCGGCTCCATCGTCGTGGGGAGCTCTGAATTCATCGACGGGGCGCGCAAGTGGCGCAAGATGGTCGGCGGCGGCATGCGTCAGGTCGGTATCGTTGCGGCGGCGGGCATCGTGGCGCTGGAAACAATGGTGGAGCGTCTGGCCGAGGACCACTCCAACGCCCGTAAGCTGGCGCAGGGCCTATCTCAAATCCCCGGCATCTCAATCGAGCCTGATAAGCTGTACACAAACCTTGTCTTTTTCGAAATCAAAGACGGCGATCCTGCCGTGATAATGCAGGAAATCAACAGGCGAGGCATCAAGGGCGGCATGCCCACCAGGCGCTGGCGTTTCGTGACCCACTACGGCATCACGTCGGAGGACGTCGACAACACCCTGGAAGTCATGGAGACCGTCATGCGCGACTTCTCGAAAAACTGAGTCGATACGATAGTCTAGGTGTGAGGAGATGCCTGCCAATAGTTCTTTCACCCCTCTCCTTGCTACTTTGACGTGATCGAATAGTGAAATTCCGATAACGTCTGCGGCATACGACTCTTTAGGCGGAATATCTTCGGCTCCTCGCCCCCGATTCTCGAATCGGGTCGTCGGGCCACCCGCCGCAAACCACTTGAACAATAGAGGACCGATGCTCTTAGTCCTTAGAAACGCCCGGTTCCGCCTGCTGTGGATTAGTTTGGCGATCAACTACGTCGGACTGATGACGTACATCACTGTGCACGGCTGGCTGGCCCTCACCGTCACCGATTCGGCATTCTGGGTTGGCGCTACCGCGGGCGTCGGCGGGCTGGGGCTCATGGCCAGTAGCGTGGTATCCGGCGTCCTGGTGGACCGGCTGAACCGCAAGAAGCTAATAATCGCCGCCCAGCTTGCCCAGGCCTCAATTGCCCTAGTCATGGCGGCCCTGATATTCACCGGTCATGTCGCGCTCTGGCACGTCATGATGGCTGCGTTTCTCGACGGCACCTTTCTGGCCATCAAGATGCCGTCACGGTTTGCGCTGGTCCTGGACGTCGCGGGCCGGGAGAACCTGCTGAAGGCCACCGCCGCCAACTTCGCCGCCATGACGATGATGGGCATCGCGATTCCGCCGCTGGCCGGGTACATCGTGGAAGTCCACGATGTCGCTTGGGCCTACGTCATGATGAGCAGCGCCTTCGTGTTATCTGCCGTGGTCCTGGCCTTCCTCAGTGGAGTGACGCGTAGCGCACGGGTACGTAAGGCATCCCCATTGCAAGACCTGACCGAGGGCCTTCGCTACGCGGTATCGAATCCCCAGGTGCGCGCCCTGATCTTACTCACATTGACATCCGAGGTCTTCGGTTGGGCCCACGAGACCATGCTGCCGGTGATGGCGGGAAAGGTGCTGGATGCCGGCCCCCGAGGTCTGGGCTACCTGCTCTCCGCCGGGAGCGCCGGAGCCCTGGTCTCCACGCTGGTGCTGTCCGGCAAGGGCGAGATCAGGAACAAAGGCAAAGTGATGACAGTCGGTTACGTGGGCTTCGGGTTTTTCCTGATTCTGTTCGCCCAGTCGCCTTGGCTGCCTCTGTCCATGCTGCTGTTAGCCGCGGCCTACGCCAGCGTGGCCGTGTACGAAACTACGCTGAGCACGCTGTTGCAGACCGCCGTTCCCGACGAGATGCGCGGGCGGGTGCTCAGCCTGCAGTCCTTCACCTGGGGCGTCACAGGCGCATCCGGGTTCCACACAGGCGCGGTGGCGGTGCTGGTGGGAGCGCCGTTGGCTATCTCCATTGGCGGCGGTGTCCTCATCCTCAACGGCCTGCGCATGGTCCGCGGCTTATCCAGACGCTTCCTGGAGGAGCAGGTGCAGCCGGCGGCTGGGGATTGAGGGCGTAGGGAGAGGCGATATCAAACATTGACAAGGTTTGATATCGAGACTATTCTGAAATGGCCCATTTTGAAATTAGCAGAGAGGCGACATCATGAACGTATCTCTGACACCACAGCTCGAGCAGTACGTCAAGGACAAGGTCAAGTCCGGCCTGTACAACTCCTCCAGCGAGGTCGTGCGTGAGGCCCTGCGCCTCATGGGCGAGAGGGACATGCTGCGGCAGATTCGCGTTGAGGAGCTGCGCGGGGAGATCCAGAAGGGCATCGACCAGATCGAGCGCGGCGAGTACGTGGAAGGTGAAGATGTGTTTCGCCTTCTCAAGGAGCGAAATGCCGAAATCCGGAAGAAATCGGAATGAGGCTGCCGGACTTCAGCCCCGAGGCCCAGCAGGACCTCACTCAGATACACGATTACATCGCGCAAGACAGTCCCGATGCCGCACTCCGACTTGTCGTTTCTTTGGAGCAGCATTGCCAGACGATCGCCGAGAACCCCATGATTGGCCAGAGCCGCCCGGAGCTGCTCCACGACCTACGAAGCTTCGCCGCAGGCAGCTACATCATCTTCTACAGGCCCACCGACGACGGCATCTACATACTCCGAGTAATCAATGGCGCCCGGGACATCGGGACGCTGTTTTAGCCAGTTGTCTCTTGTTGCACCGGCGTTCTCATCTTCGAGGGCCTGCGCATGGTCCGCGGCCTGTCCGCGCGATTCCAGGAGGGCCAGGTGGATTCGGAACTTAAGACAGGGTCAGTCGCCGCCTCATGACTTCCTCACGCCCGCAGTTCTACCATTCAGGTGGCGAGTAGTCCCTCCTGATTGGCCGGTTACGCGGGACTGAAGTGCCACCCATTTTCTACACGCAATGGACTTGCGGAGGAGCATGAACATGGCAGCCAAGACGGTCAAGAGGTTCGCAATCACGTGGATGGCAGGCGCAGCCACCGGGGGAATCATCGTGGCGGTTGCCTCCAACCCAATGCTCAGAGGTAAGTTCCTGGAGATGCGTCGGCGCTGCATGGAGCGCTGCCAGGGGCGAATGAAGGCGATGCAAGGAGATCACGAACAGGTGGACATCGACAGGGCGGCGTAGGCTAACCTGGTTTGTCCAACTCTGTTTGTACGCTTTTGTACGTCTCATGGACCTCTTCAGCTGTTTTCACAGGATCTTCGTTGTGAAGAACAATCTTGATG
>JACZVF010000068.1 GCA_022572805.1 Chloroflexota bacterium
AATAACTAATGTTTACCAACTCCCGAGTTGTGCCGTTAGCCTTTGGTGATGCTGGTATGAAATTAAACGCCATATAAGATTGATTCGTGTCCTCGTCATTTTGAATGAAAAAACCATTCTCAACCCAAAACCTCTGAAATGTAACTAGCTGCGTAGCTGCAAATGGCGTAGGAACTTTACTAAGAGTTAATCGCATTTTCGTACCAACGGTTTTTATTAATGTCGCAGTTGGTGCGCCAGCATCGTTAACTGTTGTCCTAAGTTTTCTTGCTACGTGCATAGGGACGCGAAGATAGCCGCTTTCGTAATCACTGGCGATTGATTGACCCCCTGATGATGTACCGGTTAAGTCGGTGTTAGTCCCAGCGGCTATATTTGAAATAATAACCACCTGTGACGCGCCTTTATTTAGCGTGATTGTTAAATCATTTGCGCCTCCTGTCCTTGCAGGTACGACAAACATCAATGGACGATCATCGACAGGAGCGAAAGCCACGACATCATTAACGTCATGATTGCCTATCGTTATAGTTGCGCCTAACGTTCCAATATTATGCCCGGCAATCCCCACATAAGTAAAATTATCACCAGCAACAAAATCAACCGAAAACGTGGCGCTGGTCCCGTTTGTTACATAGTTTTCGCTAAACGTAAACGGTAAAACATCAGCTATATCAAATGATGAATTAGCGTCTGATGTCACAGCGCCGCTTACTATTGTATTTGTTATTGCTAATCTCACAAACCTCTCCCGGTTATTCTTCCAGCACGATGGGGTTGCTAAGAGTGCCGATGCCAGTGATCTCGATATCGCACACGTCACCCGGCTTCATGTTTTCGGAAGCGCCGTCGGTACCCATCCAGATCATGTCGCCTGGAAACAGAGTGATGTTGCGCGTCATAACACTAATGTAATGCTGTACGCCAAAGATCATGTTGTTCGTGGCGAAGTCCGATACCACCTGGCCGTTGACGCGGACCTGGGTACGCAGCTTGTCCAGCTCCACGTCCGTCTCAATCCATGGGCCCATGGGCTTGAACGTATCTGAGTTCTTGGCGCGCCACATCGTCCTGTCGGCAGCCTGCCAATCGCGCTCGCTAACGTCGTTGCCGATTGTGTAGCCCAGCACGCAGGACAGCGCCTCGGCCTCGGACAGATGCTTGGCCTGCTTGCCGATGACCACCACCAGCTCGCCCTCGTACTGGAAGCGTTCGCCGGAGTCCCTGGGCTTCACGATGGGCTCGTTGTGGGCGATCAGGGCGTTGTTGGCGCGATAGCCGATGTCCGCCTTGTCCGGCAAGTCCGGCTCCCGGTTCAATAGCTTGGCCGCCTCTCGCACGTGCTCCTCGTAGTTGATGCCCGCCGCGTAGAAGGTCTTGGGCTCGAAGGGTATGAGCAGCTTCACCGAGCCCAGGGTACGAGTTGTGCCGGTCTCGCTGTAAGTCTCGAAGGGATTTCCTGATACTTCACTAATCTCATCGCCGTTCAGAATGCCGTATGACGTCTTACCGTCTGCTTCGTACCGTACCCAACGCATATTTCGGCCCTCCATAAATCTCGCATTCTCTATGTCGTTTATATATTTTTCTGCTTGCGCCGATCTTGCCGCTCCGCGTTAATGAGCTCCCGGGCCATTGGCAAAACTTCCGAGCCCACCCGCCTGCACTTCTCCAGGTGGGGGTAGCCGGGCAGGATGAACTCATCTATGCTGCTGTTCACGGATCCTGCCCTTGCCCCGTCTGTTGCACTTGACTATCAAGACCGAACGCCTCCGCGATCAGCTCGTAGGAGCGCACCCTATCCTTGAAGGCGTAGCAAATGGTCACCACGCCAACGTCGTCGGTCTTGTAAGATTCCGCCACGGCCTCTATCTGCTCCTTCACCTGCCGCGGGTCGCCGTCGATGTAGTGCTCGCGGAGCTGGTTGATGTAGGCCAGTTCGTCGGGCCGGAACTTGTACGCCAGGGCCTCCTCCACCGGCGGAACGGGCTCCCGCATGCCCTGCACGGACTTCACCCTTGCCACGTTTCTGCTGGAGGCCAGCCGCTGCGCCTCCTCTTCCGTCTCCGCGCACAGCACCTGAAGGGCGACGTTCACCTTGGGCTCGGCGAGGTATTTGGAGGGCTTGAACTGCTCCCGGTACATCTCCGCGATGAGGGGTCCCTGCTCCACGGCCAGCCCGAAGAAGTGGGCGAAGCTAAAAGGCAGCCCCATCTCGGCGGCCATTGCCGCGCTATCCGCCCGGGAGCCCAGCAGCCACACATCCGGCACTGTGAACTCGCCCGGCCCGGCCCTTACCGACGCAAAGGGGTGTTCCGGATCCACGTCGTCATTTAGAAAGCCCACAAGGTCCCGGACCTGGTCAGGGTAGTAACGCACGTCGATGCGTTGCCGTGGGTGCGACAGCACCGCAGCCGTTAGCTGATCGCTGCCCGGCGCCCGCCCCAGTCCCAGATCGATTCTCCCGGGAAAGAAGGTCTCCAGAAGGCGGAAGGTCTCCGCCACCTTGAATGAGCTGTAATGCGATAGCATCACGCCGCCGCTGCCCACGCGTATCGTGGAAGTGTTGGCCGCGATCTGGCCGATAATCACCTCGGGGCTGGTCCCCGCGAAGTTGGCTACGTTGTGGTGCTCGGCGACCCAGTAGCGCGAATATCCCATTCGCTCCACTGCTTTAGCCAGCTCCACGGTCTCCAGCACGGCGTCTCGTGCGGTGCCGCCCTGGCGCACCGGCGACTGGTCCACGACGCTGAGCTTCAGTTTTGTCGTCACGCATTTCCCCTGGCTGACATACCGTGGTGGTCCCTCCCGAGGGTCCGTTTTTCCTGTGGCAATTGTATCTTCCACGGCAGTACTGTCAAGCAAAGGCGATGGGTGGCCAGTGTATTTCAGGCCACGCATCACATTGCAAATTGCCCCCAAATCGGCGGCAAGAACGGCTGGGGCGTTTCTTGACATGGCCCTGGGCTGCGCCTAGACTCCGATTGCCGGAACAGGGGCTCACAAGCTGCATCACCGGCAATATAAAGACCCAAAGGAAACGCGATGAACCTCGGAGAAAAACCCGCCGCCTTGCAAGGCATCAAGATTATCGACTGGACAATATGGCAGTTCGGGCCCATCGCAACCACCATGCTGGGAGACCTGGGCGCGGACGTCATCAAGGTTGAATCGCTGGATGGCGACCCTGGACGCACCGTGTTTCGCGCGGGCGGCGTGGACCGCAGCCTGCCCGGCGGACGTACCTCGTACTTCGAGGCCAACCAGCGCAACAAGCGCTCCATCGCGCTGGACCTGAAGAAACCCGAAGGCGTGGATATAGTGCTGAAGATGGTCGAGGACGCCGATGTCTTCGTGCAGAACTTTCGGAAGGGTGTAGCTGAACGTTTGGGGCTCTCCTACGAGGTGCTTAGAGAGATTAACCCCAGACTAATCTACGCGTCAGCGACTGGCTACGGCCCCAGGGGACCCGACGCCGGGATGCCCGCCCTGGACTCGGCTGCCCAGGCGCGCAGCGGCCTCATGTACGCCACCGGCCCCGATGGCGCAGACCCGTACCCGATACAGGGCGTCATTGGCGACCAGATTGGCGGCATCACGTTGGGCTGGGGCATTCTGGCGGCGCTGATGGCCCGGTCCATCCACGGCATCGGACAGCGGGTGGACGCCTCCCACCTCGGCAGCTCCATATGGCTGCAGGGTCTTGCCGTCAGCATGGGCCTGCTCACCCAGGACCGGCCACCGTCGGAGATCAACAACAGCTACCACTCGCCGCGGGATGCGGCGTTCAATCCGCTGGCCAATTTCTACAAGTGCAAGGGCGGCCGCTGGATAATGCTGGCCAACTTCCAGGCAGACCGTTACTGGGCCGACTTCGCCCGCGCCTTGGGCATCGAGGGGCTTATCCACGACGCGAAGTTCCGCGACATGGACGCCCGCGGCGAGAATCGGGGCGAGCTAATCGCGATTCTGGACGGGAAGTTCGCCGAGAAGACTTACCACCAGTGGGCGGAGATTCTGGAGCGTTCCGGCGACTTCATCTTCTCGCCGGTGCAGCGGCTGTCGGAGCTTGAGGACGACCCGCAGGTCATCGCCAACGGCTACATCGCCGACGTGGACCACCCGACGCTGGGGCCGATCAAGCTGGCCGACCACCCCCTGCGTTACAGCGAAACGCCGCACAGCATACGAACGGTTGCCCCGGAGCTGGGCCAGCACACGGAGGAGATTCTGCTGGAGATGGGCTTCGACTGGGAGGGGATTGCGGGTTTGCAGGAGAAGGGCGTGATATTGTAAAGCGAGGAGTAATATCGGGCATGTCCTTCGACAAGCTCAGGACGAACGGTCTCTCTACTTTACGTCTTCCCCGTCCGCCGCGGCGGATCGAAGGGCGCATACACAAGCGAGGTTAGCGAAATGAAAATCACCGAAGTCAAAACCTTCATAACGATGCCTCCGGAGGCGACCAACAATTACGCCTTCGTCAAGGTATCCACCGACGAGGGCATCACAGGCTGGGGCGAATGCAGCGTAGGGGCCAACTCCGTCGTGGCCGTGGTGGAGGAGCTAGGGCAGACGCTGGTGGGCAAGGACCCCTTCCGAATCGAGGAGCACTGGCAAAACCTGTACAACTTCTCGCACAACATTCGCGGGGGAGTGCTGCACATGGCGGCCATCAGCGGCATCGACATCGCTCTATGGGACATAAAGGGCAAGGCGCTGAACGTTCCCGTGTACGAGCTCCTGGGCGGCGCCATGCGAGACAAGTTCTGGGCTTATGGCCGATTCGACGGCAAAACGCCAGACGCAGCCGTGGCTATGGCCATGTCCTGGGTCGAGCAAGGACTTACCGCCCTCAAAGGCGACCCCTTCGGTCACCAGGGCATTTTCACTACCGTGCAGTCGGAGCGCGACGCCCTGGCCAAGGTCGAGGCCGTCCGCAAGGCCGTGGGCGACGACGTTGAGCTGCTCATCGAGGTGCATGGCCGCCTCACCCCATCGGAGGCCATTCGTCTGGGTAAACAGTTGGAGCAGTATCGGCCCTTCTGGTACGAGGAGCCTGTGCCACCGGAGAACGTTGATGCCATGGCGCGTGTTACGGCCAACGTCAATATACCCATCGCCACAGGGGAGCGCATTTACACCAAGTGGGGCTTCCGCGACCTCTTTGAGAAGCAGGTCATCGACATGGCCCAACCGGATATCTGCCACGCCGGCGGTATTCTGGAGCTTAAGAAGATAGCCGCCATGGCCGAGACGTACTACGTCGGATACTGCCCGCACAACCCGTACGGCCCGGTGAACACCATGGCTGCCCTACACGTAGACGCCACCTGTCCTAATTTCCTAATTCAGGAAGGCGGCCACGCCCCGTGGTACAGGCACGTCGTCAAAGGCGAATTCCATTACCAAAAGGACGGCTACTTCGACCTGCCCGCCGGCGTTGGCCTGGGCATCGAAATGGACGAGGAGGCGCTCCTCAAATACCCGGCGGGGCCGATAGAGACACCCAGCGGGTACATGGGGCGTTACAGCTTCGCGTCCCGTCAGCAGAACACCTGGATATGACGCCGAACCGACGCCCGTGCCGCCTTGAGACCGCCAACCGTCGCCGCTTAGGTCATTGACAGAGGCAAGACCGTGCCATAGCCTGAAATTGATGCCAGGATAGGCACAGGCTAACGGAGGTTCCTTCCCTTTGACGACGCTCGTTACCGGCTGCGCGGGATTCATAGGCTCCAACGTCTGCCGCATGCTCACCGAGGGCGGCGAGACCGTTGTAGGCGTGGACAACATGAACGACGCCTACGACGTTCGCCTCAAGCACTGGCGCATGGGCGGGCTGGAATCCAGGCCCGGTTTCCACTACTACAACCGCGACCTGGCGGACCTGGGCTCCATGAAATCCCTGTTCGGCAGGTACGCCTCCAACGGCAACCCGCCTTTCTCGTCCGTCATCAACATGGGCGCAAGGGCCGGAGTCCGACCCAGCGTGGAAAATCCCTGGGTCTACTACGAGACCAACACTCTCGGCACCCTGAACCTGCTGGAGCTGTGCAAGGACTTCGGCGTGAAGAAGTTCGTGCTCTCGTCTACGTCCAGCGCATACGGCGACAACACGCCCATGCCGTTCAAGGAAGACTCCGACACCAGCAATCCACTCTCCCCCTACGCGGCATCCAAGAAGGCCGCAGAGACCATGGTGTACACCTACCACCACCTGCACGACATCGACGCAACGGTGCTGCGCTACTTCACCGTGTACGGGCCCGCCGGCCGGCCCGACATGAGCATATTCATCTTCATCCGGGCCATTGCGGAGGGCATTCCCTTCACGGTCTTCGGCGACGGCAAGCAGTCGCGGGACTTCACCTTCGTGGAGGACATCGCCAGGGGGACCATCGCGGCTACCCGGCCCCTGGGCTACGAGATTATCAACCTGGGAAACGACAAGCCCGCAGTGCTGATGGACGTCATCAACATGATCGAGGACCTGGTGGAGAAGAAGGCCATCATCGGCCACAAGCCCATGCACAAGGCCGACGTCCGCGCCACCTGGGCCAACATCGACAAGGCCCGGGACATTCTGGAGTGGGAGCCCAAGGTCCCGCTGGAAGAGGGCCTCAAGCGCACCGTGGACTGGTATTCGCAAAACCGCGACTGGGCCAAGGACATAGTAGTCGGGTAAGCTTACACGCCATTTTCACCCTGCAAGATGCCCATCCGCGTCAGCTCCTCTTCCACCTGCGCCATCGACTTGAACAGGATTCCCTCTATCCCCAGGGCCATCGCGGAGGCTACGTTATCGCTCAGATCGTCGATGAACACGCACTCCTCCGCGCCGACGCCCAGGCCTTCCAACGCCAATGAGAAGAAAGCAGCGTCCGGCTTGCATACGCCGAGTTCGTAGGACAGCAGCACATCATCGAACAGGGCCAGCGCCGGCTGCACCTCCACGCTGCGCTTGTAATGCTCCGGGTCGGTGTTGGAGCCCAGCGCCAGACGAATTTTCCCTTTTAGACGCTCCAATATGCGCCCGGCATCGGGATTCGGCGCTAGAATGGAGTTCCACAGGGCGATGAACTCCTCTACGGGCATCTGGATTCCAAGGCTAGCCGCCATCCTGCCCGCGAACTCGGCAGTATCAATCTCACCGCGCATAAACGGGAGGTAGGCGTCGCCGGTGCGAATAGTCCCCATCACCTTCTCAGAGGTTGTCCCCGCCAATCGTCCCAGGGGCACGGTGGCGCGTTCCCAGTGTGTCCAGACCAGCACCCCGCCCATGTCGAAAATTACTGTCGTAACCGCCAATTTCCGCCTCCCTTAAACAATGAGGGCGGAGTCTCCCCGACGCGTCGGGGGACCACCCTCAATCCTAAGCCATGGAAATTGTGATGAAGCCCATAAGGAACGTGCAACGGTGAGCATTTGAACCCTCTATCCCACCCTGTTATGATGTAGGCGCAGCCAATCCTGACCGGGAACGGTGAGCGTTGCCATGAAAAACGAGTCTAGCGCCTTAGATGGCGATTGCCTAGCGGTAAATTTATCTAAAAAAGCCTTTCTGACGAGGTCGGGAGGGCTTTTGTCGTTTGTGCCGTAAATGACTGATTCCAGGGGCATCACTGACGTAGAGGGCGTGAAGGTGGGTCATCGCACAGACCTGGAAGCGGCGACCGGCTGTACCGTTGTTTTGTGCGAGGACGGCGCCGTCGGCGGAGTCGACGTCCGCGGTCCCTCACCAGGCACCCGCGAGACGGACCTGTTGCGGCCCACCTCCAACGTGAAAGTCGTCCACGCCGTGCTGCTCAGCGGGGGCAGCGCCTTTGGACTGGACGCGGCATCCGGCGTAATGCGCTACCTGGAAGAGCGCGGCATCGGCTACCAGGCCGGCGATGTGAAGGTCCCTATTGTTCCCGCGGCCATACTCTACGACCTGCGAATGCTGACGAGCAAGGTCCGTCCTGGGCCTGACGACGGCTACGCGGCCTGCGAGAACGCGTCAAGTGAGCCCGTCGAGGAGGGTTCCGTGGGAGCCGGCACCGGAGCCACTGTTGGCAAGGTCATGGGCTACGAGCGAGGCGTGAAGGGCGGCATCGGGTCCGCCAGCCTTCACCTTGGCGATGGCCTTGTGGTCGGGGCCATAACCGCTGTGAACGCCATCGGCGGAGTGTTCGAGCACCGCACCGGCGCGCTGGTGGCAGGCCCGCGCAACCCGGAATCCAGCCGCATGCTAGACTCCCTGGACCTCATGACCTCGCCAGGCTTCAACAGGCCACAGGCGGAGCCGGGCACCAACACGACCATCGGCGTGGTGGCCACCAACGCACGCCTCACCAAGGAGCAGGCCAACAAGCTGGCATCATCGGCGCACGACGGCCTGGCCATGGCGGTGAGACCAGCCCACCTTATGGGTGACGGCGACGTTATGTTCGGGCTGGCGACTGGCAAGCATGAGCAGGAAGTCGAGCTCAACATGCTGTTGGCCGCGGCTACAGTCTGCGTGAGCGACGCCATAGTTAGGGCCGTGCGCATGGCCAGGGGCCTGGGCGGAGTGCCCAGCGTATCGGAGCTGTCAAATATGAGCAGAAATGACTGAATTCAGTCGCCAGTCGAAAGTCGCCTTTCTTGGCGCGGGCAAGGTCGGTGGCTCACTGGCGCTGGCCCTGGCCAATGCCGGCTATCCCGTAGTCGCCGTGGCCAGCAGAACGCCCGCATCAGCCCATACCTTCGCGGCGCGCATCGATGGCTGCACAGCGTACCAAAGCTACCAGGGGGCCGCCGACGTTTCAGACGTGGCCTTCGTCACGACCTCCGACGACGCCATAGGTCCTGTTGCGGCCTCCGTCGTGTGGCGGCAGGGACAGGCCGTCGTGCACTGCTCCGGCGCTGCTTCGCTGGACCTGTTCGATGGGCCGAAATCCCAGGGCGCCGTGCCAGGCGCTTTTCATCCGCTGCAAGCCTTCTCGTCCGTAGAAAACGGCGTGAAAAGCATACCCGGCACTACATTCAGCATCGAGGCCGGCGACGACATCAGGCCGTACCTGGAGCAGATGGCCCACGACATCGGCGCCAACCCCATTTTCTTAAAGGCGGAGGACAAGGTGCTCTACCACCTGAGCGGCGTCCTGATGGGCAACCTGCTCACCTGCCTCGTTGGCATCGCCGGCGGCGTCTGGGAGCACATCGGCTACACACGCGCCGAGGGCGTAAAGGCTCTCGTCCCGATGATGCGTGCCGTGGCCGACAATATCGAGGCGTCCGGCATACCTGACGCCGTGGCCGGTCCCTACCCTCGCGGCGACGTCGGCACAATACGCAAGCACCTGGAGGCGCTGCGGGAGCGAGACCCCGGTCTGCTGCCGCTGTACTGCGAGCTGGCGTTGGCCGGGCTGCCCCAGGCGGTGGAGCGCGGCCTTGACGAGGACACAGCGGAAGAGATCAGCCTGATGATAAAGACCTATCGGTAGCGAAAAGCGATAAACGACGTAGGCCCTCACTCCCAGAAATCCAGCAAGGGCGCGGAGGAGGCACCAGATGCGAGTTACGATCCGAGAATTGAAGAGCATGAAGGCGCGTGGCGAGAAGATAGCCATGATTACGGCCTACGACTACACCTCCGCCATGATCGTCGAGCGGGCCGGCATACCCATTATCCTGGTGGGCGACAGCCTCGGTCACGTGGTAATGGGCCACGACTCCACGTTGCCTGTAACCATGGAAGACATGGTCCATCACATCAAAGCCGTAGTGCGCGGCACGGAGAAGGTCCACGTGGTCGGCGACATGCCCTTCATGAGCTACCAGGCCGATGCTGCCGACGCCATCCGCAACGCGGGACGCCTGCTGAAGGAGGGCGGCTGCCAGTCGGTGAAGCTGGAGGGCGGCCGGTACATTGCCGACACGGTGCGCAAGATCGTGGGGGCCGGGGTGCCCGTGATGGGCCACCTGGGCCTGACGCCGCAGGCCGTTAACCAGCTAGGCGGGTACCGCATCCAGGGCCGCACGACAAAGGCCGCAGTAGAGCTGATAGACGACGCGAAGGCCCTGGAAGATGCAGGCGCCTACGCGCTTGTGCTTGAGGGCGTACCCATGCAACTGGCGCAAATGATCACCGAGCGGTTAGCCATTCCTACCATAGGAATCGGCGCGGGCGTTCACTGCGACGGCCAGGTGCAGGTGTTCCACGACCTGCTGGGGCTGTTCGACGACTTCACGCCCAAGCACGCCCGGAAGTACGCCAACCTGTCTGAGACCATACAGGACGCGGTGTCTCGATACGTCGGCGACGTGCGGGCAGAGACCTTTCCCACCGACAAGGAGAGCTTCAATATGAGTCCAGAGGTGGTGCGGGAGCTGACCGGCCAGCATGTCGAGACTGTTTAAGCCGTCACGGGTATGCTCGCTGGTATGAAGATAATCAAATCGGTATCCGAATTTCGAGAAGCCTACAAAAACGCGGACAAGCCGCTGGGTCTGGTTCCCACCATGGGCTTCCTGCACGAAGGGCACATGTCTCTGGTCAGGAGAGCTCGCGACGAGAACGCCACCGTCGCCGTCAGCATCTTCGTCAACCCGACGCAGTTCGGCCCAAACGAGGATCTCCTGGATTATCCTCGCGACATGGAGTCTGATTTGGCCATGCTCGGCAACGCCGGCGTCGATCTGGTATTCGCGCCCTCCGCAAACGAGATATACCCACCGGGCTTCGACACGCAGGTGGACGTGGGCAGCATAGGTTCCAGGCTTGAGGGCGAGCACAGGCCGGGCCACTTCAAGGGTGTCGCGACCGTCGTCTGCAAGCTGCTGGCAATCGTCAGGCCGGACAGGTGCTACTTCGGGCAGAAGGACGCTCAGCAATGCCTGGTCATTCAGAGGCTCAACGCCGACCTCAACCTGGGGGCCGAGATTGTCGTCTGCCCGACAATCCGGGAGCCGGACGGCCTGGCGCTCAGCAGCCGCAACATAAACCTCAACCCTGATGAGCGAAAGGCGTCGCTGGTGCTGTATCAAGCCCTGGGTAAGGCCAAGGACATGCTCGAAAGCGGGGAAAAAGACGCCGAGGAAATCAGGGGGGCCATGCGCCGGATTATTGAGCACGAGCCACTGGCGGAGATAGACTACGTCAGCGTCGCCGACCCGTTTACTTTGGAAGAGCTAAACGAAATAAGCGGCGAAGCGTTGGCCCTGATGGCCGTCCGCATCGGCAAGACCCGACTCATCGACAACATGATGATATGATTGTTCGTCTGCAAACAGGACTTTTGGACAATTTGCATAACCGGAGATGCGCTTGAACATACTTGTCACAAACGACGACGGCATTAACGCCCAGGGCTTGTGGACGTTAGCCAGGGCGCTGCAAGACCTGGGCGCCGTGACGGTGGTTGCGCCCGACCGAGACCAGAGCGGCATTGGCGCGGCGCTGACGTTGCAGGCCGTAGTGCGGACCCGCGATGTGGACCCGCCTCCCGTGAAGGGAATTCGCGCCATCGCGGTGGAGGGCACACCGGCAGACTGCGTAATTCTGGCCGCGGAGACCCTGGTATCAGGCCCGATCGATCTGGTGGTGTCCGGCATAAACCAGGGCTCCAACCTGGGCTTGGATATTCTTGTATCCGGTACGGTGGGTGCGGCCCTTCAGGGCTACTTCCGCATGGTGCCATCCATAGCCATATCCGTGGCATCTCTAACCAACGTACAGTTCGACGCCGCTGCCCGGACTGCCAGGGCAATGGCGCAGACCCTGCTCAATAGCACGTCCGGCAACGGCTTCCCAACACCGCTTCTGCTAAACGTGAACCTGCCAAACGTCGCTCCCGACTGCATAAAGCAAGTCGACATTACCCGACTAGGGCCCCGGCAGTTCCTGGAGAACGTCGAGCGCGGCACCAACGGCCGTGCCACCCACTACTGGATCAAGCACAATAAGAACATCAATCCTGCCGTTGCCGAGGGCACAGACATCTGGGCTCTGCGCAACAATCACATCTCCATCACCCCCCTGAACGGCCTTTTCGGCGCAGACGAGTCGGCATCCGAATTCCAGGCGCTGGCGGACGCGGTTGCGTCGGAACTGGGCATCGGCTGAACCTCCGGCTGGACAGTTGACATGCATCGGCCTCCGCTACGACAATTGGCAGCGAGCGAAGACCCGCTCATCTTCACGCCAAATAACATGAGGAGGCCACCATGATCTACGAATACCGCGTATACGAGACTCTGCCCGGAATGCTGCCCGCACTGCACGCCCGCTTTCGAGACCACACCACGAAGATTTTCGAGCGGCACGGCATCAAGAACATCGGCTACTGGACGTCCGAGGTCGGGGACTTCTCCGACAGGCTGATTTACATCGTGGCCTTTGAGGATGCGTGCCAGCGGCAGAGGGCGTGGGCGTCCTTCCGCAAAGACCCCTAATGGCCGAAGGTCCGCG
>JACZVF010000069.1 GCA_022572805.1 Chloroflexota bacterium
CAAAAAATTAGGCCTCGGCGGTTCCAGGATGGGGAAGCTGAGGCCTACCTCACGTTCTTTTGCTGCGACGTTCCGTTAGTCTTAGCCTTCTTCAATCCTCTTCTTCAGTCGTTCGGCAAAGTCCGGTGGCGCCTTTTCCTTAGGCGTCGACCGCAGTAACCCGACGGTTGCCCTTAGAGTCTGGATAAATGTGGTACAGGGCCCGCAACGTGCCAGGTGTCCAGAGATTTTGGACGCTACAGATTCATCCAGTTCGCCATCGATGAAATCGGATGACGACTCACGGACCTCTTTGCAGTCCGGGTCGACGTCGCTGCGCCTGAAAATTCCTACAATGCGAGAAACCATTTAATTCTCCGCGCCGTACCTCTACCAAGCACGACTTTCCTAACTAATGCGCTGAACTATGCGGCGGCGGTCTACACGTGGCCGCCCTTGTGCTTATTTGATGCCTTCATCTACAATTGGATGCGCAATCTCGACATGTCCCGCAACACCGCAGCCAGGGTATGTTATCGACTGGGGAACCACCTGTAAACACCATGAACGAACCCGAAGAGCAGTCTGAAGCCGAATCCACTTTGCCCGAATTCGACTCTATAGTAGAGGAGCACTCCGACTTCGTTTACAACGTTGCGTTCCGCATGATGGGAAACGCGGAAGATGCGGAAGATGTGGCCCAGGAAGCGTTCATATCCGCCTACCGCGCAAGACATCGCTTCCGTGGCGATTCCAAGGTAACCACGTGGCTTTACCGAATAACCACCAACGCCGCGTTGATGCGCCTGCGCAAGGAGAAGCGGGGCCGAAGCCTGACTCAAACCGGGCTCGATGACATGGACATCCCCAGCTGGGGCGAAACTCCGGAGGGTTTGGCGGTCACCTCGGAACTGGGCGAAAAGATACGGGAGGGGATCGCCATGCTTCAGCCGGACCTTCGCGCCGCCGTGGTAATGAGAGACGTCTCCGGGCTTTCCAACACCGAGGCCGCCGATTCGCTTGGAATTACCGTCTCGTCGCTGAAATCGCGCCTGCACAGGGGACGCATTCTCCTGCGGAAGCACATGTCCGACTACATGGAGTCGTCGCGAGGCTAGCACCCGACCCTAGTCCACAGGCGTCAGCGTGAACTCAAGCACGTCCTCGCACCATTTGGCCGCCGCCAAAAGCCTCTCCTCATCAAAGGGCGCGCCCGCCAGCTGAATCCCGAGAGGCAGCCCATCTCCGTTCAGGCCTGATGGCAGAGTAATAGTCGGGAGCCCGCACGTCGTCCACGGAGACTGGAACATAGGGTCGCCCGTGGTGCTCAGACTCCTGGGTGCCGCGGCTGGCGTTGAGGGCGTCAGAAGCACGTCGAAGCCCTGAATGGCCTCCTCCATCTCTCGGCGGAACCTTTTGCGTACCCGCTGCGCCTGTACGTAGGCGACACCCGGCGTAATCATGCCCATCTCAATTAGCTCCCTGACTATTGGCGCGAAGTCGTCCGCCCTGGTCCTGAAGTTCTCCTCGTGAACGGCGGCGGCCTCCACACTCATGAGCAGGCGCTGGGCGGCCAGCACCGTGTCGAAGTCCACCGGAATATCCACATCGTTTACGATGGCGCCGGCGCTACGCAGGTTTTCTACTACGGCATCCGTATGCCTGCGGACCTCGTCGTTGCATCGCTCGAAAAAGAAGGTCCGCAGTACACCGATACGTGGCGGCGTCTTCTGTGACCCTATGGCCCGAGTGTAGTCCAGCGCCTCCCGGTGCGACGTATGCCCGTCTTTGATGTCGGGGCCGGCCATTACGGTCAGCATAATGGCCGCGTCCTCCACCGTTCTGGTGAAGGTGCCCATGGTGTCCAGGGTCCAGGAGACGGGGTAGACGCCGAAACGGCTTATACGGCCAAATGTTGGCTTGAGACCCACGACGCCGTTGTAGGCGGCAGGCCTCAGCACGGAGCCGCCGGTTTGCGTGCCCAGCGATGCCGGGAACATGCCCGTCGCCGCGCCTACCGCCGAGCCGCTGCTGGAGCCGCCCGGCGTGTGTAAAGCGTTCCAAGGGTTTACCGTCGGCGACGGGTCGCCGCAGGCAAACTGGGTCGTGACCGTCTTGCCCATTATGATGGCGCCTGCTTTCTTTAGCAGAGCGACCGCCGTGGCGTCGTGGTCGGGCACGTAGTCGGCGTATATGGGCGAGCAGCACGTCGTCCTCATGTCCTTAGTGTTGTAGATGTCCTTGATTCCCACGGGCACGCCATGAAGTGGCCCACGCGGCCCGTCGCGCATCAGCTCACTCTCGCGTTGCACGGCGGCCTCCATGGCGCCGTTGGGGTCAAGGGTTACCCATACCTTGAGGCGTGGCTCCAGCGCGGCGCAGCGCGCCAGCAGCGACTGCATTAGCGCGACGGGTGACAGTTTTTTGTCGCGTATCTGGGAGGCGGCCTGGGCCACCGAGAGCTGGTAGGGTTGGGTCATGACATCACACTGCTTTCCACTAAGTAACTATCTCCAAAAGGCGGATGCCTTGTTCCCATCCACCCTGGGGGCTTTTGTTCCTGGGGGGCACATCCCCCGGCCCCTCTGGACTCCCCCATGACGATTTTAAGATAGTGACCAAGAATTGGTGCGATTATATTTCATGTCTGCCTGATGTTCCACAGGTGGTACGATGTCCCGCGAAGACTACTTACAGGAGGACGGCATGCCACGAATGACGAAGGACCAGATGGATGAGTTCCTAAAGGGCAGCAGCCACCTCATGAAGCTGGCGACGCTAAGCCCGAACGGCGCGCCGTACGTGAACCCGGTCTGGTACGACTACGACGGCGAGGCCTTTCACGTGGCCGGTCGAAGAAAGGCCACGTGGGTGGCCAACATCACAGACGACTCCCGTGTGTCCTTTTGCATCGACACCAGCGAGCCGCCATACAAAAGGGTGATCGTCGAGGGCTCGGCCGTGATTGAAGACGACGCATGGCTGGGTGATTGGGAGCACTGGGCGGTGCGCTACCTTGGCCGGGAAGCGGGGCACCGTTACTACGAGGACACCAAAGCCACGCCGCGAGCCCTCATCCGGATCACGCCAGAGACCATCACCACATGGGCGGGCCCCGGCTGGCACCCACGGTACGAGGAGTAGTTTTTAGTATTAGTTTTTAGGCGTTGGTTTATAATAGTTGTCAGTAGATTCCCATTTACCGGCAAATATCACCGTCCAAACCCGCCAGGCAGTACATGCCCTGAAAGAGCCAATGATGTTGAGTTCTCTGGAAATAAAGAACTTCAAGTCGATCAAAAGCCTGAAGCTTGGCTGCAAGCGGCTAAATATTTTCATTGGAGAGCCCAATACTGGGAAGTCAAACATCCTGGAAAGCATTGGGATGTTTTCATTCCTCTATTATTCCAAGCTTGGCTACGACCTGCACGATTTCGTCAGATTCGAAAGCACGAGTAATCTATTCTACGACGAGATTCTTGACGCCCCGTTATCCATAAATATCGGGGATTTCCGGATGGAATTAGGATTCAAGGATGGCGATTTCGCAGGTTCATGCCATTCGTTGAATCAGAGGGGTGATTCCACCGGAACTCTGAATTTTAATGGGGACCATAGCGGTCTTCGTCTCCAAGGCTGGCACAGCGACTTGGAACCCATAGGCATGTGCAAATTCTATAGATTCAGACTGAGGGACACATTTCAACGGCGGGAAACAGAATTTCTGTTGCCTCCGTTCGGAGACAATCTCATGTCCATGCTTCTGTCGAACAAGGAACTGAGGGCGCTGGCAAATCAGCCCTTCAAATCCAGAGGACTCAGGCTGGGATTGAGACCGCAGGAGCAGAAAATAGAGGTAATCAAGGATGTGGACGACGTAATTATCTCACATCCATATCATCTGTCTTCGGAGACATTCCAAAGGCTGATTTTCTACATGGCCGCCATCACCACTAACAAAGACTCCGTGCTGGCGTTCGAAGAGCCGGAGGCCCACGCCTTCCCCTTCTACACGAAATATCTAGCTGAGATGATTGCCCTGGATGAGAATAACAACCAGTACTTCATCTCCACACACAACCCCTATTTCCTCATGCCTTTGATGGAAAAGGCGCCTGCAGAGGATTTGGCCATCTTCATAACGTACTACGAAGACTACCAGACTAAAGTTAAGCCGCTTTCCAGGTCGGAAATGGAACGCATTACAGAAATAGACGTGTTCTCGAACATTCCGGCCTTTCTCGAAGCGAATTAATGTTCGTAGAGTGCAACCCGGATGAAGTCATCGTTCGGTTTCTTACGGGTTTGTCTAGTAGAAACATAATTCACGACTTTCGCGGCAAATACGAACTGTGCAAGCTCCTTCGGCTACGGCGAAATGATATCGCCTTGATCGACGAAGACCCAGGGAAATTACAGCCAAGTTACCTTAAGCAAATTACTCCGGTAGAAAACCTGACTCACTTGGGTCTGAAGACATATGTCGATAACAGCAGAAATAATCGGATCGTCCTCATCTGTCCCGAGTTGGAGGGGTGGATCCTAAGGGCGGTGCGAGACTCCGGCCTGAGAATGGACACCTACAATCTTCCGGACAGGTCCACCGCACTGAAAAGGGTCATCAATGCCAGGCTGGATAATCTCTCGAGGCTACTCGCCGACTTGAACGACGCTGACAGCCCCAGACTTCATAGGCTGAAAGAGCTTCTGAATTAGGTCAGGCCCATCAGCATCAAAACGTCAGCGACACCTTTAGCGCGCCGTCTTCCTTCGAGTAGGCCAGGTCGAAGGCCTCCTGCACCTTCTCAATGGGGAACTGGTGCGTCACGAAGGGCGCCATGTCGATCTCGCCTCTGGTGATGAAGTCGGTGGCCAGTTGGAATGCGGGCAGGCCCGGCTCGTCCTGCGCACCAAAAGTCGTGTACATATCCAGGCGCTTGCGGAAGAACGTGTCCCAGTCGAAGGGCACCCGCTCCATGGTGGGCGGCAGGCCGAAAACGGCTATGGTGCCCAGGGGCTTCACCATCTTCAGGGTCTGGTTGAGCGTCTCCACACTGCCCACGCCCTCTATCACCACGTCCGCGCCCTCGCCGTTCGTCAGGTCCAGCACAGCGTCCGTGGCCCGTTGGCCTGTAACGTCTATCGCCTCGTCGATGCCCATGCGGCGGCCGGCCTCAAGTCGGGCAGCCACGGGCTCCACCGCGATGATGCGATGCGCGCCCAGCCGTCTCAGCAAGAAGTCGTGGAACAGGCCTACGGAGCCCTGCCCCAACATCACCACGGTCTTGCCCAGCAGCGGGGGCAGCTTTCTCGCGCCGAATACCACCGTTCCCAGTTGCTGCACCATCAGCAGGTGGGCGGGCGGAACGTCTGTCGGCAGCTTCAGCAAGAACTGCGGGTCGATGAGCTGGTAGCCTGCGAATACCTTGGAGCTCCAGATGTTGGGCGCGGTCAGGACCAGGTCGCCCTCCTGATAATCCGAGTCGCCGGGGTCGATTACCTCGCCGATTCCCTCGTGGCCGGGGTAGCCATGCTCCAGCGGAAACTCGTAGGCGTTCCAGCCCATGTACACGATGTGAAGGTCGCTGCCGCATAGGGACGCCAGGCTGGTCTTAACCAGGACCTTGCCCGGCTCCATTTCGGGGACTGGAATCTCATCGCATTGAATCTCCGTCAGTGCAGTGGCAAGTGCGGCGGGCATCATCGTCATGTGCTGTCCATCCCTTTTTTCAAATGGGTATTTTAGAATGGGTTAAGGCGTTTGTTGGTTTTGGTGAATCGGGAGCGGTCTACTCCGCTGGCAGGATTTTCCAGGTTAGCAACCGGGGTGTCAAGCGCCTGCTTATCAGCAGGCGCTAAGACATGCAGAACGCTACCCCGCTTCCTACTTCCCGCCACTGGGCACGAATCGCAGGATGCGGCCGTCGATGGACAGAACGTAAAGCTCGTTGTCCTGGTCCTCACCGAAGGACGATATCCTGAGCGTCGTGTCCGCCAGGGAGATGCTCTCCACGACCTGCAAGCCGTCATGACGCAACGCCCACAGCCTGCCGCTGCAGAAATCGCCGTAGACATACGCCCCACGCAGCGACGGCACGCGCGCCCCGCGATACACGTAGCCTCCCGTTATGGAGCAACCGCCCTGTCGCCCGTACTCGGCCACAGGCGGGGTCAGGCCGGCGGTGTCGCAATCGCTGCCCCCACGGAAGCAGTGGTCTCCCTCGGTAACGCTCCAGCCGTAATTGGCGCCACGCGTCACCAGATCGACCTCCTCGTAATCATTCTGGCCAACGTCGGCCGCCCAGAGGTCGCCCGTGTCGGTATCAAAGGAAAAGCGCCAGGGATTGCGAAATCCGTACGCCCAGATCTCCGCCCTGGCATCCTGTACTCCCACGAAGGGATTGTCCAGTGGAATGCCGTAGGAGCCCAACTGGTCAATGCCGCTAACGTCTATCCGAAGGATGGAGCCCAGCAAAGTGGAAAGGTCCTGGCCGTTCCTCCCCGGGTCGCCGCCTCCCCCGCCGTCGCCCAGGCCGATGTACAGGTACCCGTCTCCGCCGAAGGCTAGCTGCCCGCCATTGTGATTGGAGAACGGCTGCAGCACTTGCAATACTATCCTCTCGCTGTCCGGATCGGCCAAATCGGGGTTGTCTGCGTCTGCGCGGAACCGGGACACCACGGAGCGCCGGGGGTTGGCCGCGCTGTAGTAGACGTAGAAGTAGCCGTTACTTCCGTAATCAGGATCGAATGCGAGGCCCAGCAGCCCTTCCTCGTTACCCCGGTCGTTGACCCGCTCACGAATGTCCAGGAATAGGTCGGCCCGGGTAACTTCGCGTTTATTGGCGTGCACGAATATTTGCCCAACCTGCAACACTTGAAATACACGGTCTGACCCGTCATCGGGCGAGGCCATGCCCACCAGACCGTCCAGCGGCTCCAGGCCGGGAAACGCCGGCTCCAGCTCCAGGGGCCTAAGCGACAGGCGCTGTTCGTCGGGCGGGACAGGGGTCACGGTAGGTCTCGCCAGGGTAACAATAATGGCGGGGGCGGCGCGGGTCGAAATGGCGGGGGCGGGCGCTGCGGCGCCTCCGGTTCCTGATGAGCAAGCCACTGCCGACAGCAACAAGACCATTGAGGCCATGATAAATCTCATGCGGTAATTATAAGGAACGCGCTAACCGTGGAGTAGACGCATACAGGGTGATATCATTGCGCCGGAAGACTTTTGGATATTTAGAGCTATGAAAGGGCGGCCTGTATGTCAGTGGGTACGGTCCTTACAATCACAGAGGACGAAGAAGGCGCGGGAATCGATGCCGGGAGGTTGTGGGTTGGGCTGGGAGCAATCATCGGGCTGCTGGCGGTTTTCGCGGGCGCGGCCGGGACCCATGCGCTACGCGGCACGCTGGACCCCGACGAACTTCGCACCTTCGAGACAGCGGTGCGCTTCCAGATGTACCACGCCCTGGCGCTGCTGGCTACGGGCCTGATCGCCATGAGATGGAACTGCCGATACGTCAATCTGGCCGGCTGGCTTTTCGTCGCGGGCGTCGCGCTGTTCAGTGGAAGCCTTTACGCCCTGGCGATGACGGGCGTCGGCGCCTTCGGGGCAATCGCACCCCTGGGTGGCCTGAGCCTCATGGCCGCGTGGGCTTTGCTGGCCGTAGGCGCGTTACGCCGTTAGCCACACAGAATATTCAGGACAGACAGGAGGCAGCCGATGATCACTGGGATGCATCACACGGGATTTGTAGTCAGCGACCTGCAAAAGTCAATCGAGTTCTACCGAGACGTGGTGGGCCTCACGCTGAAGGATACGCGGGAGCGAGATGGCGGCCCCATCTCCCATATCCTGGGCTACGAGAACACCTCCCTCAAGATAGCCGAGCTGCATCATGGGGACGGCTACATGCTGGAGCTGATCGAGTACGTGAACCCCGGCAGCAGCGCGAGGCCAACATCCGAGCGCAACGTCTACGGCGCATGCCACATCGGTTTCACCGTGGACGATATCTTCGCCACCTACGAGCACCTGGTGGCCAACGGCGGGCAGAAGCTCAATCCGCCTATCGAGATCGTGCCCGGCAAGAAGGGCTGCTACCTGCAAGACCCCGACGGCAACTGGGTAGAGCTGGTGGAGCTGGGGTAGTTTTCAAGGGACGCCATTGCTGCTACCTTTTTACCAATCTGTCAACGAATTACATAACATCTACAATTCCGAATGCAGTCCGCCGCAGCGGGCGAAACGAGGAATCATAGGCATGGGCGGTTGGCAGAGGCGATAAGCTCTAGATTCCTCGCTGCGGCTCGGAATGACATACCTTGGGCATTTCCTGACTTCTGCCGGCGATGGCCAACCCGCAGTTCAGATTATGCGGCATGGCAAGCTAGTCCTCCCCCAAAATCCGGGCCGGGTTGGTCTTGACCAGTTTCGTGATCTCATCAGGCGACATGCCCTGCTGCATGAGTGAGGCGATGGCCATGCGCATCCCTTCCGCAGGCGGTGGGTTCATCCACTGGCCGAAGTCGGTGGTCACGATGCAGTGGTCCAGACCCAGCCAGCGTACGGCGTCCATTAGCTCCTTGACGGTGTAGCGCTGCCATAGAGGCATGCAGGCAAGGAAGGTATACTCCAGGTACGCCCCCAGCGAAATCATCTCTTTCTGCTGCTCCACGGTGGCCACGTTGGCCGGGTGCGTCGCAACCATTCGGGTTACGCCCGCGGACCTTGCAGCTTCGAACACCGCGATGGCCTCCAGCGGCGAGATGTGGCCCGACGCCAACACCATGTCGTTTTTGGCGACGATATCTACCACCTTGAGGGTCTCCGGCGTTAGCCTGCCGTCAACATCGAATAAGGTAATGCCGGGGCCGCGCTTCAGGTTCCTTAGCCAGTAGTCGGCGTCCTTTGTGGGCATCCAGACGACCTTGGCGCCCAGGCCGGCGGCCACCTCCACGGCGTCCGGGTTAACGCCACCTACGGACTTGTTCAGCGCAATTGCCCCGTAAACCTTCAGCCCCGGATACATGCGGTTCAGCGCGTAGGTTAGCGGCGCGGTTGGGTACTGGTGGGACTTGAGAACGAAGCCGCCCAGCTCGGCTTCATATGCGAAGCGGGCGGCCTCCAGTGCGTCCACACGCCGCTCCTCTGTGTCGGGCGCGGCGTGGACGTGAAGGTCATAGGACCCTTTGAGTATCTCTTCTACCTCGGTGTTCATCTTCACCTCTAGTTCGAAGGGCTGGAAAACCGCCCCATAGTGTACAATACTGGGTATTCCCTGGACGCAGACCAATGATACTTCACGTCAAATTACCGGAGGATTCCATGCTCAAAAAGCTGGGACGACTTACCAAGATTAACCAGGTTAACGGCCAGAGTGACGAAGGACGAGATGTGCCGCCGGGCCAGTTCGTAACAGACAAGTTCCCGGTGCTGTCCTACGGCCCGACGCCGAAGATTGACCTGAACGAGTGGCGGTTTCGAGTGTTCGGGCTGGTGGACGGGGAGGTCACGCTGGACTGGAAGCAGTTCAAGGACCTGCCACAGACGACGCTGGACGCGGAATTTCACTGCGTAACCCAGTGGAGCAACCTGCACAACACGTGGGGAGGCGTGCTCTTCACCGACGTTCTGAAGCTGGTGCAGCCCAGGCCCGAGGCCAGGTTCGTCATGTTGCACTGCTACGGCGGCTACACTACCAACCTGCCGCTGGAAATAGTTACGGACAACGACGTGCTGTTCGCGCGCACACACGACGGCAAGGCCCTGGAGCCCGAACACGGCGCACCGCTGAGGTTCATCGTCCCCAAGCGCTACGCCTGGAAGAGCGCCAAGTGGGTGAACGGACTGGAGTTCATGGCTGAGGACCGGCCCGGCTTCTGGGAGGTCCGTGGCTACCACAACGACGGCGACCCGTGGAAGGAGCAGCGCTTCTGGGACAGTCTTACCTAGGCAAAATGGGGAATGCGCCATGCGCGGCGCATTTTCGCAAATATCAATATACGGGCATCTGCATGCCGGTCAAGTGAGCCAATAAAAAGAGGCCCTCTAATTTGAGAGGGCCTCTTTCATTAGCAGACATGGAGTCCGGTAAACGGCTACGCCGCCTTCCTCTTGGGCTTAACGGTGGCGGCAATCCTCAGTGTTTCCATGGCGAAAAGACTGTTCGGCTTCTCGATATCCACCATGTGCCCGCACTGCAGACACTCCTTGTACTCACCATACATGTCTTTGTTCGTATTCATGTCCCCGCGGCAACGCGGGCAGCTCTTCAGGACCAACATTGTTACCTCTACCTCCGAGTAATCTTCCCCACCCAACAGCTAACTTACCAACTTAGATGTGTTTCCCTGGATACGGGTTCCAAGGAAACTTTGCCAATAATATACCAGCCGACTTACACCGCTTGCCATTATAGTTCTTGACACGGGCTGTGTCAACTATTAGAATATTGGTTAAGTAGGGCTGAACATCCGGCAGACCAGATTTTGAATAATCTTCTAAGTCGTGAATGCGAAACACCCGGCGGGCGAGGGTCGTGATTTGGGCGCTTGCTCCTATAACGCTGTCGTGACCCGTTGGTTAGCTGAACTGGCCGTGCATGGGGTTCAATACCCCCGCAAAATGGGTATTAGGTTCTTAGGGGACTGTTGCTAAGGCAGGCATGCAGAGAAGGCAAGCAGAGCACGAAAATATCAAAGGCGTCTACATCATCAGCGTAGCCGCCCGCATCCTGGAGATGCACCCCCAGACGCTCCGGAAGTACGAGCGCATTGGCCTCGTGATGCCTTCGCGCACGGTGGGCATGCTGCGTTTGTACTCCGAGGAGGACGTGGCCCGGCTACGGCTCATCAAGCACCTGGTAGGCGAACTCGGCCTCAACCTGGCCGGAGTGCAACTGGCCCTGACTATTTTCAACAGGCTGCTGCAAATGAAAGACAAGGTGCGGACGCTAAAAGGAGAGGCGCTCAGGCAGTCTTTAGACGGAAGCATTGATGATATGCTTGAGCTACTCCACGCCAGACTGCAATAATAGTACGGTGGGAGGTCCCTTCTAAATGACCAATGAAGACCGTCCGGAAGATTCGGAATCTACGCCGAATTCAGATGCGTCTAACGAGGGGCAGGCGAAAAATATAGAGGAAGCCGAAGAAAAGGACGAGATGACCCTAACCCAAGAACGCCTCGAGGAAGCGCTGCAAGAAAAGGACCAGTTCCGGTCCATAGCCCAGCGTGCGCAGGCGGACCTTATCAACTATCGAAAGCGTGCGGCCGATGAGCAAAAAGAAATCCGGCGCAACGCCAACACCAGTCTCATTTTGAAGGTCCTGGGCATAGTGGACGACCTCAACCGGGCCGTGGACATGGTGCCGGAGGACGCGGTATCCCCAGGCTGGATGGAAGGCCTGAACCTGGTACAACGGAACCTGGCCAACGTACTGGATTCCGAGGGAGTAACCAAGATAGAGGCCGAAGGCCAGCCGTTCGAGCCGTGGGGACATGAGGCCGTTTTCTACCAGGAAGCCCCTGACGGCGAGTACGGCATAGTCACAGACGTTATACGAGACGGATACAAGCTACGCGACAGAGTAATTCGCGCTGCGCAGGTGGTGGTCTCCAAGGCCCCCGAGCCGGCTCAAGAAAACCCCGAAACTAGTCAACCGGAGACACCCGACACAAGGGCACAGGAGACACAATAATGCCGAAGATCCTAGGAATCGACCTGGGCACAACGAACTCATGCATGGCCATAATAGAGGCCGGCGAACCCAGGGTAGTGGAGAACGCGGAAGGCGCGCGCACCACGCCGTCGGTTGTTGCCGTAAACGCCCGAACCGGTGAGCGATACGTCGGCATGACGGCCAAACGCCAGGCGGTGACGAATCCTGAGAACACAGTCTACTCCGTAAAACGCCTCATGGGCAGGCGCTTCGGCGACGACAGCGTGCAGCATGACCTACCGCTGCTTTCGTACGAGGTGGTGAAGCATAGCAACGGCGACGCCCACGTTAAGATGGGCGACAAGACCCACGCCCCACCAGAGATTTCCGCCATGGTCCTGCAGAAGCTGAAGCAGGATGCGGAATCCAAACTGGGCGAGGCCATCACCCAGGCGGTGATAACCGTGCCCGCTTACTTCAACGACAGCCAGCGCAACGCAACCAAGGACGCCGGACGTATAGCCGGCCTGGAGGTGATGCGCATCATCAACGAGCCCACGGCGGCGGCGCTGGCCTACGGGCTGGACAAGAAGTCCGATGAGACCATCGCAGTGTTCGACCTGGGCGGTGGGACCTTCGACATCACCATACTTCAGATCGGCGACGGTGTTTTCGAGGTCAAGGCCACCAACGGCGACACGCACCTGGGCGGCGACGACTTCGACCAGCGCATCGTGGACTGGATTGT
>JACZVF010000278.1 GCA_022572805.1 Chloroflexota bacterium
GCCAGGCTCCGCGCCGGAAAGAAGGTCACTTGCTCCGCCAGCCGCTCTCGAATGACATCGTATTCCAGCAGCTCCAGGCTCCTGGCGCGCTGGCCGTGAGATGGCGCGGCGTCCGCTTCCAGGCGTCGCCGCAGTTCCTCGGCCGGGCCGGCCTCGACTGGTTCGGAAGCAACAGGCATGCTGTCGGCCTCGTAATACGTGGGCTCGCCAGGGTATTCTTTGTAGCTGGAGTCCATGGCGTAATTCTACCAGACGTTGCCGTCGCTCAAAACTCGTGCGTGCCGCGCCTGAGAACCGGATTGGCGCCGCATATTGACGTAAACAAGCTTTGTTTATAGAATAGACTGGTAAATGTGCGATCTATCTGATATGAGCTAGCCTCTTGTTTGTCGCTCATACTCCTGTTTGTCGCTCATACCAAGGAAGGTGATATATGACGATGACCAAACCAGCACCGCTTACCATTTCCATAACGAAAGCGGCGGCAGACCATGTGCGCGCCTTCACCAATGCCGCCGGCATGGCCCACAGTAACTTGCGCGTGGCGGTTAAGGGCGGCGGATGCTCCGGCCTGACCTACGACCTGGAGATGGTTGAAGGGCCCGGTGATAACGATAAGACCATCGTCGACAATGGAATCGAGCTTTACATAGACAAGAAGTCCTACGTGTTCCTGGCCGGGACCGTTCTGGACTACTCCGGCGGCCTGAACGGCAAGGGATTCGTCTTCAACAACCCCAACGCAAAGACGACCTGCGGTTGCGGGACTTCCTTTAGCGTCTAGCCAGGACCGCCCCGGGCGGCTGGTCTTATTTCCTATTTACGAGACAAGCTTATGCAGCCGCTCCCACTGGAGCGGCTGTTTTAATTCAGGAGAGGGCGAATTATGTTGGAAAGCCCGGTGCTAAAGGCCCGCAGGCACGCAGGGGCCACGCTTGTTGAGGCGTTTGGCTGGAGCGTGCCCGGCTCCTATTCGTCCGCGGCGAACGAGTACGCAGCGGTTACCCAGCGGTTTGCTGTCGCAGACCGCTCCTACATCGGGCGGCTACGAATCAACGGCAACGACGCGGTAGACCTGCTGGACCGCCTGACCACCAACCGGCTGGCAGACCTGCAAGAGGGCCACCTCATGGGCACGGTGTTCACCAGCGGCAAGGGGCGGATCATCGACCTGGTGCTTCTGCTGCGCCGTGGTGACCACCTGCTGGCGTTCACTGGCCCCGAGACCAGAAAGCGTATCGCCGAGTGGATCGATTTTTACACCTTCGCAGAGGACGTCACGGTGGAGGACGAGACCGAAAGCACCGCTATGCTGTCCCTGTTGGGACCCCATGCAGCCGACGCGGTGGATGGCCTGGCCGACCTGGACCTGTACCAGTCGGCGGAGATGGAGGTAGGCGGCGTGCGGGCCACGGTGGCGCGAACGGACTTCGCAGGCCTGCCGGGCTACGACTTTGTTGTCCCCTCAGCCAGTGGCGACGCCATCTGGACGGCCCTGGTCGAACAAGGGGCAGAACCGGTAGGAACAGACGTGCTGGACCTTGTACGCATCGAGAATGGCATCCCTGCCTACGGGGCGGAGCTCAACGAGGACCACAATCCCCTCGAGGCCGGGCTGAAGGACTTCATCAGCTTCAACAAGGGCTGCTACGTAGGTCAGGAGGTTGTGGCGAGGCTGGACACCTACGACAAGGTCCAAAGGCACCTGGTGCGGCTCAGCTGGAAGACCGTTCAGGCCGTTTCCGCAGGCGCGGCCCTGTTTTTCGACGGCAAGCAGGTAGGCGCCGTCACATCGGCTGCCGCGAGCGTTTCAGGGGCCGCGGAAGGCCTGGGCTACGTTCGCAATGCGCAGGCGGGGCAGGGAACGGTGCTCACCGCCGACGGGGACGTCGAGGTACGCGTCGGGGAGCCGGTTGGCCGGGATTAGTGCACTACGTATTCGATGTAGATGGGGTGCTGCTCAAGCCTTGGAGCTGGAGAGACTTCCTGATACTGGAGCATGGCCTGTTGCCGGAGCACACCCGCGACTTTTTCCAGGGCCGGTTCCAGGACTGCATATTGGGCAAGGCAGACCTCTACGAAGAGTTGGAGCCCTTTCTCCCTGGCTGGGGTATGCCCTACTCTGTACGTGAGTTCGTAGACCTGTGGTTTGAAATGGACTCCGAGGTGATTGACTCTACCTTCCGACTCATTCAGGAGATTGCCCCCAGGGCTGAGAGCTTATCTATAGGCACGAACCAGGAGGTGCACAGGAGCGTGTATCTGTGGGAGACGCTGGGATTCAAGAAATTCTTTCAGCGCGCCTTCATCTCATCGGAAATGGGATCGAAAAAGCCTGGGCGGCTGTTTTTCGAGAAGGTGGTGGAAGCGCTGGGAGCTGCGCCCGGCGAGATTGTACTGATAGACGATTCACGGGAAAACGTGGCGACGGCGGAGGACATGGGCTGGCGGACCGTTCTATACGAGGACGAAGCGTAATGGGAGGGCGAGGCTCCGTCCTAGCTGGGTTTCAGCGCGGCCCGTGGCACGGACGGAGCCTCGCTCTCCCGACGAGAATCGTAAGCTGACTCGCGCTCACCCCTTCCGCCAGCGCAGGCGGTCGAAAACGGAACTATGTTCCTCGGTGCGGATGAGTTTTAGGATCGCGTCGGGGCTTTTGGCATTTTCAAGTGACTTGCGAAACGAGGCTTCGTTGAGGAGGTGGGAAATTCCCGCCAGGGTGCGGACGTGGACGTGAAAATCGCGCCGGGGCAGTACGAGGAGCAACACGATTTTCGCGGGCAGTCCGTCGAGGGAATCAAAGTCGATTCCTTTTCGCGAAATGCCGAGGGCGCCGAAGACGTTTTCGACTCTATCGGACGAACCGTGGGGCAGGGCGACGCCTTGTTCCATGCCGGTGCCGGCCGATTTTTCCCGGGCGGCGATGGCCTCGCTGAAACGCAGGATGTTGGCCTGCGACTGACGGATGAGGCTGCCGGTGACGCGAGGATCGACCAGACTGACCTCGAAGCCTACGTTGACCGACCAATCGGAAATGGTGTCGGACTCGCCGCGACCTTCCAGCGCCGATTCACCGCCCAATAGAAGGGCTACGTCCCATTGTCCGCGGCGGGCCAGATCGAGCTGCACTTCGGCGTTTCGCACCTCGTTGCGAAGCGTGAGAATTTCCGGGTCGGTTTCGATGCTCAGCCGAAACAAGTCCTCGTGCGTGGCGCCTACGAACGGATTAAACGGCTCATCGGCAATCTCCGTGCGGGCATAGAGCGGAA
>JACZVF010000070.1 GCA_022572805.1 Chloroflexota bacterium
CGGCTTCTATAAGCTTTGAAATCATCTCCTCGGGGACTGGGTCCGGTTTCAGGTAGCGAATTGCCCTCTGGGTATTCATGGCCTCGAAAAGACCGATGTCAGCGCTCATCTGGAATCTCCTGTTGGTGTTCAATGGGCCAAGCAATTATAGTCGACGGCTGCCAAACATTATCGATGTCTGTAAGGCTTCCAGCTACCGGAGGCGACCGGGTCTGCTAGAATTTCACGGCCAGGCAAGCTTTGCACAATAAGTCATCTCGCGGTCTGTGGTTCGACAAGCTCTCCACGAACGTAAGTTGAAAGATACGTTCGTCCTGTCCGACTCGGGAATAGGAATATCTTCGGACTCCGCCGCGGCGGAGAGCCTGTCGAAGGATATTTCATGCGAATCCGGCGCATTTTGTGCAATGTCGGCTTTGCCCTGTGGAATATAAGGCGGCTGCATGGCCAGGTTGCATGTCCAAGTCGCAATTCGGGGGCGTACAGGAGGCGGTAACCATGAAGGTCGGCACCAGCGTTCGGGGCAAGGGTCTTTCGGAGGTCCCGGATGACACGGCACAGGCGGAAAAGCTGGGCTACGACTTCATCTCCACCAGCGAGACGAAGCATAATCCCTTTCTTGCCGCTGTACTGGCGTCGGAGCACTCCACCAAGATGAACGTCCGAACGTCGATTGCCCTGGCCTTCGCCCGCAGCCCAATGGACACGGCATACATGGCATGGGACCTGCAAGGGCTGGCCGGCGGCAGGTTCCATCTCGGACTGGGCAGCCAGGTGCGGGGCCACATCGTGAGGCGGTTCAACATGCCCTGGGGCAGGCCTGCGGCACGTATGCGGGAGTACATCTTGGCGCTGCGGGCCATATGGGCATCGTGGCAGCAGGGAGCCAAGCTGGACTTTCGTGGCGACTTCTACAATTTCAACCTGATGCCGCCCTTTTTCGATCCCGGTCCAATCGAATACCCGGATATAAAGATATACGTTGCGGCCGTGAATGAGCGTATGCAGCAGGTCGCGGGCGAGGTCAGCGACGGCGTGCTGCTCCACTCATTCAACACTCCCAAGCACACCAGGGAGGTCGTGCTGCCAAACTTAGAGAAGGGCGCTGCGAAGGCGGGCAAGACGCTGGCTGACCTGGATATTCACGGCGGCGGATTCATCGTCACGGGGGCCGACGACGAAGAGCTGGAAGCCAGGGTGCGCGAGGCGAAGAGCAGCATATCTTTCTACGCTTCCACACGGAGCTACGCTTCGGTCATGAACACGCACGGCTGGAACGACACCGCCCAGAAGCTTTATCGGATGTCGGTGGAAGGCAAGTGGGGCCAGATGGGCGAGCACATAACGGACGAGATGCTGGAGGCGTTCGCCGTGGTCGGGACCTATGACAACATCGTTGACCGCATCAAAGCGCGGCACGGACCCTACGCTAGCTCGATTTCCTTCTCAATTCCGATAATGTCCCCGGAAGACGGGGAGCGCCTGCGGGAAATGATACGCCGGTTGAAAGCCGACTAGAGCAACGTTACCTTGCGGGCCGGAACGCGCCGTTTCTCTCGGGAGATTATGGCCTCAATATCCGCAACGGCCTTGTCTAGCCCGTCCCTTTCGTTGACCACAACGTAGTCGAACTGGTCCGCTTTTTGTAGCTCCGATGAAGCCGTTCGCATCCGCAGCTCGAACTCATCCTCCGACTCCGTGTTGCGGTCCAGCAGCCTCCGCCTGAGTTCGCCGCCGTTCGGTGGCGCCAGGAAAATGAACAGGGCCTCGGGGCAAATTCGTCGAATAGTTTCCGCACCCTGAACGTCGATTTTAAGGATTACGTCCTGCCCTCCGTTAAGGGCGTCCGCCACCTGGGACCTGGGCACGCCGTAGCTGTTTCCGAATACCTCGGCAGACTCCAGAAGTCCGTTGCTCTGCTTCAATTCGTGAAACTCTTCATGCGTCAAGAAGATGTAGTCTACGCCGTCCTGCTCCGAGGGGCGTATGGCGCGAGTCGTCGCAGTAATAGTGAAGTGGAGCGGGCTGCCGATCTCCCGCATTCTCGACAGGACGGCGTCCTTGCCAACCCCTGACGGCCCGGAGAGAACGATCAGGAGACTGTTGACGGCAGGACACGATGCCTCATTTCGAGCGGACTTGGCGCCCACTAACAGCTCCTGCCATTGTCATTAGTACCGGACATGGGCCACGACATACGGCCGCCCCCAACTCGATATTCGGAGACCAACCGTCGAGGGTGCGATACGGTTAGCGCCGGTAGACCCAGGAATCCTTCTTCTCGCCGCCGGTGAGCTGGCTATACCTCTTGGTCAACCTCTCGCCGAAGAAAGCCGTGGCCATGGACTCTCGGGAGGTAGGCAGCGGATTAGCATTGTTGACCGCAACGGCGTTGGCCTGCCACCTCCCGTGCCCTTCCCATGCCATTATGAACGCTTGGACCAGATCATCGCTGCCATCTTTGATCATGTTGCGGAACTCGTATAGCTCGGTGATGTACTTGTCAATCCAATGGACCAGCGATTCGGAGTTGGCCAGACATGCCGCCTCGTTATCCAGGGGGTCGGTGGAAGCCAACTGGGAATAATGGGCGAATGTTTCCCCGGCAAGCTTGTGCATCTCTCTCCAGGATTCGCTGTTCACCATGGTTCTGGTAAACGCCGACGACATAACTATGGACAGCAGGTCCATGGCGCTGGCGTAGCTGTCATGCTCATGCGGGTCCAGGAATAGTGGTTTTGCCTTGATCAGCTCTATGAATCCTATAACCGTCTTCACCGACTGTTGATCGGCAGACAGTCCGGGCATGACACAGTAATCTATTCCTTGGAACAAGTTGGCCGTGGCATCCTCCAGCATGCTATGCTCTCGCTTCAGGAGGGGCCGCCCTCCGACGAAGCTGATGCCTTTGGGGAGCATGGCCTCGGCCCATTCCATTACCCTCGTCTTGGTCGTGGAGGTATCCGTGATGACGCAACCATCATCCACTATGGGGCCGATAGCCTCGAGCATCTCACGCATTTCGGAGAACGGCAGGTCCAGCACAATCAGTTGCGCGCCTTCGACGGCGGGACGAATCATGGTTTCCGTCTTGTCATAGGCGCCCATCTTCGCTGCCGTGGACAGCGCCTGCTTGTCGCCGGATGTCCCGACGATCTCGGTGTTCTTTAACCTGGCGCTTTTCAGCGCCAGCCCCATTGATACCCCGACGGGGGTCGTTCCGATGATGGTTATTCGCTCCAACTCAATCCTCCTGCCTCATCCCCGAGCTAATTCCTCCGGCCTGCACACCGAAATCGGCCGTCTGCTGGCCCCGTATAAATTCAATACGAAAAAAGCGTGTTAGCAGTTTACCATAGCCGTAGCCTGGAAGCCCACCGAAGGGGTAAGCTAACCCAAAACCTAGCCCAAAACAAGGGACAGCAGCGCCGAGCGGATGGGATTCATTACGTAGCCCAGAATTGGTATGCCAAATGCCGCGCCGGAAATAACCAGCAGAATGAGCACCATGGGTCCGTAGCGCTCCGTCCTGGCAAAGGAAAGGGCCATGTCCCTGGGCAGCAGGCCCAGGACGATCTTGAAGCCGTCCAACGGCGCGATAGGCAGCAGATTGAACGCCGCCAAAACAATGTTCCAAATAATCAGGGCGGACATGAATTGGAGTATCACTGACGACGGCTGCCAATCAAGTAGGTCCAGCCTTGCGAGCCTTATGGGCAGAGCCACGAGAAAAGCGATCAGTAAATTAGATATGGGCCCGGCAATGGATACCACGGCCATGCCCGCCTTTTCCCCGATCCGCAGGTTCCACGGGCTCACGGGCGTTGGTTTGCCCCAGCCGAAGCCGCCTACGACCAACATGATGGTGCCGAAAGGGTCTAGATGGGCCCTGGGATTCAGCGTTAGCCTGCCCAGATTCTTGGCGGTATTGTCCCCCAGCCGGAAGGCCGACAGGGCGTGGCTGAACTCATGCACTGTAATTCCCACGACCAGCGCCAGGGCGAATGCGGCCAGGCCAATGACGGCGCCCGTGGGATCAAATGAAATCCTGTCGATAAACTGAAATATCATTGCTTTTCATAGATTCCTGTCAGACAGTCTCTTGTGAAACGGAGACCCGTCGTCCGCCGATGCCAGTTGCGAACCAGGCGCAAGTAGGACGCAAACAAAAAGGCGGGGCGACAATATCGCCCCGCCTTAAGTCTAGCAATTTTCCGGTGGTTTAGTGGCCTCCGCAGCCGCATGCGCCACCGCCACCGCATCCGCTACTCTCGACTTCGCCGCCTCCACCGCAACCACCACCGCCGCCGCCACCGCAGGCGCATCCGCCGCCACCTCCGCCGCACCCGCCGGCCGACGGCTGGAAGTTGGGGTTGCTGATAACGAACCCGCTTCGCATCAGGCCATCCACATAGTCGATCTGGGCGCCCTCAACAAGCGGGGCGCTCTCCGGGTCGACCAGGACCTTAACGGTCTGGGTGTCAATTATGAAATCATCATCGTTGGCAGATTTCTCCATGCCTAGCATATACTGGAAGCCGCCCTGTGGCCCCGGCACTACCATCATCCGCAGTAGGGAACCCTCGTTGCCGCCCTGTTCGTTAATGAGCTCCCCTAGCTTCTTGGCCGCCAATTCGGTTACTTCAATTATTGGAGCACTCGCCACGTTGAAACCTCCATGTAGATTTCTTTATTTGCATGCAAAAAAAGTAACTAATCTTGCCCTAGATGCTATCACCAAGGATACCAGGCGGTCAATACGCAAGCAAGTCGGCTTACACGCACTCGGTACGCCGATCCAGATCCGAATGCCGTTACGAAATTATTGACATCCAGCTTATCGAAATCATATACTGAATCTTAACAAGTCCTTTGGTGATTCTAGCGAGGCGGACCCACCCGTTCCCATCCCGAACACGGCAGTGAAACACCTCAGCGCTGACGATACTGCATCCGCAAGGGTGTGGGAAAATAAGTCATTGCCAGGGGGCTTTTTCTTTGCCGGGTATCAAGTCCCGAACCCCCCTCCAGCCCATCGTGGTCAATGCCATGGTAATCTGATTTGCGGCTAAAGCGCATCCACAACGTGCTACGCAGGTCAATCTTCAGTCTCTTAAATAGACGTGGTGTAAGCCTCGAAGCTTTGACAGGCAGTTAAACCGGTCTAAATGGCCATCCAACGCCGATTTTATGTAGTTCTTGACCTATGTTTACGACTTTACAGCATTGGCCGATATACCTATAATGAAGGCATCCCGCCAAATACGATAGGAAAGCCTGTATAGACGTGACTCCGAACGCCCCGGAAGACGAATTAGATTCCTCCGAAAACATGGAACAGCTCCTTGAGTCCATGGAGCCCCTGAAGCCCCTGAGAAGAGGCGATGTGGTCGAGGGCGTGGTAATGCGTGTTGATGGCGAGGGTATAATTGTCCATATAGGTCATAAGTCCGAAGGCGTTGTGCCCACCCGGGAGATGCGGACTCTTAGTGAGGAAGAGGTAGCGGCAATAAACGTAGGCGACGAAATCGTCACCTTCGTCGTCCGGCCCGAATCCGCTGACGATGCCGCCATACTCTCGGTAGACAGGGCCGTCGGCGAAACTGGCTGGCATGATCTGGAGAAAGCGCTGGAAGCCAACGAGACCGTTGAGGGAGAGGTAATTGGCTTCAATCGTGGCGGCGCGATCGTAGAAGTCCAAAAGATACAGGGCTTCGTACCCATGTCGCAGTTGGTAAGCGTCTCGCGTGAAGTCTTCAGGGTGATGCAGACGGAAGAGCCCCCGAAGGTTGAGGTATCGGAGGAACAGAAGCAGGAGGAAGGCGAACCGGCTGCCGAGACACCTGAACAACCTGTCGCTCCACCGCATGACCCCGCCGCAGATGAGATCGGCAAGCAGTTGCAGCTAAAGATTCTGGAGATCAATCGAGGCCGAAATCGCGCGATATTCTCTGAACGACAGGCTGTTCAGGAGTGGCGCGACGAACAGAAGGCCCGACTTGTGCAGGAGTTGCAGGAAGGCGAGACCCGCACGGGCAAGGTCACGGGCATTAGCAGTTTCGGGGCCTTTGTGGACCTCGGCGGAGCGGACGGCCTTATACATATCTCGGAAATGTCCTGGGGGCCGGTGAACTCCCCCGAAGACGTAGTGCAGGTGGGGCAGGAAGTCGACGTTTTCGTCCTCAGGGTGGATACCGAAAATCGGAAAATAGCCCTGAGTCTGAGGCGGCTGCAGCCGGAGCCGTGGGAGACGATAAACGAGCGATACTCGGTGGGCGACCTGGTGGACGCGACAATTACCAAACTTACTAACTTCGGCGCCTTCGCCCGCGTTGAAGGTAATATAGAGGGTCTGATACATATATCAGAGTTAACTTCGCGAATGATTCAGCACCCCAAAGAAGTTGTGGGAGAAGGGGATGAGGTTAAGCTCAAGATCCTGAGGATCGAGCCGGAGCGAAGACGGCTGGGGCTTAGTCTAAAGGCGGCGGAGGAGGAGCTCCTGTAACCTGAATATCCGCTAAAGCAAAACTCCTTCCAGGAGAAGTGAGAAATGGCAAGTAGGTTCGAAAAGTTTTCCGAGAGGGCACGCAGAGTCCTTTCTTTAGCCCAAGAAGAGGCCCAACGCTTCAACCATAATTACATTGGTACGGAGCACATATTGCTCGGCTTGGTCCGAGAAACCGACGGCGTGGCCGCGAGGGTGCTGTCCAATCTCGGGGTAGAGCTTCACAAGGTACGTTCAGCTGTAGAATTCATCATCGGGCGAGGTGAGCGCTCCACTCCCGGAGAGATCGGACTCACTCCCCGCGCTAAGAAGGTCATTGAACTGGCGGTGGACGAGGCACGACGCCTGAACCACCACTACATCGGGACTGAGCACCTGCTCATCGGTCTGATGCGCGAGGGCGAAGGCGTCGCGGCGGGCGTTCTGGAAAGCCTGGGCGTCAACCTGGACAAGGTCCGCGGCGAGACGAGCCGAATCTTGACTCAGTCCTCGCAGAGCCCGCAGAGCGGCAGCAGCGCCCGCCCTCAGACGAAGACTCCAACGCTGGACCAGCTGGGCATCGATCTGACGCAGGCCGCCAGAGCCGGCAAGCTGGACCCCACGGTGGGCCGCAAAAAGGAAATTCAGCGCGTCACCCAGATACTCAGCCGGCGTACGAAGAACAACCCCGTGCTTATCGGTGAGCCTGGCGTAGGCAAAACGGCCATCGTAGAGGCTCTTGCCCAGCAGATAGCCAATAACGACGTGCCCAGCACACTGCAGGGCAAGCGTCTGGTGACGTTGGATATGGGCGCGCTGGTCGCCGGCACCAAGTACCGCGGAGAGTTTGAGGAGCGCCTGAAAAAGGTTGTCGACGAGATACGCGCATCAGGGAACTGTGTGCTCTTTATCGACGAGATACATACGATGGTCGGCGCCGGCGCAGCAGAAGGGGCAGTCGACGCGGCAAACATCCTGAAGCCATCGCTGGCAAGGGGCGAGCTGCAGACAATCGGCGCCACGACGCTGGACGACTACCGCAAGTACGTCGAAAGGGACCCGGCATTGGAGCGGCGCTTTCAGCCCGTTCGTGTGGAGGAGCCTACCGTAGAGGAGACCGTGGAGATTCTCCAGGGCATCCGGAGTCGGTACGAAGACCACCACGAGTTAAAGATTTCCGACGAAGCCCTGCGGGCGGCGGCCAGTATGGCGGCCCGCTTTATCGCAGACAGGTTCCTGCCTGACAAGGCTATCGATCTGATCGACGAGGCCGCATCCAGGGTGCGTATAAACTACTCCACGGCTCCGCTGACGGTAAAAGAGTCCAAGAAGATGCTGGAAAGCGTGCGTAAAGAGAAGGACGAGGCCATATCCGGACGGCAGTACGAGTACGCCGCAGAGCTTCGTGACCGCGAGATGAATCTCTCAGATAAGCTGGACAAGCTGGAAACCGACTGGCAGTCCGAGAGGGGCGAAGACACCCCCATCGTAAGTGAGGAAGACATCGCGGAAGTCGTCAGCATGTGGACGGGCATCCCCGTCACGCGCCTGGCGGTCACCGAAACCGAACGGCTCGTGAACATGGAAGAGGTCCTGCACGAAAAGGTAGTGGGCCAGGACGCGGCAATCAAGGTCATTTCCAAGGCGGTCAGGAGGGCCAGGGCCGGTCTGAAAAACCCCAAGAGGCCCACGGGCGTGTTCATGTTCCTGGGCCCCACCGGAGTCGGCAAGACCTACCTGGTGCAGAAGCTGGCTGAGTTCATGTTCGGCAACGAAGACGCGATGATTCGTATAGACATGTCGGAGTTCATGGAGCGGCATTCCGTGGCCAGGCTTGTGGGCGCCCCCCCAGGCTACATTGGCTACGACGAGGGTGGCCAGCTAACGGAGGCTGTAAGGCGAAAATCTTACTCGGTTATACTGCTGGACGAAATCGAGAAGGCCCACCCAGAGGTCTTCAACATTCTGCTGCAGATCTTCGACGACGGCCACCTGACGGACGCCAAGGGTCGAAAGGTGGACTTCCGAAACACAATCATCGTCATGACCAGCAATATCGGTTCCGACCTCATCAGGCAGGACCGGTTCATTGGCTTCGCGTCCAGGGGCGACGCTGAGAAGGACGCTGACCATGCATACGAACGCATGAAGAACAATGTCCTCGACGAGGTCAAGCGGTTCTTCAGGCCTGAATTCCTGAACCGCATCGATGGCCAGGTGGTGTTCCATGCGCTCACTCAGGACCACATGGTTGACATCGTCAAACTTATGCTAATGGAGGTCTCATCCAACCTGATTGAGAAGGGCATCGACCTGGAGGTAACCGACGACGCCAAGGAATGGATTGCCAAAAAGGGCTACGATCCGCAGTTTGGGGCCAGGCCGTTGCGCAGAGTCATTCAGGACCATATTGAGGATAACCTGTCGGACGCAATTTTGGGCGGTCACTTGAACCCCGGCGACACGGCGGTCGTAGAGGTGGAAGACGACGATCTGGTCGTCAAGGCCAAAGAGAAAGAGGCGGTGCCTGTAGCTTAACGTCCATAGGAAATCGTTAAGGTTATGAAGGCCTGGATGCGTTTGACGCCTCCAGGCCTTTGTTTATTGGTTTAATAAGATAGAGTTGTATTTACAATTCGGAAAATGACGACGAAAATCCATCTTTTGGTACTATTGTTCTGATATGGGCTTTGCTAGAATAGCACTCGCTTACATTGCCGATGATTCACCGCGTGAGCAGTGGGGTAGTGAAGACATGCCAAAAGCAAAGGAAAAGACGGTTTTCGTCTGCGATTCATGCGGCAACGACACCGCGAAATGGGAAGGCAAATGCCCCTCCTGCGGCAGTTGGAACACGCTGGCCGAGGTACGGCAAGGCAACGGTTACAACCACCGTTCTTGGATGTCGGCGTCGCGGAGCATGGCGGTGCAACTGGCTGATGTTTCCACGGATGACCTTCCACGCATTGTTACGTCATCAGAGGAGTTCAACAGGGTTCTCGGCGGAGGCATAGTGCCCGGCTCGCTCGTCCTGGTGGCAGGCGATCCCGGCATCGGTAAGTCCACCATTCTGCTCAGATTGGCCGGAGATATCGCAAAGTCCGGAAGCGCCGTCCTGTACGTGTCGGGCGAGGAGTCCGCATCGCAAATAAAGCTCCGGGCCGACAGGCTCGGAATCGACGGCCAAAACCTTTATCTGCTGCCGGCAACCGACATTGGAGATGTGCTTTCACAGTTGGATGCGGAACCACCCGGCCTGGCGGTCGTGGATTCCATCCAGACGCTTTACGACAGGGATGTCCCTTCCGAACCCGGCAGCCTTTCACAAATACGGGAGTGTACACGCAAGCTCCTGGACTGGGCCAAGGCCCGCAACGTGCCGGTGATCGTGACAGGACACGTGACCAAGGGCGGTGACATCGCCGGCCCCAGGGTGCTGGAACACATGGTGGACGTTGTCCTGTACATGGAAGGCGACCCCGTCAGCTCCTGGCGGATTCTACGCAGCGTCAAAAACAGGTTTGGCTCAACCAACGAGATCGGCGTGTTCGAGATGACCGGCAATGGCCTTCAGGACGTGCTTGACCCATCCAGAAGCCTGTTGGCGGAACGCGCCAATGGCGCCATTGGATCGGCCGTCGTGCCTGTACTGGAGGGCACCCGGACGTTGTTAGTCGAGGTGCAGGCGCTGACCAGTCCGTCGGTGTTGCCGACCCCTCGCAGAGTGGCCACGGGTATCGACCACAACAGGCTGCTGCTCGTGTGCGCCGTGCTGAGCCGGCGGGCCGGCATTCCTCTGGCAAATCAGGATGTTATCGTCAACGTCACGGGCGGCCTCAAAATAAGCGAGCCTGCGGCAGACCTGAGCGTGGCCCTGGCCATTGTTTCAAGCTATCGGAACGAGCCGGTAGACCCTGGGCTGGCCGCGGTTGGGGAGTTGGGCCTGACCGGAGAGGTCCGGCGGATTCCTCAACTGGAGCGGCGGCTACAGGAGGCTTCCCGCCTGGGCTTCCAGCGTTGCCTGCACCCGGGCGACCCAATTGCGCGGGAGTCAAGCGCCGCGCCCCTGCAAGCCGTTTCCGTAGCCCACATTAGGCAGGCCGTGGGTCTGGGCCTGAAGCCACAGGTGGATGTAATCGGGTAGCCGTCCGATTTTCCACAATGATTCCCAATCGCTAAAACATACATCACGCGGTTTAATCGTGAAGGGGGGGCCTCGATGAGAAGTGCATTCATACAGTGCGTTGGTGGCGCCAGCGGTGACATGATCCTGGGAGCTCTCATAGATTCCGGCGTATCGCTGGATGACCTGAATGGTGAGCTCTCCAAGCTAAAGGCCGATGGATACACTCTGACTGAGCAGAAGTCCCAGCGCGGTGGCCTGGAGGGCACGCACCTGAAAGTTGAGCTCAGCAACGGCGGAAACCGCAAGCGAAACTTCTCCGATTTCATCGCTATCGTGGAGGCTTCAAATCTGTCTGAGAAGGTGGTCGAGAGGTCCTGTGCGGTGTTCCGGCGAATGGCCGAGGCCGAATCGGCGGTGCATGGCACTCCGATTGACGAGACGCACCTTCACGAACTAGGGACATTGGACACGCTGGTCGACGTGGTTGGCAGCGTGGCAGGACTTGAGATACTGGGGATACACCGCCTGTACTGCTCGCCGTTCCCATCGGGGTCAGGCGTGGTGAAGACGGAGCACGGCGTAATGCCGGTCCCCGCCCCCGCGACAGCGGCCCTGTTCGCCATGGCGCGTGCGCCAGTGGTGCCACCGCCGGGAAACGCCACTGACACCGGAGAGATGGTCACGCCGACCGGGGCAGCGATCCTCACGACGCTAGCCACCTTCCAACAGCCCAGCCTAAATGTGGAGCGGGTGGGTTACGGGCTCGGAACGCGCGAGTCCGCTCACTACCCCAACGCCCTGGTCCTGTGGTATGGCGAGGAGACTGGCGCGCTCTACAACACCGACATGCGTCTGATAGAGACCAATCTCGACGACATGACCGGCGAGATGCTCGGCTACGTTCAGGAGCGGCTTTTCGACCTTGGCGCCAGGGACGTCTGGTTCACACCCATACAGATGAAAAAGAACCGCCCTGCTACGATGCTCAGCGCTATCGTTCACAGCGACCTGGAAACCAAGGCCATTAACATGGTGATGAAAGAGACTTCCACGCTGGGAGTACGTGTGCGCCAACTGGAACGATACGAGGCGGAACGACAGGTCGTGAAGATTGAGACCGCTTTCGGGACGGTGTCCGTAAAGGTGAAGCGCCTGGAGGGTGCTGCGGTCAGCGTGGCGCCGGAATACGAGGACGTAAAGCGCATCGCCATCGAGCAGGCTCTGCCGCTGCAGGAAGTCCACCGGGCCGTCCAGCGCGAGGCCGAAGACCAGCTTTTGGAGTCCTGAACCGGGTCCAACTCATCTCCCTGCCTCCAGTGCGAAATCACGGAGCCGCCTCCTAATCAAAAGAGGAGTTACGGCAAATTCTTATGGGCCTTCAAAGGTCAAAATATCAGTTGACCGAGTATAGGACATCCCCTACAATATATAAGTAGCGGGCTAGTGGCCAGACTACGTGGCAGCTAGCCTCATTTGTGTGAGGGCCGAATCGATCCCAGCATCCGGTGTTGTCGGCCGCACAAAACTGGTGCCCCAGTGGCGCAACCGGTAGCGCAGCCGACTTGTAATCGGCAGGTTAGTGGGTTCGAGTCCCCTCTGGGGCTTACCCTTTCCCTGGGATGATCGTTCGAAATGGAGGACCTCCGCGCCCGTGTCGCGGGAATACCTTGGATTGGGTACAGCCCTGTGATAAACTG
>JACZVF010000279.1 GCA_022572805.1 Chloroflexota bacterium
AGGCTTTTGGGGTATGGATGTTCAACCGGACCTGGGATCGCATTTTTCGTCCTTTCGGCGTCGGCGTTATTATAAGAGTCTCCAACAACACTCTGTACGTCACGCTGAGTCCGCGGCGGACGAAGAGCCTGAAATCCCGCGCCTGGATTCTTCGTCGCTCCACTCCTCAGAATGACATCTCACATGGGCTCGTTAGCGGCCTTACAGTCGGGTGCCAGACTCGTCCATGAATTCAGGAACGGCTTTGAGCCAAGTAACTTTTGCACCCGTCCAGGAACAGGTTGGCGGCCCGGACCGACGCCATGACGTCCTCGGCCATTTTTCGACCGGCGGCATGAACAATGTCCCTCACCTTGCTCTCGAACGCCTGCACGTCGGGATGATTGGGCTGTCCTTGCAATCCCATGGACTGCGCGATGTCCTGCGCCCCTGAAGCGAAAAGGTCGATGCCCTCCACCGACAGGATGTCGTCGATATTGTCCAGGACTTCCACATCCTCCAACTGTGCAATTACTAGGATGTTGTTGTTGGTGTGCTCCATGTAGGCCGGGCCTGAGTCGAAGTTGCCGTAGTACGCGCCGCGGCCGGAGCCAAAGCTGCGTTTGCCCCTGGGCACGTATCGGCAGGCGTTTGCCAGTTGCTTTGCGCGGTCCCCGTTGATGATGTGCGGGCCTGTGATGCCCATGATGCCCCGGTCGAGAAATCGCAGTATCGTAGAGTCCTCGATGTTGGGTACCCTGGCCATGGGCGTCAGCCCCGCCATGCTGGAGAGGCGGCAGAGGTCGTCCAGCATATCCACGGTGAAGGGTCCGTGCTCGCTGTCGAAGGTCACGAAATCGAAACCGGCCATGGAGGCCAGCTCTATCAGCGTTGTGGATGGGAAGGAAAAGTTGCATCCAAACGCCATTTCGTTAGCCTGCATTTTGGTCACGACATTGTTTACTCTCATGTGCCACGCCTCTCAAATTCATATGATGGAGTGGCCTCACACTATAAGCCCCGGAATTGCAGGGAACGCCCTTCGATCCGACGCGGCGGACGGAACGAACCTAATTTCATGCCTACGTTCGAGGTGTGCTTGTCGGACCATAGGCGATGAGACGGCCTATTGTGCAAAGCGGATTACGGCCTTGAATCCGCGCTATTGTATTGCATGGTCGGGCGCCGTACAACAAGTGGCGTGGAGCCGTCTACAAAGGGAGGGGCGGCGCCGTGTTCAGCCACATTGGTTGTGGTATCCTCGGACGGAATTAGCGGCGACGTGAGAGGGGTCCTGATGCGAGTTTTGCTCGTTGCCACCAATCAAACGGAACGGTACATGGACAGGATGGTCGTGCGTCCCGTGCCGATTGGCCTCGCGTACCTGGCCGCCGGCGTGGACGAGTCTCGCCACGAGATGCGTGTGCTGGACCTCATGTTTGCAGAGGATGGGCCCGCTGAGGTGGAGGCAGCCGTAAGGGACTTTCAGCCGGACGTGGTCGGCCTTTCGATACGCAACCTGGACAATCAGAGCTACTTCAACCCAGTGTCCAATCTTCCCGCAGTGAAGGAAATCGTCCAGCGTATCCGCGCTGCGGGGAAGGCAACCACGGTCTGCGGCGGGCCTGCCTTCAGCATTCTGCCCGCCCGGTGCCTGGAGTACCTGGGGGCCGACCTGGGCATTGTGGGCGATGGCGCAGAGGCCTTCTCCCAGCTTCTGGATGGGCTGGACTCAGGCGCCGACTACAGAGGCATTCCCGGTCTGGTGCGACCTGACGGCGGCGAGACCGAGGCAAGCGAGGGCAGCTTCTCGGCCGATTTCAACAAGCCGCCCCGTCTGGACCTGTTGGACATGAAGAAGTACAACGGCTCGGGATTCGGCATCGGCGTCGTAACCAAGCTGCCACGGGCCTACTATGAGGCAGAGGGGAAGCCATCGCAGTATACCGGGGAGGACTGGCGCATCCGGGGCGTTTCCGAGATTGTGGACGAGATAAAAGACATGCAGGCCGAATTCGGCATTCGTAAGTTCTTCTTCATCACCCCGGGCTTCAATATTCCCATGGACCATGCCAAGGAGCTGTGCAAGAAAGTAATAGATGCCGAGCTGGGCATACGCTGGAACACCTACCTGCGAGCGGGCCAGTTCGACAGCGAGTTGGCCGACCTCATGAAGCGCGCCGGCTGCTCGTTGGCTTTGCTGGCGCAAGGCAGCTCTCAGGGCAGGGACCTGACAGGCAGATTGGAGGAGTTGGGCGACGTGGCCGAGGCCTGCCGGTCGGTTGGGCTTCCCCACACTCTGAACATCGGTTTCGGTGACCCGGGTGAGACGGAGAACACGGTAAACCAGAAACTTCAGTTCTTGATAGACGTTAAGCCGGCCTTCGCAGTGTTGCGGGTAGGAAGCAGAGTGCTGCCCGGCACCGGGGCCGCTAGATTGTCCATAGAGGAGGGGCTGATTCAGTCCGAGGACGACCTCCTGGAGCCAATGTTTTACATAGAGCCGGCCGTCAGAGACTGGCTGCCCGAACGCCTGCAGAAAGAGGCGGCTGGGCATCCCCGCTGGAATGTTTCATGAACTGGTATCGCAAGTGCTTTGCTCAGAAGGAACAACGGGAAGTAACACAGCTACAAGCGAGGACTGACGAATGATAATCAGCGACGTAAAGACTTATGTCATCGAGACCGATTGGGACGACAGGCCCGGCGGTGACCGCCCAAGGCTGCCAACAACAAGAGAGTTCATCTTCGTCAAGGTGGAGACGGACGAGGGTATATCCGGTTGGGGAGAGGTGACCAACTACCCCGGCTCCGTGGGCAACCGGGCAGTGGGCCGTTACATACAGGAGCTGCGGCATTTCCTGGTTGGGCAGGACCCCACTGCCATCGAGTCAATATGGCAGCGGACCTTCCGGCTGTTCACCTACACCGGCACCCGCGGCGCCACCACGGCTGCCATCAGCGGGATCGACATCGCGCTATGGGATATCCTGGGCAAAAGCCTTGGCAAGCCTATATACGCGCTGCTGGGAGGGCCTGTGCGGGACCGCATCGCGCTGTACACCCATCCGCCCGAGCCAGACACACCGGAGGGGGCAGTGGCGGATGCAAAGGAGATCGTTGCCTCGGGGCACAGCGCCTTCAAAATGGACCCCATGATGCACTCGCTGCACGGCGGCACAAAAGACTGCAACATCAGCTTCATGGACGGGGAGCTCAGGCCGCAAGGCCTGCAAGAGGCTGTGGACATT
>JACZVF010000071.1 GCA_022572805.1 Chloroflexota bacterium
TATGCCCCTAAACGAGTTTCTGAAGGAACGGGGCCTAATGGAATTCTTTGATTGGGTTTGGATAGTGCCAGAGGACGTGCCTGATGGAGAGGCGCGAGTCACATTGCAAGGCCGACGAGGTGTTATCGAATATGGCGCATGGCAGATTAATAGAGAAGCAGGGGATATTTTTAGTGATCACATTACCTTCATCGTAGACTCAGAGGCACCCAGAGAGATGCCTTCCGTCAAATTGTCTACCAGTGAAGACTCCGATCAAGATGGTCACCTGGACATCCGGGACAACTGCCCCTTTGTATCCAATTCCGATCAACTGGACAGCAACGGGGACGGCGTAGCTGACGCCTGTAAGATGATTGAAAACGCAAGCAGAGAACTCGCGCGACTTCTCGGACTTTCTAGCACGGAAGCCGTTGTTCATGAACGGCCAGTTGAGGAAGTCGTCTGGTCCAACGACTGTTATGAGATACATGCCTATTGCACTACCGGAGAATATCCAGGCTATAAGATTTATCTCTATGTTCCGTTGGCGGAGAGGGAATACCTGTTCTACGCCACCAAGGGGTTTAGCCCTCTATATTATGGTCCAGCGGATTTCGAACTCCGGTAGCCTTCATCGGGGCTGGAACGCTTGCGCGTAACTCATGCCCTCGCACCCGTTCAGAAAAACCGGCTGAAGACCTGGTTGCCCATCATGCGGCCCCGGTGCGTTAGCCGCAGACTGCCATCGTCGGTGGTCAGCAGGCCCAGCGTCACCAGATCGTCCAGGGTTTCGCCATAGTAGTCGGAGGGCGGCCCACCGAAGCGCTTTCTGAAAGTCTCGACCTCGATGCCCACATCCAACCGCAGGCCCATCATCATGGTCTCGGCCATCTCCAGGTCCTTATCGATATCCTCCACGCCATCAACTACCGCCACATTTTCGATTGTTTCCTTCATGTCGACATCCGACGGACCCAACAATTCATCAAGGGGCGCGTTCAGACGCTCTATATAGTCTCGCGGCGACTTCAGGTTGAAGAAGCGGTAGCCGGGCAGGCCCTTTAGGCCCAGCATATAGGAATGCGCGCCGGGGCCCACGCCGAGGTACGGCTCGTTGCGCCAGTACGTCAGGTTGTGGCGGCTCTCCATGCCAGTCTTCGCCCAGTTGGAGATCTCGTAATGCCGGTAGCCCTGCTCTCTCATGCGCTCCTGCGCCGACAGGTACATGTCCGCGGCCAGGTCCGGGTCGGGCTCCGGCATCCGGCCCGACTTCACCCACTGCTCCATGGGGGTGCCGCCCTCCAGCGTCAGGCAGTACATGGAAACGTGCACTGGATTCAGATCGGACATCTTGTCCAGCGTAGACTCCCACTGCCCGGCGTCCTGATAGGGCAGGCCGTACATCAGGTCGATGCTCACGTTGTCGAAGCCGGCATCAATGGCCATGCGGTAGGCGTCGCCGGCGCCCTTGGCCGAGTGACGCCGTCCCAGCTTCTGCAAGAGGCCGTCGTCGAAGCTCTGCACGCCGATGCTGAGCCGGTTCACGCCTGCGGCAAGGTAGCTCTCCAGCTTGCGCGCATCGAAGTCGCCGGGATTGGCCTCCATGGTGATTTCTGCGTCGCCTTCAAGCACGAAGTCGACGCGCACGGCTGCCATGATTTTCTCGATGTCCTCGGAGGGCAAGTAAGAAGGCGTTCCGCCGCCCAGAAATACGGTGTGCACCGTAGGGCTCCCCAGCAGCCTGCCCCACAGCCCTATCTCGCGCACCAGCGCCTTGATGTAGGACGGCATCAGCCACTCTATCCGGGCGTACGTGTTGAAGTCGCAGTAGGGGCACTTCGTCTCGCAGAAGGGCACGTGCACGTATAGGGATATGCGCCGGGTCTCTTGAGTAGTCACGTCACGCAACAGTTATCCAAAATATCCGAAGATTACACGTTGAAGAGGATGTTCATGATATCACCGTCCTGCACCGGATATGTCTTGCCTTCCTGGCGAAGAACGCCCTTCTTGCGGGCCTCGGCCAGCGTGCCGTACTTGCAAAGGTCGTCGTAAGTGACCACCTCTCCGCGAATGAAGCCCCGTTCCAGGTCGGTGTGAATCTTGCCGGCCGCCTGCTGCGCATGCATGTCCCGAGTGATCGGCCACGCCCGCACCTCATCTTCGCCCACCGTCAGAAATGAGACCAGGTTCAGCGCGGAGTAGGACATGCTTATCATGCGGTTAAGCCCCGACTCTCCCACTACGCCCATGGACGCTCGGAAATCCGCCTCCTCCTCTTCGTCCTGCCCCATCTGGGCCAGCTCCATCTCCAGCTTGCCACATAAGGCAGCCGCCTTGATATTGGTGCCCTCCACGTCGGACGTCAACCTTGCCTCCATGTCTGCAATCTGGTCCAGCTGGTCCTCACCCGCATTCACCACCACGATGAGCGGCTTCGACGTCAGAAACTGGAAGCCTGACAAAAGCCTCTTCTCGTCGTCGGTCAGACTCTGGTCTCGGAGATGGGTGCCGCCTTCCAGCGCGTTCTTGATGCGGTCCAGAAGCGCCTGCTCCCTGGTCAGGGCATCCCGCTCCGCGCCGCCTGCGCCCTTGAAGCCGTCGGCGACCCGCTGCAGACGTCGCTCCAGTATCTCCAGATCGGCAAAGGTCAGCTCGTACAGCATGGTGTCGATATCGCGAAAGGCGTCAAGTGACTCCGCGACGTGAGGCACCGACGGGTCCTGGAAGGACCGCGCCACGATAAGCAAGGCGTCGGCCCGTTGCAGGAAGTTCAGGTACTCGCCAGAGATGCCCTGAGTCTTGCCAAGACCTTCGGGCGCGGCGGGTATGTCTACGTACATGACCTCGGCGTGAACGGTGCGCCTGGGGTTGAACATACCCTCCAGCACGTCCAGCCGCTTGTCGGGCACCTTGGCCACGCCGATATTAGGCTTGTTAGCGTATGCCACCACCTCGGCGGAGCCTCTGGTGGCGGCGTTGAATATAGTCGTCTTGCCGCACTGCGGCAGACCAATTATGGCAATCTCCATGAACTAATTTCACCATTTCTGTGCTTTCTATGTAAGGTTTTTGCGGCGTCAAGAGAAAGACTTTTTGAGGGGTTTTCTCTAAGTGAAACTCCAGCGTGACCTTATGGCATGAGCCTTGCACGCAAGTCCTACGCCGCCTTGGAGTTCCCGTCTTTGGAATTTTCGTCGCTGCCATCGTCTGGGTCACCGGCATCATCAGGCAACACCCTGTACTCGCCGTCGATGACCTTGCCTTTTCTGGACTTTCTCGCTTCGGAGCGCCCCAAATGCTCCATTAACACATCCCTGGGCGTCATTGACAGGAACATCGCCGCAGCCAGCAACGTTACGAGAATGTCGTCTATCCAGCCCGAAATTGGTACGATGTCCGGGACGAGGTCGAAGGGCGAGATAATGTAGATAATGGCTGCCGGAATGACCACCTTGGCCCGGATGGGAACGCGGCGGTCCATCAGCAGCTTCATTATCAGGCGAAACACGCCTGTGCGCATCAGCAGCATGATTAAGGACGGTCTCAGCATGTGATGTCCCCTCCCCTCTGGATTCATTATAACTTTAGCGCAACTTCGGCGTGCAAGGAAGGTACGCACAGGCTAGGGGCTCGTAAATCCCATCTCGGCGTACTTGCTGCCTTGAGGATACAAGAAACTTGATATACCTTCTTTACGGAGAAGACGGGCTCTCGCTGGAGGAGGCATTGGCCTCCCTCAAGGCGAACGCCGGGCCCGAAGAGCTGCAGGATATCAATATCTCCACGCTGGACGGCGCGGCTGTCGGCTTCGACGAGTTCGCCGCCACCTGCAGCACGGTGCCCTTTCTGGCCGACAAGCGCGTGGTAATAGTGCGCGGCCTGCTTTCCCGTTTCGAGACCAGAGGCTTCGGCGCCACGCGAAGTCAAGCCCGCACGCAGCAAAGCGAGAGCGTGTTGGGAGCATGGGATGGAATGAAGGAGTACCTGCCCACGGTGCCGGACACCACCGACCTCATCTTCGTCGACGGCCGGGTGTCGGCCCGAAACCCTCTCATGGGGCACATCAAACCCCATGCCACAGTGCAGACCTTCCCCATGCCCTCCGTGCGGGATTTGCCCGGCTGGATCAGGGGCCTTGCCGAGAAGCTGGGCGTCTCGATCGAGCCCAGAGCCATCGCCACGCTGGCGGAGACTATTGGCGCCGACACACGGGTGTTGGACTCCGAGCTTCGGAAGCTGGCGCTGTATAGCTCCGGCGAGACCATAACGCAGGGGCACGTCAACGAGCTGGTTTCCTATGCCAGGGAGGCCAGCATATTCGCCGCCGTGGACGCCGTGCTGGAAGGCCGTGCCGGCGCGGCCCTTCGCATGATCCAGCAGATCACGTCGGCGGGACACCCGGCCACTTACGTCATCACCATGATTGCACGGCAATCACGCCTGCTGCTGCTGGCCAAGGACCTGAGGGCGCAGAGAGTCCCCCACCAGGAGATGGGTTCACGGCTGTCACTTTCCGGATATCCTCTCACGAAGACGCTCGAACAGGAGGGCCGCTTCACAACGGAACGCCTGAAGCTCATCCACCGAAAGCTGCTGGAGGCCGACATCGCCATCAAGACCGGCGCCGCAGACGAGCAGATGGCGCTGGACATGCTCATCGTGGAGCTGTCGGCATCCTACGTTGCGAGTACTCAGTCACTATCTTAAAATCGTCATGGGGGAGTCCAGAGCGGGAAAGCCCCTCTGGCAGAGGGCCTGGGGGATGTGCCCCCAGGAACAAGAGCCCCCAGAGTGGGTGGGCGAGAACAAGGCATCCGCCTTTTTGAGATAGTTACTTGGCATTGTCCGGGATTGCGTTGCAGCATCCTTTCCGGTCTCCGAAACGTTTTAACTACATCAGCACCTTGTCGTCCCTATCGCCATCAAAACTTGTGATCGGAAACGGCTTAGGGGCTGTCCCGCGTTAATTCACGCCCCAAATCGCGGACCCATTACGCAGTTGGGAGAGATTGGTCATCGCTAAATTTCCAAATTATCTAAGAGATCCAAATAGACTGAAAAGCCGACGCTGGGCGATGGCAACGGCGCTGTCGATTACGGTGCTCGTGCTGGTCGCCTGCGGGACGGGCCCCACCCCCGCCGCAACAGCGCCCGCACCGCCAGTAGAAGCCACGCAGTCGCCTACGCCTGCCGCCACGGCGATTCCTGCCGCTACACCCCCACCAACGGCAACACCCCTCTCAATCTTGCCAACCGCAGTTCCGCAGGCGCAGCCAACGCCCGCAACGAGTCCAGGCACGGCATCGGGAACGGTGTCTATACCCAGTGATGCGAAAAAGCAGGCGGATCGCATATCGGGGGAAAGCCTGGAATACCTTGCTACTTTCATTGAGGAGTTCGGCCCTAGAGAGAGCGGCACCGATGAGGAGCTAGCCGCCGCAATTTTCCTGAGAGATGAGTTGGCTGAGCTTGGTTACGAAGCAGAGCTTCAGGAGCTGACTGCGGAGCAAATCTCCAGAGATGTGCCTGCGCTCAACGTGATTACCAACGGAAGTACGGAAAATGAACGCCAGATCCGCGCGTTTCCCATGTCCAACTCCGGCCTAGGCGACGTCACCGGCCCGCTGGTCTTTGTGAAAAGAGCGTTTGAAGAGGACATACCCGATGCCGGACTAACGGGCTCCGTGGCCCTGATCGAACGGGGCAGGATTACCTTCCAGGAGAAGGTTGCGCGGGTGGCGGAGGCAGGCGCCGTCGCTGCCGTGGTATTCAACAACATGCCCGGCGGTTTCGGCGGCACCCTCATGGAGACAGGCCCCATACCAGTGGTATCCGTTACGCAGGAGGACGGTCTCGACCTTCTGGAGGACCTGGAATCCGGCGATGACATCATCGCCAACGTAACGGTGCAGCTAGACATTCGGAACAGCCAGAACGTCATCGCCGAGCGGCCGGGCACGGCAGGACAGGGCGTCGTAATAATCGGGGCCCACTACGACACCGTTCCCGAGACCAAGGGCGCCAACGACAATAGCACGGGCGTCGCATCCCTAGTGATCCTGGCAAGGGAGCTTCAGAACAGTGAATTCCCATTTACGCTGCGGTTCGTATTCTTCGGCGTCGAGGAGCTCGGACTCCTTGGCAGCAGGCATTACGTAGACAACCTGACCGAGGCCGAGCGTTCCGAGATCATCGTCATGCTGAATTACGACGCCCTGGGCTCTGGTGAGGCCTCCGTTCTGGGCGACGACGCCCTGGTGGGCCTGGTGATGGACTACGCCAACGCCAATGGCCTGTCTATCGCATTAAGTCCCGGATTGACTGGCGGCAGCAGCGACCACGCGCCCTTCCTGGCGGCGGATGTTCCCGTCGTGTTCTTTTTCGCCGACGATTTTTCCAGAATCCACTCGCCCGGGGACACAATCGAATTCGTGGACCCGGAGCTAATGGGCAGTCAGATCGTCCTCGGCCTGGCCCTACTGGATATGCTGGCTGAAACCCGACAATAGGGGCAAGTACCGACGCCGTTGGGTACGGGCCATGATAATGTGGGGGAGCCGTAGGCGGTTAGTGAAACCCCGGTCTATTCACAAGGATACGAAGTGCTACCCTGCGGTCAAACGGCTTGTTTACTTGTCGAGAAGTGACATATAATTAAGAATGGCGCTCCGTAGAATTTAATATGGCCCCGTTGCCGCGGGCACGGGCGGCGGCGTGTACATGGCGATTTTAATGCCGGCAGATGCAAAACTTAGCAGCTTATGACAACTAGAAAAAGAGACTATTACGACACGCTTGGCGTCTCCCAAGCTGCCTCGGACGAGGACATCAAGAAGGCCTTCCGCAAGCTGGCCATGGAGTACCATCCCGACCGCAACAGGCGGGAGGGCGCAGAGGAGAAGTTCAAGGAGATAAACGAGGCCTACCAGGTCCTTTCGGACTCCGAAAAGCGCGGCGCCTACGACAGGTTCGGCCACGCCGGAGTCACGGGAAACGGCAAAGGCTTCGAAGGCTTCGAGAACTTCGGCGGCTTCGGCGACATCTTCGACGCCTTTTTCGGCGGCTCATCCCGGAGCCGACCCAACGCAGCGCGCCGCGGCTCCGACCTGCAGTATTCATTAACCGTGGAGTTCGAGGAGGCTGTCTTCGGCGTGGACCAGGACGTGGAACTGCAGCGGACTGAGACATGCAGCAGTTGCCACGGCTCACGGAGCGAGGGCGGGGCCGCGCCGCAGACCTGCTCCAACTGTGGCGGCGTCGGCGAGGTCCGCAGGGCCCATCAGAGCGTTTTCGGGCAGTTCGTGCAGGTCGTGGCCTGCAACGTCTGCCGCGGCGATGGAAGAATCATCACCGATCCTTGCTCCCGGTGCAGAGGCTCCGGGCAGGAGAGGCGCAACCGAAAGCTAGAAGTCTCTATCCCGGGCGGCATCGAAGAGGGCACACAGGTGCGGCTGCGCGGCGAGGGCGAACAGGGAATCAACGGAGGGCCTGCCGGCGACCTATACGTAGTAGTGCGCATAAAGCCGCACGAGATTTTCCGGCGCGAGGGCAACGACATTGTCTACACCCTGCCGCTGAACGTTGCCCAGGCAGCCCTCGGCGCCAAGGTAATCATTCCTACGCTCAAAGGCGAGGCCGAGATGGAGATCCCCTCAGCCACGCAGTCGGGCCAGTCCTTCCGGCTGAAAGGCAAGGGCGTGCCTTACCTTCGCAGCAAGCGCCGGGGCGACCAGATAGTGCACGTATTCGTGAACACGCCAACAGACCTAACCGAGGAGCAGCAGGCGCTTTTAGAGAAACTGGCGGAAAGCTTTGGAGACGAGTCCAAAGCTGACCATCCGCCGGACAAGAGCATCTTCACCAAGATCAAGGACGCCTTCGTCAACGAGTAGGCGCACCAACCATTCAGCCACCGGAATAAGTGGTATTCTTATGGGCGATTCGCTGCGGTGGGTCGCCCATATTGATTCGCCGATATCTTGTCAAAGGGAAGAGGCTCAAAAACTTTGAAGTGGCTGCAGCTGAGCGTCAGCACTCCGCAGGAGTTCGTGGAACCCCTGTCCCAGATCTTCTACAGATACGGCCATGGAGGCGTGGCGGTGGAGCAGGCCGGCAGCTATAACCCGGACGAGGGCGAGACCCTGTCTCCGGACCAGTGGGTGACCGTAACCACGTACCTGCCCATCAACGACTCCACGAACGAGCGGCGAAACCAGATCGACGTGGGGGTAAGGCTGGTGGCGCACGTATCGCCCATCGAAGGCTTGCAGGAGCGAGAGGTCGAGGAGCAGGAGTGGCAGGACGCCTGGAAGGTCCACTTCGACGTGCTGCACATCACCAATCGCATCGTAATCGCCCCCAGCTGGAAAGAGTATTCGCCCAGGCCACACGAGGCGGTCGTCACGCTGGACCCCGGCATGGCGTTCGGCACCGGCCACCATCCCACTACAAAGATGTGCCTGGAGCAGTTGGACGAGCTGGTCAAGCCGGGAATGGACGTAATCGACGTAGGGTGCGGCTCCGGTATTCTCTCCATAGCGGCGGCCAGACTGGGCGCGCGGCACGTCTTTGGCATCGAGATCGACTCCGTGGCCGTCAACGTTGCCAAGCAGAACATACGCGACAACGGCCTGGAGCACACCATTCGCCCCGTCCACGGCAGCCTGCCTCACCCCGACGTGAGAGCCGACGCCTACGACATTGCCGTCGCCAACATCTCAGCCAAGATTATCATCGAGATTTCCGGCGAGCTTGTTAGGGCGACTAAATCCGGCGGCAAGATCGTCGCGTCGGGCATTCTAGCGGAAAACAAGGACGGGCCCATAGAGGCCCTAACGGCTGCCGGCGCTACATTGGAAAGCACCCTTGTTGACGGCGATTGGGTCACGCTGGTCTGCCGCCTGCCCTGATCCCATGCACCGCTTCTTCGTCCCACCCGAGTGCATCGCGGGCGACGCCGTGACGCTGCCGGGAGATGTCTCGCATAAGTTGCGGCGCGTCCTCCGGGCCCGAGCCGGTGATGAGATCGTTGTGCTTGACGATACGGGTATGGAATATGTGGTAAGGCTGGAAGACGTTGAGACGTACGGCGTCTCAGGCGCGGTCATCCGGCGATATGCCAACAAAACCGAGCCTTCGGTAGCCATCACCCTATACCAGTGCATTCTCAAGGCCGACCGCTTCGAGTAGGTGCTGCAGAAGAGCACTGAGATTGGCATTACATCATTCGTGCCCGTTATCTGCCAACGCACGGTGGCCACGAACCGGCCTTCTCCCGCGCGATACGAACGATGGCGACAGATCGTCACGGAGGCTGCGGAGCAGTCCCACCGGGGACGCATACCGGTCCTGCGAGAGGCAATGGACTTCGATTCGTGCTGCACGCAGGCGGAAGGCTCGTCGCTGATACCCTGGGAGGAGGAGTCCGCAGCCAGCTTGAAGTCGCGTCTCGGCGTCTGGACTTCTGGTGGGGACTCCCTCCCATCTGTAAACATATTTATCGGGCCGGAGGGCGGCTTCACCAGTTATGAGGTGGACACGGCGCGAACGAACGGCCTCATGCCCGTCACGCTGGGCAAGCGCGTCCTCCGGGCAGAGACGTCAGGCCTGGTAGTGGCCTCGGCCATACTGTACGAGCTTGGAGAGCTGGGGGGTAGAAAGGCCACGTTAGGCCTGCCCATCGACGAGCTCATTGCGAACGGTGAATTGACCAGCGGCCTTTTAACAAAATCCCTTGCGATGTAGCCCAATCAAAGAAACTCAGACCCCGGTGCGCGCTCCAGAAGCTGCGATATGGCCTCATCCAGCGGCACGCCCTCAAACAGCACGCCGTAAAGCGCCTGCGTTATGGGCATCTCGACGCCTAGTTTTCTCGACAGTCCCATTGCCGCTGCCGTGGTGTCCACGCCCTCGGCTACATTCACCATCGACCCACGAATTTCATCGATTGATTTGCCCTTGGCTAGCTGCTCGCCCACGTAGTGATTCCTGCTGAGACTGCTGGAACAGGTGGCCACCAGGTCGCCGAGGCCCGCCAGGCCCGCCAGCGTCAAGGGCTTGGCCCCGGCAGCAGCAGCCAGGCGGCCTATCTCGGCGAGCCCTCGTGTCATGAACGCCGCCTTGGCGTTGTCACCGTAACCCCTGCCGTCGCAGACGCCGGCGCCAAGCGCGATGATGTTCTTCAGCGCCCCGCCAAACTCGACGCCCACAATGTCGTCATTGGTGTATACGCGAAGCCTGGGTGGTGAGTTGATTATATGCTGCGCCTTCACTGCGGCGTCGGGATTTTGAGATGCAACTACCGTGGACGACGGCTTGCCCTGCACGATCTCGCGGGCGAGGTTCGGCCCGGACAGCGCGCAAATATTGTCCTTGTTGCCGCGGGGCATCTCCTCTGCCAGCACCTGGCTCATGCGTAGCCCCGTGGCCGCCTCCAGGCCCTTGGTGGCGCTGACCACCACAGCATCGGCATTGAATGACGACGCCACGCGTCTAACGTTGTCCCTGAACGTGCTGGACGGCACGACGATAAGGACCAGATCGGCCCCGGAGAACGCCTCGTCTGCGGATGGGGTTACGATGAGGCCGGGGGGGAACTTTACACCGGGAAGAAATCGACGGTTCTCGCCATCTCCCCCGAGGACCTCCGCCTCATCGGTCGTGCGGGCCCACAGCATCACCGAGTTGTCGCATTCGGCCAGCAGCGTGGCCAGGGTAGTGCCCCAGCTAGTGGTGCCGACTACGCCGACTTTGGCCATCGAAAAAAGCCCCTGCGCCGCTCTTTACCGTCGCCAGGCTCGTCAATTCCGACGTCCACCGACTCGCCGATCTTGCGCTCTTTGCCTTTAACCAGCCGCAGGATGTTGTCCCAGTGACGCGCCACAACCAGGCCCCCCCCAATAATGCTGTACCAGACGTATTCGGCGGGCGCGAATCCCAGGGCCACCAACACTGCGAGGATCACGACTCCCGATACCGTACCCAGGATGGAACCCAGGGACACCCAACGGGTAGTAGCAATGGTTGTTACGCCTACCAGCGCGGCAACCAGGCCCGCCCACGGCGACAGGATGAACAGGCCGCCCAGACCGGACGCCGTGCCCCTGCCACCTCGAAATCCTACGTACACGGGCCAGTTGTGGCCAATCAAAGCGGCAACAGCCGCAGCGACCTCCGCACCCCGGTCGTCGAATAAGACACGTGCCAAAATCACAGCCAGTATGGACTTGCCCATGTCCAGCGCCATCGACAGCGCGGCCGCCTTGACGCCCACGGTGCGCAAAACGTTGGTCATGCCCGTTTTGCCGCTGCCGTAGTCGCGTACGTCGACCCGCTTGGCCATCCAGGCTATGATAAGCCCGAAGGGCAATGACCCCAGCAGGTATCCGATAGGGACCATGACCAGTATGGCCATTACTGCTCTCCCCTGCCCTTGAAGCGCATTCTTAGCGGGCTGCCCCGGAACTCGTACGCACCTCGAATGGTGTTCTCCAGGTACCTGGCGTAGGAAAAGTGGACCATCTCCGCGCTGTTCACGTAGAAGGTGAAGCTGGGAGGACCGGTCTTGTCCATTGTCACGCCGTATATCTTCAGGGACCGGCGGCCCGACTGAGACGGCGGATGCTCTGCCACGGCGGTCATGACACGACGCCTCAAGTCGTAGCGCGGCACGCCCTTGCTCCATTCCACGAATACGTCCTTCGCGGTGTCCAGCAGCTCATCAATGCCGGTGCCTTCCAGCGCGGAGACCAGGCAGATTGGCGCATAGGACGCGAACCGGAAGCGGTCCCGCACCATCTGAATGGCCTTTTCCTCGGTCAGCTCCAGCCCCTTGGCCAGGTCCCACTTGTTGACTGCCAGAACGATTCCCTTGAAGCCGTCCAGAATGTACTTGGCGATGTGGGTGTCCTGGCTGCTGGCCAGCTCGGAGGCATCCATGAGGAGCACGACCACATCGGCCCGGTCGATGGCGCGCATGGAGCGCAGCACACTGTACCGCTCGATGCCCCGCCCGTTATGGC
>JACZVF010000072.1 GCA_022572805.1 Chloroflexota bacterium
CGGGCAGGCGGCTTTTGGGGCGATGATTAGCTTTCCGGAGCCTTCTGTGGTGGAGATGCTGGGTTGCATGGGCTTCGACTGGGTGCTTACCGAATAACGAGCACGGGTCGGCAGCGTCCAGCTAGCTCAGCTTGTGAGCGGGTGCGAAGGAATTTGGCATGCGAAAGCGTCGATGGGCGTCTATTTGCGAGCTTCGATCAGGTCGCGTATCGACTCCAGCGTGGCGGGGCCTATGCCGTTTACGGCCAGCAGGTCGTCCACGGTGGGGTAGGGTCCGTGGGCGTCACGGTAGCTCAGGATGGCCCTCGCCCGGACGTCGCCTATGCCCGGCAGCGTTTTGAGCAACTCCACATCAGCCGAATTCACATCGATTATTTTTGGATGACCGGCTGTGCTAATGGATTTGGCAGCAGCAGGCGAGTTGGCGGGTGTCGAATTGGCGGCAGCGGTTACCGGCTCACCTTTAGCAGGGATGTGCCAGTGGTCTTCGTCGCTGAGCCGTACGGCCAGGTTCACGGCTGCAAGGTCCGCTTCGGATGTGGGGCCTCCGGCGGCTTGAAGCGCCTGCTGCAGGCGGTCGCCTTCCACCAGGCTGTACACTCCTGGAAACTGCACCGCGCCGGTGATGTACACGGCGACCTCTCGACTGTTCTCCGGCGTTGCAGTGGGGAGCGTTATCTGCATGCCGCCGGGGGACGAAGATCGAAATACGAGCGCCATGACTCCCGACGCCACGGCGATTATGGCGGCCGTAAGCAGTATCTGTGGCAGAAACTTCATATATGCCAATTCGGCCTCGAATAAGCGAGACTATGACATGTTGTTCGGTCCGCTGTCAATGGCGTGAACGGGGCATAGTTTCTTGACCGATATCGGACGGCGTACCTATAATGACTCGGAGCAGGCATTCGGCTATACCGGCGCTCAAGCGGATCCGTAAGCTGGATGCTTTTGCGAGGTCTTGCGAGGTAAGGATGGCGGAAGGCACCGGAGCAGCCCAGGTTGAAGAGCTAATGGCCAGCGCCATGTCGGAGTTGGAGGCTGCCGATAGCCTGGACCGGCTGGAGGAGTGGCGGGTTTCCTACATGGGCCGAAGGGGCCGGCTAACGCAGATACTTCGCAGCCTGGGGGGGATGTCCCCCGAGGAGCGGCGATTTGTTGGCGGCGCGGCCAATCGGGTGAAGGCGCTGCTGGAAGAGAGCCTCGGACAGCGTGAGCAGGCTATCAAGCGGGCCCAGTCCAGAGGCTCCGGCGACCAGGATGCCTTCGATGTGACGCTGCCCGGGTGGCCGATGCCTCAGGGCGGGCTGCACCCTACTACTCGGATCGTTCGCGAGATTCTGAGCGTGTTCCAGTCCATGGGCTTCCAGGTCGTCGAGGGGCCTGAGGTGGAGTGGGAACGCTACAACTTCGAGATGCTAAACATCCCCAAGGACCATCCAGCGAGAGACGCCTTCAATACGCTGTGGGTCGACTACGAGGACGAGAACGGCGACAAACCTATGTTGCTCCGTACCCACACCTCACCGATGCAGGCGAGGTACATGGAGCAGACAAAGCCGCCCATACGCATAGTTTCGCCGGGAAACTCGTACCGCTACGAGGCCACCGACGCCACCCACGAGTGGCAGTTCACGCAGATCGAAGGGTTGGCAGTCGACCGGGGCGTAACCTTCGCCAATCTGAAGGGAACGCTGTTCGAGTTTGCAAGGCGCATTTTCGGTGAAGACCGTCAGGTGCGATTCCGATGCGACTTCTTTCCTTTTGTTGAGCCTGGAGTAGACATGTCCATCGACTGCTTTAGCTGTGGCGGCAGCGGTTGCCGGCTATGCTCAGGCACGGGCTGGATCGAGATTATGGGTGCGGGCATGGTGCATCCCAAGGTGCTGGAGGCGGCGGGCGTGGACTCCTATATCTACACTGGCTTCGCCTTTGGCATGGGGCCGGAACGTATCGCCATGCTGAAGTACGGCATCGACGACATACGGCTGTTCCACGCAAACGACCTGCGCTTTTTGAAGCAATTTTGAGATTAGTAATAAGTTTTTAGTAATTAGTTGTTAGTTGGATCGCTGTAGAGAACCAAATACTAAATACTAAGAACCAAAAACTTAGAACTGACCCTCCGAGGAGTTGAATGAAGGTACCCATATCCTGGCTCAAGAAATACGTCCCCGTGGACTTGCCGCCCAGGGAGCTGGCGCATCGCTTGACGATGTCCGGCAACGAGGTGGGAGAGGTCGACGAGATCGGGCAGAGCTGGGACCGCGATAAGGTGGTGATAGGGTATGTACTCAAGGTCGAACCTCACCCCAATGCGGACAGGCTTCAGCTTCCCACAGTGGACATCGGCAACGGCGAGACCGCAACCGTTGTCTGCGGCGCGCCCAACGTGGCCGAGGGGCAGAAGATAGCCTTCGCCAAGGAAGGGGCACGCCTGTTTAGCCCCCGGTCTGGGACTGTCGAAGAGCTGAAGGCCGCGAAAATTCGCGGCGTTGAATCGGCGGGGATGGTCTGCTCGGTTCTGGAGCTGGGCATGGGCGAGGACCACACGGGAATCCTGGTGCTGGCCGACGACGCGCCGGTGGGCACGCCGCTGGTGGACTACATGGGGGACGCAGTGCTGGACGTGGAGGTGACACCCAACCGTCCGGACTGCCTTTCGATTCTGGGGATAGCCCACGAGGTCGCGGCGCTCACTGGGGCCACGGTCACGGAGCCGGACCTCTCGTACGAGGTTGTGGGCGAGTCCATCGACGCGCAGGCCAGCGTGGAGATTGAGGACCCGGAGCTCTGCAGTCGATACACGGCCACGCTTATCAAGGACATCAAGATTGGCGACTCGCCCCGGTGGATGCAGGACGCGCTGGTAAAGTCGGGCCAGCGTCCCATCAACAACATTGTGGACATCACCAATTACGTCATGTTGGAGTATGGCCAGCCGTTACATGCATTCGACTTCGGCAAGGTCAAGGGTAACAAGATCATCATTCGGACAGCCCGTCCCGGCGAGCGGCACGTCACCCTGGACGGCGTAAACCGCAAGCTGGAGCCGCCGATGCTGGTGATCGCCGATGTTAGTGATCCCGTGGGAATGGCGGGCGTCATGGGTGGGTCCAACACCGAGATTGACGAAACTACGAACGCCGTTTTACTTGAGTCGGCCAACTTCAGCCCGACCAACACCCGGCGCACACGGAACGCATTGGGCGTGAGCACCGAGGCGTCCTATCGGTTCGAGCGGGGAATACGGGCCGAGCTGGCACCGTTGGCATTGCGCCGCGCCACTCAGCTCATGGTTGAGTTGGCGGGTGGCAAGGCGGCCCCTGGCATCATAGATGTTTACCCTGGTGAGAAACCCGCCCCTGTAGTCAAGATAAGCAGGCGGCGCATCCGGCAGGTGCTGGGCGTGGATTACAGCCTGGCCAAGATTGAGGAGGTCTTGATCTCACTGGGCTTTGTACCGGGAAAGCAGCCGGAGGGACTCATCGACATGATGGAGTCCTTTGAAGGTGGGGCCATTCCTGAGCGCGAGGAATCCCTCTGGATGGAGACGCCCTACTGGCGTTCCGACATCAATTTGGAGGAAGACATAATAGAGGAATTGGCCCGAATCATCGGCTATGACAGCATACCGACGTCTATGTTGGCGGCGCCGATACCCCATAATACACCTGACCCGAAAAGGGAGATGCGGGAACGTGTCAAGGACCAGCTTGCGGCGTCGGGGATGTATGAGGCTACGTCATATTCGCTGGTCAACATCGACATGCTGTCCAGGGTGGACGCGCTGGACGAGGATAAGCCGCCTGTTCGGATATCCAATCCGATGAGCGCGGATTTCGAGTACCTTAGGACGAGCCTTAGAGGGAGTGTCTTGACGACTCTGGCTTACAACAGGCGATCGTCTCAAGGCGAGGGCATACGCATCTTCGAGGTCGGCAAGGTCTTCCTTGCCAAGGACGAGGCCAAGGAGCGAGAGCTACCCGACGAGCGCGAGATTCTGATAGGTGTTCTGTCCGGCCCGCGCTTCCCGACTTCCTGGACCGCGCCGCAGGGGGAGCTGGGTTTATTCGATGCCAAGGGCGTTCTTGAGGGACTGTTTCGCTCGCTCGGTGTGCAGGTGGATTTTGAACGCTTTACCGAAGACGCGGTGCTGGAATCTTCCAGAACGGCCCGACTGGTATGCAATGGCAGCTTGGTGGGAGTGGTAGGCGAGGTAAATCTCGATGTGCTGGGACGCTTCGGCCTGGACGGCAGCGTAGTGGCGATGTTCGAGATGGACCTGGAGTCCCTGCGACAGGCATCCCCTGCGGTGCAGCGCAAGTATCAGGGCACAACGAGGTTCCCCGAGTCGTACAGGGACCTGGCTCTCATAGCTGCTGCGGATACAACATCGGCCCAGATAGAGACCATCATCAATCGTCACAACATGGTCGTCCGCAGCGTTCCATTCGATGTTTACTCGGGAAAGGGAGTGCCCGAGGGAAAGAAGTCGATAGCCTTTCGGCTTGTGTTCCAGTCGGACCGAGATACGCTTACCTCGGAGCAGGTGGACAAGTTTCAGGGCGACATTCTTAGGCAGCTTGAGCGGGAGTTAGGTGTGGAGTTGCGAGGGTAGGCAGATGGTGCATCATGGACATAGCCATCGCCATTATGGCGAGAGTATGCTCAGCGTTGAGGAGGCCCTGGAACGGATCCTCAGCTTTTTCCACGTCCTGGACACGGAGGAGAAGCCATTATTGGACGCGCTGGGTCAGGTGCTGGCCGAAGACGCTGAATCCCGTTACGACATCCCGCCGCTGGATAACTCGGCGATGGACGGTTACGCAGTCCAGGCGGCTGACTTGAAGGGAGCCTCCAAGGAAACGCCGGTGGAACTGCGGGTCGTCGGCTATGTGGCGGCAGGCCACCTGCCCACGGATACCGTTACGCCCGGCACGGCGGTGCGAATCATGACAGGCGCGCCGGTACCGGATGGGGCTGATGCCGTGGTGCCTTTCGAGGATACGGATGAGGTGGAGAGGCGGGCCGGCAGTGGCGAAATCACCGAGATAGGCATTCATTTCGAGGTGGCAAAGGGCGCGGATATACGTCCGGCAGGGCAGGACGTGCGGGCCGGCGCCCTGGTGTTGGCCAAGGGAAGCACGCTACGGCCGGCGGAGGTTGGGGTGCTGGCATCGCTGGGCTACGACAAGGCAAAGGTCGTGAGACGGCCAGTGGTGGCGATACTGGCCACTGGCGACGAGCTGCTGGAGCCTGGTGAAGATTATGGTCCCGGAAAGATTTTCAACAGCAACAGCTTCAGCGTGGCGGCCGGCGTACTTCGATATGGCGGTGTGCCGAAGCTGCTTGGCATTGCTCGGGACAATCTGGATTCAATGAACGCCAAGCTTCAGGAAGGCCTGGCTGCCGACATGCTGATAACGTCTGCCGGGGTCTCCAAAGGCGATTACGACATGGTGAAGGACGTGCTTTCCCAGCATGGGAAGATCGACTTCTGGTCTGTGCGTATGAGGCCGGCCAAACCGCTGGCCTTCGGGGTGTTGGACGCCCCTGCCGGCAGAAAGGTGCCGCACCTTGGACTGCCGGGAAATCCTGTTAGCGCCATGGTGGCGTTCGAGCAGTTTGGGCGAGCAGCCATTCACAAGATGATGGGAAAGACGGTGCTGGCCAAGCCCACCATTGAGGCGGTCCTCGATGAGCCAATTCATAATAACGATGGCCGGAGGGTGTATGCTCGGGCTATAATCACTCGACAGAATGGTACCTACCACGTTAAGCTGACAGGCGACCAAGGCTCGAATCTGCTGACCTCAATGGCCCGCGCCAACGGACTGGCAATTTGCCCGGAAGACGTTCCGAAGATGGATGCGGGTGAATTGGTGCAGGTGCAGATGCTAGATTGGCCGGAGGATGTATTTTGATGACTGAACAAAAGGTCCAGGACGAGGCGTCCGAGGAGAACGTTCCGCAATTCTTCATCTCGCAGGAGCAAGCGTTGCAGATTGGCCGCTCCCTGCCCTTGATGATCGTTGGCCGAATGAGCTACACAGACAAGCAGGCTTTTGACCAGGATCCTGACCCAGCCGCGGACGTCAAGGAATTGATCGCCCGCGTCGCTGCGAGTAGCAGCAAGGACCCGGATTTTCTGCTTCCGGATACGCCTCTCAAAGAAGCCATTTTCAGGGTCATTCTTGCCCATGGCAACGAACCGATGACCGCCGAGGATATCAGCGAGATATTGACGGAGCGGTGGGCCATGACGGCCTATCCCAGGGATGTTACGCCTCAAGTAATCCAGCGATTGTTGGAGAACAGCAGCACGTACTGCATAATTAAGGTTCCGGAGCCTGAACCTGAAGAGGTGGAGGAAGAGGTGATTGTTGAGGTAGCCAAGTCGGAGAGTACGAGCGAGTTGGCCGAAGGCGATGGAGACGCCGAGGCCGAGCTTGCAGATGAAACCGGCGGTCAGTAAGACGCGATCCAAGAAAATGCCGCCGAGGAAGAGGAGTCTAAGGACTGACGCTAATTTTGGATAGGTGGCGAATTATTAAGTCTCGTGCCCTGCTTGAGTTTTTGCACGAAACGAGAGGGCGGTGCTGCTAGCACCGCCCTCTCTCTTTAGCTTAAAGTCAGGTTACTCGGCCTTTCGTTTTCGCTTTTTGCCTACAACTTCGATTCCCTCGCTGGTCGCGATCGGGACCGCGATTGTTGGCCTCTTGGAATCAGACTTTTTGGGCTTCTTAGCCTCACGCTTAGGGAAACCGCCCTTAGCCATCGTCTCACCTCCCCAATTGGTATTGGACTTAATCGGCCCTGTGAGGCTCAGTGTAGACCAATTTCATGAATATGTAAAGCTGATTTGTTAGTTGGCCGGCGCGAACGCCTTTCGGTCTGCATTTGCAGGTTCGGCGGCGTACGCGGTAACACTGGCGTAACACACGCCGCCGTAAAATGGAATAAGACGTTGGAGGCTAGCGGCGACGGGCCTGGATCATCGGCAGAGAGGACACGATATGAGACCATCGGCAGTATCTATCAGACAGACCGGCGCAACCTTCGCCAACAACATATTGACGCTCATTACTTTTCTTGTTCTGAACCTCATATTCATAATCCCAGTAGCGCAATTCTTCCTCCGCCCGCTTAATTAGGCGCTGAGTCGAAATACGGCCTTGCGGACCCCAGCGAGGTACGATGGCGAGTTTCTGTATTCTTCTAATACAACGACTAAAAAGGGATTGACCCCGTACAGTGCCGTCGAGGTATAAAGTACCTAGCAAGCTAGCGTCGTGAGCCCAAGAGATCTCACCAGATGGATGTGCATGTCGGCAATTCCGGGTTGCCGAATTTATCCACGACGCTTTTCACACACTGTAGTCCGTGGGTAACCAGACAGCGTCCGGGATATCCGCGTGGAAGGAGACGGCACCATATGGGATTTGCAGAGGACGTGAGGGCCAAGATCAATGAGTCGCTGAGCCAGCGAATGCAGGCTGCGGAGGCGGCCATGAAAAAGACCGGCGATACGAAGACGCAATGCGTTGACGATGCGGCGGCGAGCAAGCTAGACCTACTAGTGCTTCGAAGGACTCCGGCCGGACCCAACAATCCGGAGCGTCTGGCAAAGGAGAGCTCACTGCAGACGAAGATTCGTGAGTCCAGGGAGAGATACATCAAGGTCGAGCAGGAGATGGAAGCGTCTCGGAAGGACCTTACCATGTACCAGGGGATTAAGGCAGATCTTCAAAAGGGAGCGCTTCAGCTCATCGCTTAGCGGTATTCTGTTGCATTAATCTCGATAAGGGGCGGGACGAAATCCTGCCCCTTTCCATTTGCCCGAAGTCAAGACCGGTATTCGGGTTAACGTCCGCACCGAGACGGATTGTTCACTGACAGGGCAACAAGCGGCAATATCAGGGCACGGGCGCCAGCCAAAGGAGCCAATCAGCAGTGTAGAGTTCTTAGGCTCGAAGCATAGGGCTGAAAGCAGGGCGCATAGACCGATGCCGAATGCGGAGCCAGTGCTACTCCAGAGCCCTTCCGACCTCTTGGACTGAAGCAACCCATACCGGCGTAACGCCCTGGGATGGCCTTGCATCTTGGAGAGGCGTTCGACCTGGACTACTGATTTTCTCGTCCCGAACCAGAATAATGTATTGCAGATTATCAGATTGTAGGGTAGGAATACCTGCCATAGGGAGGCTTTCAATATGCCGCGGCCGCGTGGTTGTTAGTATATATTCCCCCATAACAGGCATTGGGGGGCATCGAAAGGTGTGCCGATGCGCAGGTCTGGCGAGGGCAATCCTGAAAAATCCGTAGCTGTGAGAATGTGAAACGTTATGCCCGAAGAAGATATCGGCAGCATGCCAGTCATAACCGCGCGAAACCTGACCAAGCGGTTCCAGGATTTCGTGGCTGTGGACGCCGTTAATTTCGACATAATGGAAGGGGAATGTTTCGGATTTTTGGGCCCAAATGGCGCCGGCAAGACGAGCACGATGAAGATGATCGCGTGTATCTCACCCGTCACCGAGGGGCAACTTCTAGTTGGCGGGAAGGATGTGCGCAAGCACCAGCGGGACATCAAGATGTCTCTTGGGGTGGTCTCACAGTCCGACAGCCTGGACCCGGACCTGAACGTGTTGCAGAACCTGCTTGCCTACGGCCGCTATTTCAACCTCCCTCGTGATTTTGCCCGGCGTCGCGCATGGGAGGCGTTGGAGCTGTTTCAGCTCCAGGACAAGGCACAGAGCCCCACTGACGAACTATCGGGCGGGATGCGGCGCAGGCTGTTGATTGCCAGGGCCATGATCCACGACCCCAGCGTGCTGGTACTGGACGAGCCCACCACCGGGCTGGACCCTCAAACCAGGCTGCTGGTGTGGGAGAAGCTGGTGCTGTTGAAGTCCCAGGGCATTACGATTTTGCTGACCACCCACTACATGGAGGAGGCCGCGTACCTTTGCGACAGGCTGGTGGTGATGGACAGCGGTAGCATACTGGTGGAAGGCACGCCGAAGCAGCTAATCAAGGAGCATGTTGGGGAGCAGGTACTCGAGTTAAAGGTGACGCTGTCCGAGAAGGAGTCGGTAATGGATAAACTTCGTGTGCAAGGCCTGGATTTTGACGACAGGGGGGACTCGCTGTTCTTCTTCGGCGATGCCGGGAGTAATTTGGCCGAGGGCGATTCGGTTGTTAACGGGCATGAGGTTGTGCGGCGTATGGGCAATCTGGAGGACGTCTTTCTGCGATTGACGGGCAGGGGGCTACGGGAAGGGTGACGGCGGCGACGGTCCAGAGATTCCAGCGGACTGCCCTCTGGGGCGGTTACCGGGTGTGGCAGCGCAACCGGGACTCGTTCCTGCGCAACTGGAGGTTCGAGGTAGGCGGCCTGGCGGTTGAGCCGTTCATCATGCTAATCGCCATCGGCTTCGGGCTTGGCGCGTACATCAGAGGGATTGAGGGGGCCAGCTATGCGGCCTTCCTGGCGCCGGGTGTCATCGCCAGCTACGCCATGTTTCATGCCAGCTTCGACAGCACCTACGGCGCCTACCTGCGGATGGAGACGCACCACGTTTACGAGTCCATCCTGTTTACGCCGTTGGAGCCCAAAGATATTGTCATTGGGGAGGTGATGTGGGGGGCGACTCGGGCGCTGATGTCTGCGACGGCGGTGCTGATAGTTGCCGTGAGTTTTGGGCTGATAACCTCCCCCTATTCCATCTTGGCTTTGCCCGTGGCTTACCTCATAGGGCTCACGTTTGCAGCCATCGCTATGATAATGACAGCTACAGTCAAATCGATCGGCGTGATGAACAATTTCTTTGCGCTGTTCATTATTCCCATGTTCTGGTTGAGCGGCGTCTTCTTCCCTTTGGATGGATTTCCCGACGCTATTCAGAAATTCGCCTGGGTGCTGCCTTTGACACCCGCAACGGCGTTGGTCCGAGGCCTGGTTGCGGGCGAATTCTCCGTCTGGATGGTAGCCTGGCTGGCCGAGATTACTGCATACTTTACGGTGGCCCTGTGGCTGGCAGCCGTGCTGATGCGGCGTCGGCTGATAAAGTAGTTTTTCGACGGCCTTCGAGGGATGGTGCGCTCGGCACAGGACTGCCAATCTTCTCGGGTCGTGCCCGTTCCTATCGGTATGCCGCGATTGTGGGTGAGGATGTGGCGTTTGCCGACATTCATTTTCGTCGGGTCGTGTGCTGAACGAGAGAGCGTTTTCGGAGCGACTTCCCGAGGCTTTTCACAATTGGATGGGCAGATAGTATAATCCCACCGAAACGCAGAAGGTAATCAAAAAGTAACCAAGAGGGGACATGCATGACGAACTGGAGCGGCGACCCGGATGACATCTATAGCTCACTAGGCGTAAAGAGAGTGATTACTGCGTCGGGGACGACGACGCAGTACGGTGGCTCGAAGATGCGTCCGGAGATCATGGAGGCGATGAACAAGGCGGCGTCCATGATGGTAAACATAGACGACCTGAACCGGGCTGCCAGCAAGGCCATCGCCGACGCCACCGGCGCAGAGGCGGGCTTCGTCTCCGGCGGCTCGGCCAGCGGGCTGGTGCTGCAGGCGGCGGCGGTTGTCGCGGGCTCCGACCCGGCCCGGATGCGTCGGTTGCCGGACACCACCGGCATGAAGAACGAGATCATCATCCATCGCAGTCACCGCTTCCCCTACGACCAGTGCTACCTTTCCGTGGGCGCCAAGTTCGTGGAGATTGGCGATGGCCGGCGCTGCTACCCCTGGGAGATGGAGGCGGCCTTCACGGAGAACACAGCGGCGGCGGCGTACCTGTTCTCCAACTTCACGTCGCGCAGGGCGATGCCATTCCCCGAGTTCTGCGAGATCGCGCACTCCCACGGCGTGCCGGTCATCGTGGACGCGGCGTCGTACGTGCCGCCTCGCGGAAACCTCAAGCGGTTTACGGCCGAGGGCGCCGACATGGTTATCTACAGCGGCGGCAAGGCGGTGCGCGGGCCACAGGGCACGGGCATTCTGTGCGGCCGGCAGGACCTTATCGACGCGGCGTTCGCCAACGCGTCGCCGCACCAGTTCATTGGCCGGAGCGCGAAAGTGGCCAAGGAGGAGATCATAGGGCTGCTTGCGGCGCTGGAGATTTTCGTGAACGAGGACGAGGAGGCGGAGATGGCGCGGCTGCGGCGCATGTGCCAGCAGGTCGTGGACGCGCTGGTGGAGGTGCCGGGCCTGCGGGTGACGCTGGAGCACGACCCGTACAACTACCTGACGCCTCACACGGTGTTGCAGTTCACGCCGGAGTGGCGCGGCCCGGACCGGAACGAGGTCTGGCAGGCCATGGCCGACGGCGACCCGCCGGTGTACCTGCACAACATCCACAACCCCGACGAGCTAGCCGTCGACGCCATCAACCTGGACGACGAGGAGCTGGTCTTCCCGTGGCCTGATGAAGACAAGCTCCGTCTCCAGCGCAACGGCGTATCGTGGACAGCGGTTTCCGGGTGGCCCGCCAGTGACAAGAACCCGGCCCGCGCAGGCCCGTTCAAGGACGCGTTTCGCCATAACTTCGTCCTGGTCTACGGCACGCACGGCACACGCGAAGAGAACGCTTGGTCGCTCGCCAAGGCCCGATTCGACGCCGACACGTGGTGGTACCGCGGAAACGGCAAAGCTGTGATCGTCGCGGACAGGGACTTCGATGCGAGCGACGACCGAGACCGGAGCGTCATCGTCTACGGCCACGCGGACGTCAATTCCGCCTGGCGCCATTTGCTGGCGGACTCACCCGTGCAGGTAAGGCGCGGCTTGGTGCAGGTTGGCGGACGCACCTTGGCTGGCGACGACCTTTCAATCATGATGGTCCGGCCTCGTCCAGACAGCGATGTCGCCAGCGTCGGAGTCGTGGCAGGAACAGGCATTGTCGGCATGAGGTCGGTCAACTTCATGCCGTACTTCGT
>JACZVF010000073.1 GCA_022572805.1 Chloroflexota bacterium
GAAAGCTGGCTGCTGAATAACAATCATCCGAACGAACGTGAGCAACAAGTACTAACACACATAGAAGCGACGCTGTCAGGCTTAGTGAGCTACCCTGGATATGTGACATCCGCCTCGAATCTTCTTCAGGCACGCACATGGGATGAATACCAGGAGCACTGGTGGACATTAACGGTTGCATTCTCCCTCGCGCTCAAGGGCCTCCTCCGCGAGATGGAAGCGACGCTGCCCAATGGACGTATTCCCGACATAATGGGAGAGGTCCTAATCAAAGGACAACCATCGCAATTTTACGTGGAGTGCAAATCTTGGCGATTTCATCCTGCGTCAGAGGCCATTATCCCCTCCGAAGGACTGACGCAGAATAAACGAGTCAATCGAATGAAAGAAAAGATGCTGAAGCAATTGCCAGAAGACAGACTGGGCGTCTGGGCTTGGGACAAAATGCGAGATGGTATCTCGAGTTCCCATACTCTTGGCGCCACCAGTCCCGAGCTGGGCGTAGGAGAGAATCAGGTAATCAGGGAGGTATGTGAAGCTGTCCCTCAAATCGCAGCCGTAATGGTAAAAATGCTCGATGATGACTTTAGCACAATCATATGGACAGTTCCCAATCTCAATTCTAAGTGGCCTCAGTCTCATGTCTCTCAATTAGTCACAAGACTGAATCCGACCACCGCCTGACAGAATTTGTCCCAACGGCGGAATCGCAGTCGCTACGTGTATGTATGGAGATTTCATTGCTGCCAAGCTTGCTGCAGCAGGCCACCGCAGTCTATAGCTGCTGTATAATTCACCTCGCCCACCATGAATACTGACCACGATGAATCCCTGACTCACGCCACATTTGCCCCTAATTACCACGGCCCACGCTATCTCGTAGACTTCTCCACGGTCATCCAAAAACCTTGATTGGGCGGGCTGTGGCCGGGCAGCTTTTGCGGTCGTTCCGCACCAGGAACTACCGCCAGCTCTGGTATGCCGACAATCTCATGACCGCCGCGGAGCAGATGGAGTTCCTGGTGCTGGCCTGGTACGTGGTCACCCAGACCACGTCGCCGTTCTGGGTAGCGCTGTTCGCTGCGTTGCGGTTTACCGGCACAATGTTCGCGCCCTTCTACGGCATCGTCGTGGACAGGTACGACCGCAGAAAGCTTCTGATATTCTCGCGGCTGGGCTTTGCCGGCATAGCCCTCTGCATTCTGCTGCTGTCGTTCACCGGACAGCTCCAGATCTGGCACGTGTTCGTGCTCACGGCATTGGCCGGCATGGGCCGTTCCTTCGACAACGTGACCCGCCAAACATTCATCGCAGACCTGGTGGAGCGAGGTGATCTCCCCAACGCCATCGCCCTCACCCGCACAGGGCGGGACGCCACCCAGATATTCGCGCCGATCGTAGGCGGCGTTTTGCTGGACCTCATAGGGCTAAATTGGACCTACTTACTGGTCATGGCCCTGCACCTGTCAGGCGTCTTCTTCATGACTCTCTTGAGGCCGCCAGGAAGAACGCCCACCGCCAGGGGTTCGTCGGTGCTCAGCAACCTGGCAGAGTCCTTTCGCTACGCGGGCAAAAACCAGATAATCCTGGCGCTGCTGCTCCTGGCGTTCCTGGTAAACCTGACGGGCTTCCCCATGACCCTTGGACTGACGCCGGTGTATGCCAAGGACGTGCTGGGCACCACGTCGACCGGTCTGGGGCTTCTGCTGGGGGCATATTCTGTCGGGTCGTTCATGGGTTCCATAGCAATTGCCGGCGTGGCCGACTTGAGGCGCCTTGGCAGGTTGATGGTGCTGGGTGCGGTGGTCTGGCATCTGGGAATTTTGGTGTTGTCTCAGACCTCATGGTTCGGCGCTGCCCTGGCGATATTGGCGCTGTCGGGCCTGGCGCAGGCCCTGAGTATGGTGACCATGTCAATACTGCTTCTTGGCAACACATCCGCAGACATTCGCGGCCGCATCATGGGGCTCCGCTCCCTGGCAGTCTACGGCCTGCCTATTGGCCTGCTGATCTCCGGCGGGATAGCGGACGGGGTGAGCGTGGCGGCGGCCCTGGCGATAAACGGCATCGTTGGCATGGTCGTCACCGTGGCCATAGTGCTTCGCTTTCGTGGGGTATGGCGCCTGGCGTAAAGCGGCCCCAGTCCCTATCGGCGGTGTGGGCACGCCCACGGGCTGAATAAACCCCAGAACCATGTACCCGAAATTCAAAATATTCTTAGACAAGACCTATTCGTCCCTTTACCCGAATTGGCATTCACCTGTTCAATGAGTTCCACGATACGTGTGGCGATATGTGTGGATAGAGGTGAGGATGCCGGAGATCGCTCAGGCGGGAGAATTTACCCTAGTCAGCGATTTCGCAATCATAATGGCAATTGCCGGTGTCGCCATCATACTGTTCCGGCGCATCAATCAGCCCCCTTTCCTGGGGTATCTGATAGCGGGTCTCATCGTAGGACCATTCACGCTGCCTCTGTTCGGCCTGCAATCGCCCGTATCCAATATCGAAAGCATTCGCCTCCTGGCCGACCTTGGCCTGGTCCTTCTCCTCTTCGCCCTGGGGCTGGATTTCGGCTGGCACCGCATCCGCCGTATGGGCCTGCGGATCATCCTCATCGGCACTATCGAGATCGTCTTCATGATCGCCCTGGGCTACGAGATCGCGATGCTGCTGGGCTGGAGCACCACGGAGGCCATATTCCTGGGCGGCGCGATGTCCATCAGCAGTTCCGCAATTATCGTGAAGGTGTTGCGGGACAGAGGCCTGCTGATGACTCCCCACGGGCAGCTCATCGTGGGCATTTTGCTGGTCGAGGACTTCGCCGCCGTGCTCCTGCTTAGCGTGCTGTCCGGAGTGGCTATCACCGGCACAGCCAGCATGGGGGATGTTCTCTCCCTGTTGGGCAAGCTCCTGGTGTTTTTGGTATCGGCGATATTCCTGGGAGGCCTTTTCGCTCCCCGTCTAATAAATTTCGTGGCCCGGTTCCACTCCAGGGAAACGCTCCTCATTGTAAGCCTCGCCCTCTGCTTCGGCTTGAGCCTGGTGGCCGAGCGGCTGGGCATTTCGGCAGCGGCCGGCGCCTTCATCATAGGCACCGTCCTGGGAGACAGCGAGCATTCCGAGGAGCTGAAGCAGACCATGGCGCCCGTGCGCGATATCTTCGCCGCCCTGTTCTTCGTATCCATCGGCATGCTAATCGACCTGGGTCTGGTCAACCAGTTTATCTGGCCCGCGCTCTTGATCTCGGCCGTATTCCTGGTGGGAAAGATAGTGGCCGACACCATAGGGACATTCATCGCGGGCCACGACGGAACGACGTCCCTGAGCGTGGGCGTGGGTATGCCGCAAATGGGGGAGTTCTCCCTGGCGATGACCAAGGTTGGCGCGGACCACGGCGCGGTGGGGCCTTTCCTTTACCCCATCATCGCCGTGGCCACCGTCATCACGTCGTTTGTTTACCCGTTGGTGTCGCGGTCGGGGCAGGCGCTGGCCGGTTTCATGTCGAAAAACTCGCCCGCCCTGCTGCATGAGTACGTGGACAACCTTTCCAGATCGCTGATGTCCATGCGAGCGGCATTCACGCTGCAGGGGCAGGTGGCGTCGGACATCCGGCGATCCGGCCGGGTGTTGATGGTCAACTTCGGAGTGATAATAGTTCTTATCGGAATCGGCACGTTCGCCCTGAGTTTCGCGACGGAGTTGTCCGCCATAGCCAGGCTGCAAGAGAGCATGCTGGGACTCGTCGTCGGCGGCCTGGTCGTGCTGCTTTGCATACCGCCGGCGGTATTCATCTGGCGTTCCCTGCAGCGACTGTCCGACGACCTCTCCGCCGCAATCATCAGACGGGACGCCGTGTCCATAAGCCTGTGGGGCCGTGCGGACCTTCACGACGTGCTGCGGGATAGCATCCTGGGAGCCATGGCGGTGCTGCTGGCCGTCTGGAGCCTACCCTTCATTTCACAGTTGGTGATAATGGGCAGCTTTTCGACGCCGATTCCCATCATGTTGCTTGTGGGTTTGGTGGCCCTGCTTTGGCGGGTTGCTTTCAAGATTCACCACGCGTTGGCGCAGGCCTTCAGCAGGACGTTCCTGGGCGAGAGTGAGCCCCGGTCCGAGCGCAAACGAGACCAATCCACCAGAGTATAATCCAAACTACCTTCAAATTCATTCGATGACGTTGAATTCCAAGTTTATCGGAGGTCCACCGTAACAGGAAGTCCCAATGCTTCAACGGATCTCTCAGCTTCGCAACAGAACCGGCAGGCCCTACTTGAACGCATCGAGCGCCTGACTGAACTACCGCTCGCGATTCTATCCATTCTCATGATCCCCCTCTTGATAGGGCCGACGTTATTGTGAATGACGTCGTCGGAAGAGGCTGCCTCCCTTATCGCCGACATCGTTATCTGGGCAGTCTTCGTTGTGGACCTTTGCGCCAAGGTAGCGATTTCGCCCTTAAAACTAGCTTACATTCGGTAACATCGGATTGATGTTATTGTGGTGCCTGTTCCCTTCCTTCGGCCTCTCAGAATATTGCGTTTATTCGTTTACGGCACCCGTACCTTCGCAGGCTATAGGCGGATGCTGGACGCTAAAGTCATACTTGTGTATGCCAATGGCGTCGTTATATTAAGTTCCACTGTGATTGCCTCAATCGAGATCGGTAGCAACCCAGCGATCAACTCATTTGCAGATTCGCTTTGGTGGTCTTTGGTGACCGTAACCACTGTAGGGTACGGTGACATAGTGCCTCAAACCGTAATCGGTAGGGCGATGGGTGTGATCTTAATGATCTCAGGAGTCGGATTATTTGGAATAGTGACCGCTAATCTAGCTTCATTCCTGGTTCGGACAGAAGAGTCCAAGGAGGCGTCCCTAAATTTGCTGGTTGGGAAGATCGACGCACTACGCCAAGAGATTGCCGAGCTTCGAAATGAATCGTCATTTTAAACCCCCGCTAGCGGCGTATGACGTTTGACAATTGCCCATGCCGATGGGAACATGGCGCTCAATCCAATAATGGGAGCGTCCAATGGTTGGCTACAACGGCAAATCGGTAGGCCTGATCCTATCCTCGCCGGCTGCGTGTTACAGGGGTTACACTCTGTTCAGCGGCACGGGCAGCGACAGCGCCTACCTGATCGATACTCAGGGGCGTATCTGTCACCGATGGCGTGACGAGCGCGGGATTCAGTATGCCTACCTGCTCTCCAACGGCAATATTCTGTGCAGGGCCGCGCCTCCGAAAGAGCTCCAGGGAAAGCAGGGCCTGAACGGGATATCGACATCCATATTTGAGCTGGATTGGGATGGAAACCAGGTCTGGGAGTACCGAAACGAGTGGCTGCATCACGACAGCCTGCGTCTGGACAACGGCAATACGCTGGTGATTCAGTGGGAACGCCTGACGAAAGAGCTTACGCAGCAGATTCAGGGCGGATACCACCAGGAGGACGACGCGGAGGCCATGCTGGGTGACGTGGTCCTGGAGATTGCCCCGGACGGCGCCGAGTTGCGGCGCTGGCAGTCCTGGGACCACCTCAGCGTGGAAGAGGACATCATCTGCCCGCTGGAGCACCGAATGGAGTGGTCTCACTGCAACTCCATTAAAGTTACACCGGATGGCGACTGGCTTGTGAGCCTACGACGAATCGATACGGTGGCCATAGTGGACCAGACCACAGGCGAGTTCAAGTGGAAGTGGGGCCGGGGGGTACTGTCCCACCAGCATGACGTCACATACCTGGACAACGGCCACATATTAATGTTCGACAACGGCCCTCACAGGCGTGGCCCCGCCTACTCGCAAGTGGTGGAGGTGGACCCTGAGACCAACGAGATTGTCTGGGACTACAAGGGCGACCCCATAATGTCGTTCTTCAGCTTCATGGTTGGCGGGGCGGAGCGGCTGCCCAACGGCAACACCCTGATTTGCGAGGGCGCCAAGGGCCGTATCTTCGAGGTGACCCCATCCAAGGAGGTCGTCTGGGAATACATTAATCCCTTCTTTACCCGGAACCCCCGCTTCGGAGACAACGTTAACTTCCTGTTTCGCGCTCACAGGTATGGCCCGGACCACTCCGCCCTGCAGGGCAGAGACCTGGACCCTGCCAGGTTTGCCAATCACAATCGGCTCTACGCCGGGACCTGATTCCGGACATACTTCGGCAAGCACCTAATATAGTGTTGGTGGGGGCCAGGGGATTGAAATGGTGCCTACCCGCAGAGATATCCGGGTGGAGGCCCGCACCTTTCGGGCTACTTTCGACGACGTTCCCATGGGGGAACTCCGCAGTAACAACACGACCCCGCTTACGCCGCGCACGCATGGCATGTGCGTGCATGCCATGTGGCCGGTTGAACGACCCTCTGTGACAATTGTTATCACACCAGAAACACATGGTATTCACACATTGGAAGAGCGATCCCATACTCACATGAAACGAAAGATACCTGCGGTCAAAATCCGTCTGCGGTCCAGACTAGGGCTATTTGGGCTGCTCCTTATAGGGGCAGTAGGTCTTTCGGCCGGCTGTGGAAATTTTGTTGCCAGAGGTGACATAGACGTCGGTGTGCAGGCATTTCGCGATTACATGCCCGACGTGTCGCAGGAGATACCGATAGGCGAGGCGACGATATTCGACGATCTGGCTGTCACTGTCGTCGGGGTGCGGGCCACCGATGGCAGAGACAACGGCGGCAGGCATCATCCCGTTCCAGCCGGACACCTCTACCTGCTGGTGAACGTCCTGATGGAAAACCAGGGCGACAGGCAAGAAGATGTATCAACAAGGATGAATTTCGGCCTTTTTGACTCCATGGGTAAGTCGCAGGAATGGGCGTTCTACCCCGGTGCGACGGGCTCAATTGATGGCAGGATAGACCCCGGTCAGGAGCGGACGGGAGAGCTGGCCTGGAAGGTCGCGGAGAATGCAAAAGGGCTGAAGCTAGTGTACGGGCATGTGGCATTCTCTATCGGTGAAGCGAGTGGTTACCGGCCGGGGTCTCCTGATTAAGCAGGTTTGGGGCGCCTGTCTGCCCATGGTGGACAGGACGCCGACCGCCCGCAGTCCGTCGCCGTGTTGTCCGGCGAGGCCTCCACCATCGTTTCGCGATTTGCAATATGAGCATCGGCTAAACAGTACCACCATCTAGCGAATCCGTTAAACCATGGTCCTCGACATATTTGTTGCCGTTACGACGCTGGTCTTCATCCGCACGACGCCGGCCTCTGCCCCGTACAGACTCTTCGTCGCATAACACTATCTGCCGAAAACACGCCGACAGGTTCTGGACCGGACTAGCCCCACCTGGGCTCCACGTTCTCAGGAATGTCGAATAGAAACTTGCCCACCTGCTCCCGGACCCGGTCCGGGGCAGACGGCGCAGGAAGTGTGCCGATTCGCACGTCCCGGTAGTACCGTTCAAAGTTCTCGTTCTCGTACAGCCCGTGCGCGCCGCGTATCACCCAAAGACCCTCCACTGCCTTTTGCGAGTTCTGACGGGCCATGTGACCGGCCATCCGCATTCGAATGCCGTCTCGACGGTCAAAAGGCTCGCCTTTAGTGGCCTTGGCCAGAATGGCCCGCGCCTCTTGCAGAAGAAAAGCCCTCGCCGACTCCACCAGCATGGCAGCGTCCGCTATGGCAAACTGGTTGCCCGGCATGCTGCCGCGGGTCGCGCCGCCGTAGGACATGCCAACGGCGGTCGCGTACTCGATGGTATCCCTGATGGCTGCCTGAGCTATGCCCAGCACCGTGCAGGGCGGTGAGTAGCTTGTGCCCACGGGGACGCGCAACGCCGGCGGCACGTCCTCGTCGGACTGGCGAGAGGGAGTGGCCGGAGCGCTGGCCTCCTCCACGAATACCTGCTCCAGCGTCATGTCGTTGCTGCTGGATGCCCGAAGGGACATTGCGTGCCAGTTGTCGTGCAGCGTGACGCCGGGCTGGTCCAGTGCCACGATGAGATGCCGGTTATGGACCTTCGGCGGCCTGCCTGCCCCATTCGTTGTCCAGTCGGGGGGCGGACCCGGGGCCATCGTGCTGAGCACGGCCCACCTGGCATAGTTGGAGAAGCTCATAAAGGGCCACCGCCCGCTGCTGATGAATCCGCCAGGCGCCGGCCGGGTATCGCCGGTGGGGACGACTCCGTGGGCCACAACGGCCCCCTCATCCACGATAGCTCTGAGGTAAGGCTCGGCCGCCTTTCCCATGACCTCGTTTAGCCTGCGGACCGCCGACGTGTGATTGCCCACGCACCACGCCGTGGACGCGCACGCGCCCGCCAGCGTTTCGTACACATGCATGAGCGTAACCAGATTAGCCTCGGTGCCGCCCAGGCTACGTGGAATCCCCATTGCCAGGATCCCCGCCCGGTGCAGCTCACGCACAGTCTCTGGGTGAAGCGACCCGTTCTTTTCGGCCTCGGAGGCGCGCTGGGCCAACCGCACAGCCAGGGATTTCGCCTCTTCTACCAGGCCAACGTCGTAGTCCTTCTCGTCCAATTCAGCAACTCCCCATTCAGCGTTCCGCGCCGTGAAGCAGCGTGTGAAGCTCTCGCCATTTGTGCCAGGCTATGCTCGACCGAACTCAACCGCTGTGGCTCCCTTGGGGAGTTTGCAGCGTCACGACTGTGGCACGCGGCGTCGATTAGACCTCGAATGCCGAGGGCGTGACCGACCGACCATACATTGCGGTTCAACTCATCTGCCTCATATGCGATGCCCATTATAATTGGCGTGCCGAACTACACAAACGGGGGCCTTGAATAGCTATGGGCAGTCAACAACAGACGGAGGCCATCGAGGCGGTATGGTTCCTCTACTCGGAAGATGAGCAGCCCATGGGCAGGGTGTACCGCCGGGAGGGCGAGCCGGCCCCTGTAATAGGGCTTCGCTTCCGGCATGGAGACGGTGAAGCGGAGGTCGAGATAGTCCGGTTCAGGGAGCTTGGCCCGACCTGCCTTATGCGCCGCTTCCGGGTGGTTGTGAGGGCGGTCCTGTAGCGGCGTATTTATGTGATGGACTTCCCTGCCCAGGGTGAGCTTGCTATCCGGCACCCGCTTTGCTCAGGCTGACGGGCCAGTGGCTACTTTGGCGGCAATGTGGTTACGAATGCCAGGCCTCGCTCGACCCATGACTTCAGGCCGCTGTCCGAGTCGATGCCGTCGGTGCCGATGTAGACCATGCCCTTCATGGCCTTGCCGGTAAAGTCCATTTTGCGGGCGTGGGGCTGCGCCAGGGAGTCCTCGTACTGGTCCGGCCCGACACGCACCATCAGCTCATCGCCCACTACGCCGACGCACATGTTGCCCTCCACCATGAAGGCTATTCCGCCAAACATCTTCTTTTCGTCGACACCTGTATTGCCTTCAAAGACCTCTCGGATTCGCTGCGCCAGACCTTCGTCGTACGCCATTTGTTCCACTCCCAGGTTTCTGATTCAATACGCCGCCTGAACGCGCTTCAGGCACTCCACCCGCGGTCGCCGGTCTGTCAGTTCAAAGAAACTCTATCGGCGGGTACCTCCGCAGTCAAGAAAGCGGCATCCGGCATGATACTCGCCGACGCCGGGCCAACGCACGGTCCGAGTTGTATGGAGTAGTCACTTGGAATATCGAAACCTGGGATAGCTGAACGTGTCCGCAGTTGGGCCGGGTACGCTGCGGGCCTTCGACGTCGAGTCCGAAATCGAGACCGCAGTCCGGGAGCAGGTCGTTTACAAACTCCCTGCCCGAGGATATTAACCTGATAGCCGGCGCCAATTTCTATGGCGATGCGGAGAAGGTCGTCGGCATCACAACCGAGGGCCGGCGCGACAAGCTCTACCTGGCCACCAAGGTCCGCTGCGATGGCAAGGAGGCCGGTCTGGCACAGATCGACAACTCCTTCAGCATGTTAGGACCATTGGCTTGTTCCAAGCGGCCAACGAATTAACCGTAAAAACTACTCGACGAAGAGTGGGTTGGCCCTGGTGATGATGCGGTCCTCGGCGGCGACGGCCCGGCGCAGGTACTTCGGCACCGAGAACATCCCCTGCTGCGTGATGCCGTCGTAGTAGCGGAGCTCTCCGTTGATGCGGTCGGCGATTCGCCTGTCCACATCGTCGCGCTGCATGGCCGAGGGATTGGGCCCCAGCGACCCTACCACGAACCCCCACGTCGCGCCGAAAGCGGGCACGAAGGCTTCGCACAGGTACGCGGCCGGGAACACGCTGCCCACCGTGTTGGCCACGGCCGAGAAGCACTGCTCCGTGAAGGCCGGACCGGTGGGTCCCGACTGGGCAACCATCAGGCCCCGTTCCGTCAGACGGCTCTGCAGCAGACGGTAGAACTCCTGGGTGAAGAGGAGGTAGGCTGGGCCGGCCTCCAGCGGGTCGGGCACGTCGATTATGGCCACGTCGAATCGCTGGGGCGTCTCCTCCAGGTACTTCAGCGCGTCGTCGTGAATCAGCTCCAGGCGGGGATCGTCGAAAGAGCCCTGGTGGTGATTGGGCAGGTACTTCTTGCAGACCTCCACGACCTCTCGGTCGATGTCCACCATTACGACTTTCTCAACAGAGCGGTGCCGCAGCACCTCGCGAATAGTCGCGCCCTCCCCGCCACCCGCAACGAAAACGGCACGCGGACCAGGATGGGCGATCATGCACGGCTGCACCAGCGCCTCGTGGTATACGAACTCGTCGACCTCAGTGGACTGCGTCTTGTCGTCCAGCACCAGGGTCCGCCCAAAGCAGGCCGCGTCGTGAATGCGGACGTGCTGATACGCCGTCTGTCCTTCGTACAGAACGCGGTCGATGTTCTCCGCCTGGAGCAGGTCGGGAGTGATCAGTTCGTAATGCCAGTTTCCGTCTGGCGGATTGTCCATCTTATGCCTGAGACATGGGCTAGACCGGGGTGGATGTCGCCTGAGATATGACGCCGCGCTGGACCTCGGAGATGGACGGGTCCTTGCACTGCAGCCTGTCCACGATGAGTTTCGCGGCCTCGTAGGGCTTGAATCCTTCGCCGCAGGTGAAAATGTCGGCGGCGGCGTATCTGTATTCAGGCCATGTGTGTATGCAGAGGTGGGATTCGGCGATAGCGACCACGCCGGTCACTCCGACAGGCGAGAACTTGTGGAATGTCTCACCAACGATAGTAGCCCCCGCTTCATTTGCGGCTCCAATCATCACCTGCTTGATGAGGTCGATATCATCCAGAATTACGGGATTGCAGTCCTTCAATTCCAGCAGGAGATGGATCCCTAGTGACGTAAACCGTGCATTCAAACACCATCCCTCCGAGGCAGTATCTAGTGTGGCCACACGAGCGCCCATTATACAGGATAATATCCAGGAGGAATAGATTTGCGAGCCGGCACCGACTTAGGCTCCGCCGGCGGAGACCTGCTCCCGCGCCAGCCAGTACTCCATGCTGTCCGCCAGGGCCATCCAACTGGCCTCGATGATGTTCTCAGACGAACCCACCGTGCTCCAGGTCTGCCGCCCGTCCGTGGACTCGATCAGCACACGAACGACCGCGCCGGTGCTGCTGCCCTGGTCCACGACTCTAACCTTGTAGTCGACGAGCCGCACCGCTTCCAGGCTGGGGTAGAACTGCAACAGCGCCTTTCGCAATGCGTTGTCCAGCGAATTAACGGGGCCGTTGCCGTCGGCGGCGGTGTGCATTACCTCCTCACCGACCCGCACCTTTAGCATCACCTGGGAGCTGATGCTTGCCGCATTGCCGTTGCCCGCTCGCTGCTCTACCAGTGAGACAAAGTCCACAAGCTCGAAGGGCGCAACGTAGTCTGGAGACAGCCTGCGCACCAGTAGCTCGAAGGAGGCCTCGGCGCCCTCGTACTGGAAGCCCATGCTCTCCTGACGTTTGATGTGCTCCAGGAGCTCCCTGGCCTGGGACCGGGAGA
>JACZVF010000280.1 GCA_022572805.1 Chloroflexota bacterium
GTGGGATGCGGTGGTGGTCAATCTGAACGCTCTTGATGAGACCGGGGAAATCCTGAATGTGCTCCGCGAGAAAAACATTCGGATTGAATTCGATGAATCCCCTCCCATGGATGAACCGATGTTGCGTATCCCTTTGGGTCGCATAATCAACACATATCGCGCGATCGTACCAGCCGCAGTATTGGCATGATGCCGTGCAGGGCCACCGCATTCCATTGTGCTCCAGCGCTCAAATCTGCAATGCGTTGGAGCGGTTGGGATGTGCGCCAGGCCGCTCCAAAAGCGGCAGCCACCAGTCTTATCACCGCGTGAACTCCGAATGTCGAAAGCTGGTCGGTGTGGTGGTCCTCGGAAAAAAGGAAGTCCCCAAGGGTACGCTTCGGAGCATTCTCAACCAGCTAGATATTTCGCTGGACGATTTCCTGACAAGTCTGCGCTAACCACAAACCGTACGGCCTTTTTATAGTGGCGCCACGCGAGGCCCCTTATGCGGCTGCGAGGGGCATTTTCTTTGCGCTGTATGTCGGTATGGCTTTGGTGCTCGGGGGTATTCGTCATGTTGATCGCCAAATGGGTGCCCAGGTCAAAGCCTTCTTGATTCGTACTGGTAATTGCGAAGTGATTGGATCTGAGCGACCACCAGATGAGCGAATCTCTGCAAAGTGACGCGAATGGCATCCGAGTTATGGGGCGACCGCATTCGCAGTGTTTTTTACTGCCTGTGTTACACTCCCGTAGGCATTTTTCAAGCGAGGGGCAGAGATTGACGCGGACCGACGGGCGAGCGAACGACGAGATAAGGCCGACCACCATCACACTGGGCGCGCAGGCCTACGCCGAAGGCTCTGTAATCATCGAAACAGGCATGACGAAGGTGCTATGCGCCGTCAGCGTGGAAAGCCGCGTGCCGCCGTTCCTGAAAGGCACCGGCAAGGGCTGGGTCACGTCTGAATACGCCATGCTGCCCCGCGCCACTCACACAAGGACTCAGAGGGAGACCACCCCCAGGGGCCGCACACAGGAGATTCAGCGTCTGATAGGCCGGTCGCTGCGGGCGGTTGTGGACATGGACCACCTGGGGGAGCGCACCTTCACCGTGGACTGCGACGTGCTGCAGGCCGACGGCGGCACCCGCACGGCGTCCATTACGGGGGCATACGTTGCGCTGTACCAGGCGTTTCACACGCTGGTCCGGCGCGACGAGCTTGACCGGATACCATTTACAGCGGCGGTGGCGGCCACCAGCGTCGGCATAGTCGACGACGACGTGATGCTGGACCTGTGCTATCAGGAGGACTCCCAGGCGGACGGGGACTTCAACATCGTCATGACCGATAAGGGGGAGTTCGTGGAGGTGCAGGGCACTGCGGAGGGCAAGCCCTTCTCGCGGGAGCTTCTGGATACGGTGCTGTCGTTGGCCGGGGTAGGAATAAGCCGGCTATTCGACATTCAGAAGGAAACGATAGCAGGTCTGTAGCCTACTTCCAGTCCTCTTCTTCCATCCAGGGGTTCAGGAACACCAGGATCACGACGGACAGCATCACTGCAAGGAACACACCTGCTATAGAGCCCAGGAACGGCAGGGCGAATTCCGTGGTGGTGTCCGCCATGGTGGCTACCTGCCATCCCAGGAACGTTGTCACCAGCGCCCCGACGCCCATGAACATAACGAATATGCCCAGGCGTCGCCGGATTTTGTAAGAGCGTTCGTAGCCCTGATAGCTCGGCTTGTATTCCCTCAAGCTCACTCCCCGCTGTTAGGGCGGATGTTGAGCGCCCATGCTCATTCGATACGCCCTGCCTGCCCCTTACCTGACTAGATAAATCATTGGTAAAGCGGATAAACGTCCCTTTGAGCTGGTCAAGGCAGGCCGCCACATAATGTCGAAGAAACTGGGCGGCTTGCGACGCACCGTGCCGCCGACATCGCCAACGTTCCCCAAGCATTTGTTATCATCTTGGCGAAGAGCCGATAACAAGACCTAGCGCGGAGATACTCAAGAAATGCCGGAAGAGCGATGGGCAGAAGTGCGTGACTTGCATATGCGATACCTGGACTGGGGAGGCGACGGCACGCCCGTGCTGGCCCTGCACGGCCTGGCGTCGTCTTCCCACTGGTACGACACGGTAGCGCCGCTGCTGCGACAGGACTTTCGCATCATCGCACCGGACCAGAGGGGCCATGGGCAGACGACTCAGGCCCCCTCAGGCTACGGCTGGGCGTCGGTGGCGTCGGACGCGGTAGGCCTGCTGGACCACCTGGGGGTAGAGCAGGCGGCCGTGCTGGGACACTCCTGGGGAGGCAACGTGGCCGTCAGCGTGGCCGCCGAGTTTCCCGACCGCATCACGTCGCTGGTAATGATCGAGGGTGGCTTCTTCAGCCCGATGATTATGCCCGGAGCCACATGGGAGCAGTTCCAGGCCAGGCTGGCGCCCAGGGATATTTCCGGCACAAGGGAGGCGTACCTGGCCCGCATGAAATCCAGCCTGTCCATGTGCTGGAGCGACGATATAGCCCGGATACTGCTGACAATGGTGAACGAGGACGAGCATGGCCAGATGAACGACATTCTGAGGCCGGAGCACCATGCACAGGTCATTCGCGCCATGTGGGACGACCCCGCCTCGGAAACGTGGCCGCACATCGCCTGCCCCACCTTGATTGTGGCGGCCGGACCCATGCCCGACCGTGCCGACACCGACTTCGCAGTCATGCGCCGCAAGATGGTGGAGATGGCCAACAAGAGCATCGCGGACTGCCGCGTGACCTGGATACCAGAGACCATACACGACATTGGCTGGCATAAGCCCGACGAGTTGGCGGGTGCTATCAAAGGCTTTCTGAACGGGGACTAGTCCAGGGTTCTCGGATGCGTGCCCACCGGAGGAGTCGTAGGACCCGGTAAGGCTAGTTGACCTGGTTCGGGGCCACGCCGGTGTCGCGGAACTCCCGGATGATGCGCACGGTCTCCTCGGCAATGGAGCGTTGCGCCTCGGAGGTCTGCCCGCCAATGTGGTGAGTGCCGATAACGCCGTCCAACTTGAACAGCGGATTGTCAACCTCGCCGGTGCCGGTGGGAGGCTCCCCCTCGAAGATGTCGAGACCGGCGCGGATGCCCCT
>JACZVF010000074.1 GCA_022572805.1 Chloroflexota bacterium
CACCTGTCGCTCTGTTGCATTCATAATCTCAGCCACGTACCTGGTGAAGGTCTGGTGGCCGTAGCTCTCCAGCAGCTCGTTTAGCCGTCGGGCCGCAATCTCCACTGAGCCGATCTGCGCGTTAAGGTCGCCCAGGAAATTCACAGGCAGGCGGACATTGGCGGACATCATGTGCAACAGGTCGCGCCTGGGAACGCCCCGGTCGTGGATTCGCAGCGGCGGTATCCGCAGACCTTCCTGGTAGATCTCCCGGGCGTCCGGGTTGTATCCGCCGTGGGTGCCCCCGCCGATGTCGCTGTGGTGAGCCCGGTTTACGGAGTAGTACAGGAGCCCTCCCTGGTGAAAAATGGGCTTGATTATGGTGATGTCCGGCAGGTGGCTTCCGCCAAAATACGGGTCGTTGACCACGAACATATCGCCGTCGTGGATGTCGTCGCCGAAAAAGTCGCGCACCGCGGCACCGGCAATTGGCAGCGCGCTGATGTGCACCGGCAGCCCCTCGCCCTGGGCGACAAGCTGGCAATCGGCGTCCAGGATGGCCGTGGAAAAGTCGCGGCTGGAGTTTAGAATCTGCGACATGGCGGTCCGCAGCATGACCTCCATCATCTCCTCGGCGATGGAACCCAGCCGGTGCTCCAGTATGGACAGCGTAATCGGGTTGATCTCTTCTCCGTCCCCAAAGTCGTGATCCGACCGAAGCGCGACCTGAAGCTCTACTCCACCGTACCGGTCCGCCCGGGCTACGTCGCCCTCGTCTACCAGCACCGTGGTGTGTTCCGATTCAAGAATGGCCGGTCCCGATATCTCTGCGCCGACCGGGAGGCCTTGAAGCTCGTACACGGGCACGTCCAACCACCGGCCCAGGTAAACGCGGCGGCTGGACTTGGGCGAGACATCGTCCGCCTCCACGCCAGCGGCCTGCGGGTTGAGGTCCACCTTGGGCAGCCGCCCTACCACTGTGGCCCGCAAGGTCACCAGGCGAATCTCCTGCTCGGACTGGCTGTAGGAGTACAGCTCCTGGTACCGCCTGTGGAAGTTATCCGCCCAGCTATCAAGGAGCTGGTCATCGGTAAGAGACAAGTCCGGCACGGGCACGTTGACCTCATAAATCTGGTCGAGGTACCGCATGTCCGACGTGTTGTTGACCTCGATGCGGTCATCGGAGATTCCCTGCGCCTTCAGCTTTGCCCTGCCCTGCTGGAAAAGGTCATGGAGAATGGCCCGCACTGCGGCCACGTCCATGGAATGTAGGCTGGCGGGATGCGAAAGCGAAAGGTCATACCGAAGGTCCGTGGCGAGCATGCCGTATGCCGATAGGACAGCGCCCGCGCGTGGCAAGTAGGCCTTGGCGATGCCCAGTTGCCGCGCCACCTGGCTGACCTGAAGACCGGCCGCGCCGCCGTAAGCAACCAGCGCGAAGTCTCGCGGGTCGACGCCGCGTTTTACGGACATCAGGCGGACGCCCTCGGCGATATTGGAGGAGACCAGTCTGTGGACGCCGGCGGCGGCCTCTTCCTGAGACAGCCCAAGAGGCTCAGTCACACGGCTGGCTATAGCCGCGGATGCAAGGTCTTCATTCAACACCTCTCTGCCACCAAGGAAATTCGCGGGGTCCAGGTACCCCAAGACCAGGTTGGCGTCGGTTACGGTGGGGTTGTCGCCGCCTTTGCCGTAGCAGGCGGGACCCGGGTCGGCTCCGGCGCTGTCGGGGCCAATCTGCAAGATGCCGCCTGCGTCCACGCGGGCGATACTTCCCCCGCCGGCACCCAGCGTTTCGATGTCAATCATGGGCACGGCTATCTGCCAGCCGGCCTCGGAGCGTTCCGTCGTCAACCTTGGCGAGCCGTTCTGAACGATGGAAATATCTGTGCTGGTTCCGCCCATGTCCAGGCCGATTATGTTGGGCTCACCCACCAGCTCACCGTAGTACGCGGCGCCGCTGACTCCACCCGCCGGCCCGGACAGTATGGCCCCGGCCGCCATGCGGCTCGACTCCTCTATTGACGCCACGCCACCGTTCGACTGCATGATGAGCACCTCCTCGGCGCGGCCCAACGAGGCTAGCCTTTCGCGGAGTCGGCGGAGGTAGCCGGCAAAGACGGGCCCTACGTACGAGTTAATTGCCGTGGTGCTTAGCCGGTCGAACTCCTTTATCTGAGGCACTACTTCGTGGGACAACGACAAGTAAATGTCGGGGAACCTCTGGCGAATCCTGTCCCCCACCCGTCGCTCGTGGTCCGGATTCATGAAGGAAAAGAGGAAGCAGACGGCCAGCGATTCGACGCCCTGTTCTTCAAGATAATCGAGGGCTCTCTCCAGGTCGGCCTCGTCGAGCTCGGTGTCCACGGAGCCGTCCCACTTGACGCGCTCCGTCACAACGGACCGGAGGTAGCGCGGGACCAGTGGCTCGAAGGGCTTGGTGCGGAGGTTGTAGCGGTCCTCTTTCAGCCCCTCCCGCATCTCCAGCAGGTCGCGGAAGCCCCTGGTCGTTATCAGGCCAACTTTAGCGCCCTTGCGCTCCACCAGGGTGTTGGTAGCAACGGTTGTGCCGTGAATTACGCGGTCGGACTGGCTTAGAAGCTCAGGGAGTGATATTCCGTAGTCTTCCGCAACATCTCCAAGGCCGTTTAGCAGACCTTCGGAGGGGTCGGCAGGCGTGCTGGGCGTCTTGAAAAACCTGGGGGCCTCGTCGTCCTTCACGACCACGAAGTCCGTGAAGGTGCCCCCTACGTCGATACCGATTATGAACATTGGTTATTCAAAATACCTCTTTCGATTTGACCGGCCCCGGCCCAGTCGACACAGTTGCTGCAGGCAGGCATTCGACCAAGCAACTATCTCAAAAAGGCGGATGCCTTGTTCCCGCCCACCTGCCCCAGGGCCTATTATTCCTGGGGGCACATCCTACCAGACCCTCTGCCGGAGGGGGAAAGCCCCCTCTGTACTCCCCCCATGACGATTCTGAGATAGTGACTAAACAATCGCGCCGCGCTGTCGCAACTCCGGAAGCTCGTCCTCGTCGACGCCCAACAGCCCGGTGAGAATCTCGTCGGTATGCTGGCTGTAATGGGGAGCGGATTTCACCTCCACCGGAGACTTCTCCAGCTTTATCGGGCAGCCGATCATCTGGTAGTCACCACGCACGCTGTCCGGCACGGTTACAACCATCTCCCGCTCGATGAGGTGCTCGTTGGTCAGGACCTCCTCGGGGCTTATGACCGCACCACACCAGATGCCGTAGGGGGCCAGGTGCTCGAAGGCCTCGAACTTATCGCGCTGCGATGTCCATGCGTTGACTACTTCCTCGACCTCGTCACAGTGTTGCTCCCGAGAATCGTCCGTGGTGAAGCGCTCGTCCTGCAGCATATCCTCCCTACTTATTGCGACCATCAACGTCTCGAAGGCCTGTCCCCTGGTGTGGATCATGATGTAATCGTCGGAGCCGCCAGGGGCGCAATGGAATACGCTTGGGATGCCGTTGCCACCCTTATAGCCGGTCCGGACGTTGGGGCCTCCCACACTGAGGCTGCGGATGAGCCGGTAGCGCATGAGGTTAACGATGCCGTCCTGCATGGATACCTCGACGTGCTGACCCTCGCCGGTATCGTTACGCTGGTGCAGCGCCGCCAGGATGCCAACGGCAGTGTGCAGCCCGGTGCCGGAATCTCCCACGCCGACAGGAGTCGGGATGGGTGGCAGCTCGGGGTAGCCGTTGGCTGCCATAGCTCCTGCTGAGGCCTGGGCTGCCAATTCGAAGCTCTTGAAATCACTCCACCGGCCATACTCGCCGAAGCCCTTGATGCTTGCGTGCACCACGCGGGGATTAATCTCCCGAAGCTTGCCGTAGCCAAACCCCAGGCGTTCCATGACGCCTTTCGAGAAATTCTCCAACACCACGTCGGCCCACTGCACCAGCTTCGTGAACAGCTCCTTGCCCTTGTCGTCCTTGAGGTTAAGCGTGATAGCCCGCTTGTTGTTATTGAAGATAGTGAAGTAGACGCTGTCGATACCCTCCTGGTGCGCCAACTCCCATCGGGTGCTGTCCCCGCCGGCCGTATCTTCCAGCTTGATTACGTCGGCCCCCAGCCATGCCAAAAGCTGCCCGCAGGATGGCCCTGCCTGCACCCGGCTCATGTCCAGGATCTTGAATCGCGTTAGTGCCTGTCCCGTCATGCCTTTCCTTCTCCGCAAATGCATTTGTTCTAAGTTCTGTATCCGACCGTCGTTTTGCCGCAATATGTCACCGTCGGCGGACGATCTATTAGTTCGGCAGAAACGTAGCAGCAACCCCGGGCGCAGTCAACTGCCGCAACGGTCTTCAAAAATAGCCCCGGTGCGAGCCAGTTAACAAAAAGAAACGTAGTGTGGCTGACGGAAATTGTCAGGTTAGACCAGCCTCCACGGCAATGGTCCGCGCAACGTCTCAAAGGGGCGACGGCAGCCGGCTTGGAGGAGCTTTGGGCATTGGGGGATCAGGCTGTCTGAAAATCAATGGAGGCTGTTTAGACGCTGTGGGTAGGGACTTCGCGCTTGATGGCGTGCGCCAGCAGCAGCATTTCACTTTCCAGCTCGTCGAAAACCTGACGCCCCTGCGTGACATCTCCAGCATGCGCCATCATCTCCAGCCTGAGGGAGAGGTTGTAGGCCGAATCAGCGCCGAACATGCCCAGGAGGTCCTTCAGCGAACGTGCCGACAACCGTAGCGAGTCGCGGTCGTTGTCCTCAATCGCCTGGCACATGCCAAGCATCATCTCGGGGTAATTCGCCAGGAACTGCCTGGTCATCTCCGCAAACAGCCCTTCGTTGCCAAACCTGCGCATGGCGGCGGTGATGGCCTGGCCGATCTCCGAATATTCGTCCCCGTCTTCGTCGTTCGGCGGCTCCGGATTGTGCGTGGTGGACGCCACGAAGTCATCTACCTCGGCGCCGGGCTCAGTGACCTGGCCAGTCTCAGAATCATCATCTCCATCGGCATCGTAAGTTGGCTCCGGAGGCTGCGTGGTGGACGCCACGAAGTCATCCACCTCGGCGCCGGTCGCGGCAACCTGGTCAAGTTCTTCGGAGGCTTCAACGTTTTGCGGGCTTGGAACGGACTTCACATACGGCTGGGGTTGTGAGTCTACGAGCAGCTCGTCAGGCGCGTCAGGCTGCACGACACCGGTCACGGCGTCCAAAATGGCGTCAAGCAGAGAGGAAGGACTGACCGGCTTCAGGACATGGCGGGCTGCGCCAACCTCTCGACACCTGGTCATGTCCTCCTTCTGATTCAAGGTCGTGAGCATCATTATCCCGGCAATCGACGGCGCGGTCTCGGACTTGATGCGTTGCAACAGATGAAAGCCATCGTCGCCGGCCAGATCGCTGTCCACAATGGCCAGGGACACATCTCGATCATCCGTGGCATGGCGCCGGAGCGATTCAATCGCCTGCTCGGCGTTGGTAGCCAGTATTGGCTCCATGCCCCAGCCGGCAACCATCTGGCTAAGGTTGTTCAGGTTGGTCTGGTTGTCGTCTACCAGTAGCACGAGAACGCCCTGCAGACCGGAAACTGGGCCCGATTCGACTGCATTTTCAGAGTCGGTTACATGGCCGAATTCCGCGGTGAAGTGGAACGTGCTGCCTGCGCCGACCTCACTTTCCAGCCAGATGTCTCCTCGCATCAAACCCACTAATTGGGCGCATAAGCTCAGTCCAAGACCGGAGCCACCGCCCTTGCCATCGGCCTTCGCGAACGACTCGGATATGGCTTGCTGCGCTTCCGGGGCGATTCCAATTCCAGTGTCCCGAACCGAGATGTGAATCTTGACGGCCTCCCCCTCTTGCGGTCCCCCGTCTTGTGATTCTCCGGCATGTGGCTCCAGGCCAACGCTTACGAGGACCTCGCCCTGCTCAGTGAATTTCGCGGCATTGCCAACTAGATTTACTATAATCTGCCGTAGGCGGACCGGGTCTCCCAGCAGAGTCGCCGGCACCCGCTCGTCCACGTATTGCACAAGCTCCAGGCCCCTTTCGTGGACTTTGAATGCCGACATCCGCAAGGCGTCGGATACGCAATCCCGTACATCGAAGGGCGTCCGGTCCAGGTCAAGCTTTCCGGCCTCGAGATTCGAAGAATCCAGAACGTCGAAAATAACATTCAGAAGCGAGCCTGCCGACTTGCCGACCATCCCCACGTACTCCCGCTGCTGGGGGGTGAGATCGGTCTCCATTATCAGGTCGGTCATTCCGATGATGCCGCTGACAGGAATCCTAATCTCACGGCTGATGTTGGCCAGGAATTCCCTCCTCGCGAGGCCGGCTTGCTCGACCTGCGCTTTTGCCTGCCGCAGCTCATGCTCGGACTGCTTTCGCTCGGTAACGTCTCGTACCAGGCCAAAAAGGCACTGGCCGCCCTCAACCTCCATCAGGCCAACCCCGACCTCCACCGGGAACTCACTGCCGTCCTTTCGCAACATCGTGTCTTCGATGGTGAAGCTCTCTGATTGTGATGCGTGGGATGCGCGCGCCCAGACCTGGGTTAGCCTTTCCGTCTTGAACTCCGCAATGAATTCCGCCATCGACTTGCCAAGCATCTCGTCTCTGGTATAGCGAAGGTTGTCCGAAAACCATCGATTGACGTCGATTACGACGCCGCTACGGTCCACAACCAGGAATCCGTCTATGGCCTGCTCCACCACGGACCTGAAACGGTCTTCGCTTTTCTGAAGCCTCTCCTCGGACTGCTTTCGTTCCGTTATATCCCTTGCGAGGGCCTGGAAACCGCGGGTTGCTCCACCTTCGGCCACCAGCCTTACGCGCAGGGCCATCCACTTAACGTCGCCTGATTTGGTTATGATCGGGAATTCAAGCAGCGTTTCAGGCGTTCGACCCCTTAAATGGCCGACGTAGAACTGGCGGACCTTTTCCCGCCAGTCCGGGCGCACGAACTCCGTGAAGTGACGCCCCAAAATCTCGTCTTCCGAAAAGCCGGACAGCCTGGGAGCAACCGGGTTGACGTATGTGAATACGCCCCTGGCATCGGTGGTGAAAACAACGTCGGTGGCCAGTTCAGCCATCTGCCTGTACCTCTCCGTACTTTGAGACAGGGCAGCGGTGGTGGCCTGGTGCCGCTTGAAAAGCTGGTCTTGAGATATCGCGCCGGCTATCTGGTCGGCGACGCGCTGCGCCAGCGGCAAATCGTTTTCGGAGAGCCCGTTCGGCGTCTGGGACAACAGGTGCAGCGCGCCGAAGGTCCTGCCGCTGGACATCAGCGGCACGCCGATGTAGGACCTGTTTCCTGCCTCCCTGAGAGGCAAAAGCGCAGGGTATTTCGTCGCTGTCTCTTCGTTGTCCCGGAGCTCCACATGAAAGCCGGCGCTCGTTTCGAGAATCTGCGCGGTGGCTGATCCTTGCAACGGCAATTTCGCGCCCGGCTCTCTGCCTTCAACAGGCCAAGCAGCACCGGAGCCGTGGAGGACGATGAAGGAACTGCCATCTTCGTCGACCACGGTCAGACAAAGGCTATTGGCGCCCACGATGGCCAATATCTTCTCCACTAACGGACCGTACACGTCCTCCATGCGTGGCGAAGAGCCGGCCAGGCGGCCTACTTCGTCGATAGCCGCGCTAACCTCTGCTACGCTCCTTGCGGACTCCTTCGCCGTCACCAGCGCCTTCTCGGCGCGATTGCGCTGCGTGACATCGCGGAAGATGCCTCTGGCGGAGACGGGTTCACCGTCCTCAAACCGGCAGCTTACGTCCCCTTCGACGTCTACGAGGTCGCCGTTTTTGGCCACCAACTGGACCACGATTTTTTCCGAGGGCCCTCCCGAAATAATTCCTTGAAAGACCGTCTGGAACTGCTCCACGGAGTCTTGGTGAACGATATCGAATATTTTGAAGCTCTTGAGCTCGTCATGTGAATACAGCAGCGTTTCGGTCCATGCCTTGTTCACGAATATGAACCCACCGTCCGGGCGCACGCTCTGAATCAGTTCCGAGGCGTTGTCGAACAGGTCCCTATACCTGCTTTCGCTAGCTTCCAGGGACAACCGCTGCCGGCGAAAAGCGCGCCAGGCCCGCCAAGAAATCAGAAGCACCACTACGTAGACAACTCCGGAGGAAACGCCTATAACAGCTATGGCCTGCCAACGCACGGTAGAGGCTTTGGCTCTCAGCGCCTGTATCAAGAGCGTATCGGATTGCTCTGCGGAGCCCTCCACGCGCAAAATCGACAGGTACTGCTCCGCCTCTTGCAGGTCGCTGTTTAGCTTTGTGTCGAGGACGAAAGACAGCGCCAGCGCCAGCGCAGCCAAAATGAGCAGGCTGGCCAACGAAATCCGCAGCAATATGTTGATCTTGATTGGCTTGACGTCCGTAGTTTCCATACAGTTCACGCACCTTATTACATGAATACATATGGACACCTGAGGGAGCTATCAAAAACCTCAACGGCAGGCGTTCAGAGTTACGGGAGAGACGTCAATAATTGGGTCGCGAAGCAGATGGCGCTCGCTCCTTAGATTGTATCTGATACCTTTCAAGAACGGTCGGCGCAATTCAACGCCTCAGGTATCCGACGCTGAAGCCATGTCAATGGGCGAGGTTCCTTGGGAATCGCCGGCCTTAACACATCCGGTCGCTACGACTATCCTGAAAGGTCATGAATATTCCGTTCAAGGCGCCACAGGACGCTGTTGTGTTAGCGCGAACGGCCTCAATTTGTAGAAATCGCTGGCGGAAACCGAAGGTAGGCATCTGCCCGAAGGCGGCGCGTAAATTGAAGCAAGGAGAATATCTCGCAGTACCCCGAAATTTCTTGGATCGACCCGAGAATTGAGAGCCGCCCGTCGCTCATACACGGACGTGGCCTGTTCGCTACTGCGCCAATCGCGGTTGGAGATGTTGTGACGATATGGGGAGGTGTCCTGTTCACCTCTGAACAGATTGCGAATTTCGCCGCCCGAATGTACTCCCATGCCCCTGTTGAAGATGGCCTTTACCTGGGCACCCCTGCCGACGGACCTGAGTCACCGGATGAATTGATAAACCACTCGTGTGATCCCAACGTCTGGCCTGTGGACTCAATAACATTTGTAGCGCGCCGGGATGTGCTGCCCGGCGAGGAGCTTACAGTTGACTACGCCACGTTCTCCGAACCTGGCTGGGTAGCCCCATGGCTGTGCGAGTGCGGCGCATCTCTCTGTCGGCGTGCAATCACCGGGAGGGATTACCGCCTTCACGACCTGCGGGAAAGGTACGGCGCCCACTGGACTCCATATGTGAGAAGGCACTTCGAGTCCGACAAGCGCAATTAAGCGAGTTGCCCTCTTGGTTGAAGCCGGGGCGCCCGATGCATTTCAAATTGCAATTGCTACCCCCTTCATGTGATGTACCTATGATGTGATGTACCTATCCAAAGATCAGAAGGGGGTGACGCGATTACTCCTGGTTTAGCGTCGGCGAGCGTAATGGCGCTCCAAATTGCTGGGGCGTCAACTCGATGACCTCTTTCTGATACACCTGGATGCGGTAGGACTTGTTGTCGGTTATGAACAGCTTTCCATCGTCGTCTATAGTGACCGATTTGGGCCTGCGAAGGTACTTGGCTGGCTCCAGGTTGGCCATATCCCGCATGCGGTTGGGGCTGGCATTCGTCAGCATGTACTCTCGTGCGATCTTCGACAGCGTGGCGTCGCCCAGAAACTTCTGGACGTAGCGCGGCTCGGGGTTGAACATCTGCACGCGGTCGTTGCCCCAGTCGCACACGTAAATGTCGCCGTGGCCATCAACGGCCACGTCGGTGGGTCGATTGAACTCGCCGTCGCCGTTGCCGGACGTGCCCAGGGCGAAGACGAACTCGCCATCGGCCGTGAACTTCTGCACCCTGTCGTTGCGCCAGTCGGCCACGTAGACGGCGCCCTCGTCATCCACTGTGAGACCCCAGGGCATGTTGAACTGTCCCTCGCCTTCGCCAAAGCTGCCGAACGCCATGAGAAACTTGCCGTCCTTGGTGAACTTCTGCACCCTGTGATTTAGCGTGTCGGAGACGAGTATGTTGCCATCGCCGTCAAAAGCCATGCCCGAAGGCCGATTGAGCCGGCCATCGCCGTCGCCCGACTCGCCCCATGCCCCCTTGAACTCACCCTCCATATCAAAGGTGGATATGCGGTCCAACGCCTCATCGGAAACATATATATTCTCGTCGTCGTCGGTGATGATCGAGGCCGGCCAGGTGAACTGCCCTTCATCACGGCCCATGGCGCCTATGGTGCCCAGGTCTTCATCGTCGTAGTTGTATCTCCGGATGGAGGCGGCGTTGTCCGCCTTGGACAGAATGTACATACGGCCCTCCTTGCCCAGGGCCATGTCCACCGGGTAGTTGGTAAGCCGGCGCATACCCAGCGTCTTCACATATGGGAATCCGCACCTGAGCAGACCGTATGGCTTAGTCATTTTCTTACTCCTTAAATTCACGCCTCGTTAGCTTGCTTAGGCCTCCGCTCATCCAAGCCTTATCCCTGATGAGGAATGGGCATCATCCTCTCCGTCGAAGGGGAGTCCGCCGCGGTGGAGAGGTGGGGACGTACGCGATATTCATAGATGAATGTCGTTCTGAAATAGCTATTCGTCCAAGCCCACGCTATGCAAGCTGATATTCCCTTGTCGACACAATTAGCTGAATCATGCGGCTGATGTGCAGGGCGGCGTCGGCCCTGGCCGACTGTGAGTCGAAGCGTAGCTCTCCCGCCGCGTCGGCGTACTTCTTCAGGCTGCTCCGCGTGCCCTCGCTGACCTCCACGGGGCCGGCCAGCTCCATGCAACGCGTCAGCAGGTCGTCGGGTTGGCATGTCTCGCCTGCGTCGGCGATCCGGTTCACGATGTCCCCTATGCCTGGCTTGGAAAGGTCCCCCACTTCGTTCACCGCGAAGTTGACGCGCTCGTTTAGTGTCCCACCATCTATCCACTCATGGCCTGTGTGCCATCCCTCTACCGTGGGTGGATCGTAAAGCTGCTGGCCCATGAGGTTGGCTGCCGTGGAGTAAGCCAGCATACCCGGTACCGGATAAGTGTACGTGCCCGTTAGCTTGATGACGCCTGTTATCAGCTCCACCGGGCTCTTTATCTTCTTGAAGCGCGCATTCTTAAAAGAGTCGGAGTTAAACAACGCAAAAAGCATGGGCCGAATCTCCCCACCGGAGTCCATGTAGGCATCCACCATGATCTTTATCGCGTCTGGGTCCTGCGGCGGCACGGTGTTCCAGGAAGGCACTTGCGGCTCGTCGGCTACGAAGAAGTTGTATAGATGTCTGGATATGAACCTGGCCGTGGCGGGTTGACTGACTATCACGTCAATAATGTCCTCGCCGTTAAGATTGCCCGTCCGGCCAAGAAAGGTCTTTTCGCCCTGATCGTGGTCTTTCTCGTCGTACACGAAATAAGAGGGGTAGTAACCGTTCGGGTATAACGGCGACGGCTGGGTGAACGTCCAACCGGTAAATGCCCGAGAGGCGTCCTTGACATCATCCTCTGTGTAATTACCAACGCCCATGGAGAACAGCTCCAGGAGCTCGCGGCCGTAGTTTTCGTTGGGCTCGCCATTGTGGTTCTCGTTGTTGTCCAGCCAGAAGATCATGGCCGGGTCCTTGGAGAGAGAAAGCAGGATTTCCCGCATGTTTGAGAGCCCCAGCCTGCGGAAGGTGTTGATCTGCTCCACGGCGGCTACGACATGCTGGTTCTTGGTGATGCCCGTGGCAAAGACGTGATGCCAGAAAAGGGTCATCTTCTCTTCCAGTGGGCGCCTGGTGTTGAGCATTATGAATATCCAGATCCTGGCGAAGAT
>JACZVF010000075.1 GCA_022572805.1 Chloroflexota bacterium
GCTCCGGCGGCGCACCGTTCATCTCGTATGCCAGCACGCCCCCGTCGCGTGTGGCCTCCTCGACCGTCAGGCTGCGCTGGTACAGCTGCACCTCGCCGCCCTGCAGTCCTTCATCGCGGCCGGTAAACAGGATTTCCACCGCGTCGTCGCTAATCCCAGTCTGCTCCAGAACTCCCCTCAGGGGCGTACCTCCCCACTCTGCGGTGCCTACGGCCTCCAGCAGCCAGGGCTGGCTAATGGGACGAGGGTTGAGACGCGCCCGTCCGTTTCCGGCGCACTCCATGGTGACGGGCAGGCTGACCTTCGGAAGGCCCTTTAATTCTTCGAGGCCCAATGAGACCTCGTTGGAGACCAGACCGTGCACCCTTAGCTGCCATGACGACGCGTCCACGTCAGGGATGTCGAAGTGCGTCAGCAGGTAGTGCATACCCGTCGGCGTCACCGGATAACGAATTCCCTCCAGTGGCAAACCCCGATTGCGGAATGCCAACGCCAACTCCTCCGGGTATATCAGGTCATTCTTGGATAGTCCGGTGCCGTCGCCTACAACCCTGATAAGGTCTTTCAGATCCTGCTGAGTCATGTGTCACACTGCTCCCCGGATTTCCGCAAGTAGTTGAAATGAAGGTAAAAGTCAGGGGCGGATTAGCGGCCGCCCCTGACTTACCCGGTCTGTTCGGTCCAATTATCGCTCGATTGGCGCTCGAACGATGCTGCCGTATTCAGTCCAGGAGCCGTCGTAGTTGCGGACGTTGGACTGGCCGAGAAGCTGAGTCAGCACAAACCATGTGTGCGAGGAGCGTTCCCCGATGCGGCAGTAGGCGATGGTCGGCTTGCTGCCGTCGATGCCCTTTCCGCCGTAGATGTCTTTGAGCTCGTCGGCGGACTTGAAGGTCCCGTCCTCGGCCACCGCGGTCCCCCAGGGAATATTCGCCGCGCCGGGGATGTGGCCACCGCGCTGCGCACCCTCCTGCGGCAGGTTCGCCGGCGCCAGCAGCTCCCCGCTGAACTCGGCCGGAGCGCGCACGTCCACCAGGCTGGTGCTGCCCGCACCAACGGCTGCGAGCACGTCTTCGCGGAAAGCGCGGATGCTGTTGTCCGCCTCGGACGCGGTGTAAGTCTTGTCCGACACGCTGGCCGGGTCCGTCGTAAGCGACCGGCTTTCGGCCTCCCACTTGGCCCGCCCGCCGTTCATCAGCTTGACGTCGCCGTGCCCGTACAGTCGGATCTGCCAGAATGCCCAGGCGGCGAACCAGTTGTTGTTATCGCCGTACAGGACCACCGTGGTGTTGTTGTCGATGCCCGCCTTTCCCAGCAACTCCTCCATGGCAGACTTGGAAATGATGTCGCGGGCCAATGTTTCCTGAAGCTGGGAGGTCCAGTTCCAGCCGACTGCGCCTGCTATGTGGCCCTGGTCGTAGGCCGATGTGTCCACGTCGACCTCCACCAGCCTCACGTTGCCGTCGTTGCTATGCTCCGCCACCCACTCCGTGCTTACCAAAGATTCGGGATGTGCGTAATCTGCCATTTCATTTCTCCTCCAGGCTTATGTTCTGAGACTGGGCACGATTATACAACGGAATGGTGTAGCGATGCGGTTTCCATTGCAAATCGTCAATATACCTGCCAGAAACAGTCGATATATATAGGCAACGCTATGCATTCAGCGATTGAATAGACGTATCCTTATATATAGCGACACCGGCCGGACGATATTTGGTGTTGAACCGGGGAAAGTAGCTGCCAACTCGCCAGCCAATTAACCTGAAGGCACAGGCTGCTCTGAAGCCTCCGCCAGCATCGCGCTCACTATGTTGTTCATCTGGAACTCGCTTATGGCGCCGTCCCATCGCTGGAAGACCTGACCGTCCGCCCCGAAGAATACGGTTGTTGGCATGCTTCTCACCGAGTAGTTCACCAGGGGCGTCCTGTTGGGGGGGCCTCCTGCCGGGTAGGTAACGTTAAGCTCTTGCAACAGAGCTATCGCGCTTTGTTTGTTCCCCAGGCCCGTAAACGTTCCAACGTCCAGTCCGACGAACATGATCTCTTCCTGATGGGCGTCCCACACTCTTTGCAGCGCCGGCATCTCCGCCCTGCATGGGGGGCAGTTCCCCGCCCAGAAGTTAAGGACCACAGGCTTGCCGTCATCCAGCACCTGGCTGAAATTGACTTGCTCGCCTCCCAGCAACTCCTGACCCTGATAGACGCTGAACTCGAAATCGGCAGACGCACCGGAACCCGTCGCTACCTGGAAGACAACTGCGGCAACGACGATCAAGATCACGACGGCGCCGCCAACAATCATATGAGGCCGGTAGTTGGTCTGTTGCCCGCGCCTGCCTCGGCCGGATGACCGGCTGCCGGTTGCACTCCTTGATGAAGCTTTCGCCGTGCCTGATTGCGAAGGCGTCGAGTTTGCAGGCGCTTGCCCCTCTCCACCACCTCGTGTTCTTCGCCGTCGTCTGCTTCTCTCGTTTTTGGGCATGTGGCTCCTTCCTGGGGGATTTAGTTGGTTCGTTGGCATCGGGGCCGCCATTTGTGGCGCGGCCGATGCGGATACCGTCCGTCACGGCTGACGATTAGATGCCGGAGCTCCGCATACGATTCCACGGAATTTCCGGTGGCCATCACGCTTCCGGTGTACGGTTTCTGTCCCACGCCATGAACATGGCGGCCACGATGGCCAGCGTGCACAGCCCCGCCGCGACGAGAAAGAAATCGTTGAATATCGTCAAACCGGCATCCGTCACCTGTCGCTGGAACTCGTCGATGCGCTGCTGATATGCCGACGCGGACTCTCCCGAAACCTGGAACGGCACCTGAAGGCCCGACACCAGTCGCCCGAAGTGGCCCGTTCCCCAGGCCGTCAAGGCGGCAAGGCCCAGTGCCATGCCGGTTATCCTCGCCGCGGTGATTAGGGACGCCGCCGTGCCTATGTCGGCATGGCGGACCGAACTGGTGGCGGCAAGAGCGATGGGCGCGATTACCAGGCCGAACCCCAACCCCGCCGTCGCCAGGTGAATGGTAAGTTCAGGGTCCGATATCGTAAGGTCCCACCCACTCATGAGCCAGAAGCCGGCGGCCGCGAGGGCCAGGCCTATTACGGTCGGCACCCTGTAGTCCATTCGCTGGGCAGCCAGTCCGCCCAGAACGGCGCCGACCGGTATGGCCGCGGTCAGGCGCATTAGTTGCAGGCCACCGTCCAGTGGTGTCAGGCCCAAGACGGTGTTGGCCATGAGCGGGATGGTTACCATTCCAATAATGAGCGCCGCGCCTACGAGCAGGTGCACGGCGTTGGATGCGCGAAAGGCCCATGTCCTGAACATTGCCGCTGGGATTAAGGGTTCCGAGGCAGCCCTTTGCCTGATTATGAACAGGCCAAACAGGCCCAGGGAAATCGCCGCATACAAGGCCATCAACCAGTCCAGGTCGTCCACCCGAGACAACGCAAGAGTCAAGGTAGCCAGGCTGGCCGTAATGAGGGCCCCGCCTATGTAGTCCACCCTGGAGCGCGTTCGTGGACTGGGTCCAATAAGCAGGAACGTCAGCGCTATCACAGCCGCGCCCAATGGCAAATTGATCCAGAAGACCCACTGCCAGCTCAGGTACTTGATGATGATCCCACCCCACAGAGGCCCGATCACGCCACCGGCCTCGGCTGAGGCGCCCATTATCCCCAGTGGCACGCCACGGCCCCGGATGGGGAAGAGGTCTCCCACGATGGCGATGGATACGGGGACCAGCGCCCCGGCTCCCAACGCCTGGAACACCCTTGCCGCGATTAGCCAATCAAGTGACGATGTAAGAGCGACTGCTGACGAGCCGATCATGAACAGCGCCATGGAAATCACGAATATCCGCCGGTGGCCCCAGACGTCGGAGGCCCTGCCAATAAAAGGCATTGCAGCCAGATAGCCTAGCAGGTAGCCGGTTATCGTCCATGAGGCCCTGTTCAGCTCGTTCACCTGGACGCCCATGTCCAGCATTATTTGGGGCAGCACCGTTACGATCACGGTCTGATCGTCTGCCGCGATGAACACGCCGGCGAACACTGCCGTAAGCGCCAGGTACGGAGAGATTTTAGATCTGGATAGCCTCATGCGGTATATGTAAGCACACCTGAGCGGCCGCCTGAATTATCTGCGCGGTGTGATTGCCGCATGTTTCGCAGCTTGGAGCTTCCGGTAGTGGGGGATAGTCTGCGGCAGGTTATGATTGACTCACCGACGGACTAGAGCGGCGGCTCTATCTTCGTAGGCTGGTTGAACTGGTCCAGCACGATGGTGCGCACGATGCCGTCCAGTTCGGTCTCGGTGATTCGTCCGTCCAGCACGACCTTGGTGAGGTAAGAATTGCGAAGGTCAATGGTCAGCTCAACGTCGATGATCCCGCCTGCCGTGGCGCCGAACAGAGGCGACAGGGCAGAAGCGGGCAACCGTCCACCTATGTGAATCTCCTTGGCGTGAATATCCAAAATGGTGGGTCCCGTTACCTGGGACATCATGCGGGATATCCCCTGGGCGGGATCGAAGAACGCCAGCGGGCTCACCTGGTCCTGCAGGACCTGCCACTCGTCGTTCAACGGATTGGTTATGAAGGTCTCGTCGCCGATGGTTATCAGTTTGCCGCGCATGGCGAAGTTACCAAACGAGCCGGTGAACTCCAGCGACAGTCTGTCTGGCCTTGCCACGTAGCCGTCGGTGGAGGTGATGATTAGGTTCTGGGCCAGGGGCGTGCCGCCAGTGCTGTGTTCCAGCCTGAAATGGAACGTATCAAGGCCGGCCATGGCCGTACCGGACCGGTCCAACGCGGCCTGCGGGTTGATCGGGGTTGGGGTAGGTATAGGCGCCGCTTTGGTCGGCGCGCCCGTCACCTCGGCGCCATCCGGACTGCTGCAGGACAGACCCACAGATAGGATTACCACCAATAGGCTTATGTATGCAAGGCGAGTGGCAATTGGGGCCATGCCGTCAGTCTTGGGACTACTTGATTGAAACCAGCGCGACATCGGAAGTCCGCGAAACGCAAGAGACCCCATATCATTTACGATAGGGGGTCTCTTTGGCAATACAGGCTTTTGCGAAAGGACTAAATCTTGACTCTGTGAGCCCTTCGGCTGCGGTAGAACAGGAAACTACCTGCCACCAGCAACGAGAGGGACCCTGCAAGAAGCATCTGAGCCAGCATGGGCACGGTGGCGTCGCCAACACTAGGCGTGGTGATGCCACCGGTGGAAAGGCTGTAGGTCGCCATCTTCTGGGCGCTCACGTAAGCCTGTTCTCCGCCGCCCATTCCTGTTGCGGAGATGCCGTTCCTGGCCGCGTCCAGGCGGCCGGCTACCGAGTTCAGCAGCGCCTTGGCTATAGTGATGCTGCTCTGGGTAAGAACGTCCTCGGCGCCGTCCTTGGCCTCCAGTGCCCATTTCTCGGCATTGGCCCCGGCGGCCTCAACGTTGGCGCCTTCAGCGGCCACGGAAGGGCCTGCGAAGCCTGCATGCTTCCGGTCCTGCGCATGGGCCACGATGCCAATGTCATCGCTGGGGAAGCCGTCGCCGTCAACGACGTTGATAATGTGCTGGGTGTGCAGAAGTACATCATCAAGGGTGGCGGAATTACGAGCCAGGTCCACGTGCTGAATGGCCACGTCCAACTGAATGTTGAGGTTGGTCAAAATACCGGCGTCGTCGCCCTCCGGCCAACTAACCAGCAGGTGTCGAATGTGAGTCATCGCCTCAGGCGAAATGGAGGCGGAGAAAGGCTTGATGCTGGAAGGAGAACCAGGGTCCGAGTCAGGTACCGGCTCGACGCTGATTACCACGGTGTCGTAATCCTCAATCAGGTTATCCCCGTCAGGAGATACCCAACTGTGGCTGATTTTGCTGCTGCCGTCTACCGTCATTAATCCCGTGCTTTGAAGTGCCCCCGTGCCGGAATTAACCAGCCAGCCTTCGTATGACTGGTCTGGTGCAAGTCGCGTTACCCCGGTCAGGGAGTAAGTGATCTTATCGCTAAGGGTCAAGCTATCGGAGATGACGGCCGAGCCGGAACCTTCGAACGCCTGCTGGGCTTGGGCGAAGGATACCGGGACCGTCATTAGAAGAACCAGTCCGAATATAATGAGTAACTTAGACATGCTACGTGTCTTTCCTCCTTGGATGAAAAAGCTGGCTGCAAGACCGCGTGCCCACATAACACTACCACACGCTGTGAATACAGAATAGACCTTAAGAACCTAATTTACCACAAAAATTTGGATTTGGCAGTGCCTGTGATAACGCGCCCCATCGTTTGGTTTATAGCCTTCAGCGGGACGCAATTTGCAGTCTGTTTAGAGGTAGGTAAACCAAATTTCTCAAAGTGTCGCATCTAAGCGCGACAATTGGCTGGTTTGCGGAATTACAGGTCGCCCTGGAGCACGCTAACGCCTGTAGGGTCGAGGCTCCCCTTCGCCGGTTCAATGGTGATGCCAATTCCGTCGTACTCCGCCAACGACAGGTACGGAATGATGACTGTCTGACCATAGCCGGTGGCATCCACGGTAAAAAGGCCTGCGTTGAATACTATGCCGGCCTTGACCAGCCATATCTGGTAAACCTTGTCTCTGGGCAGTGGCGGAAGATTCAACGCCAGCAGCATGGCCCTGCCATCGGATGCTATCAGCACCCCACGCGCCCCCGTTGCCTTGATTGTTCCCTGGAGTTTGCTGACCGAGATCCCGGGGAGCCGCATAACGCCTACGCTGCCGTAAGCGGAATGCTGCTGGGCATTCACTAGCTCGGCGACGGCTGTGGCCGTTTCCATGTGTCCCGGGCGCTCAAGCGCGAGGCTTTCCGGGGGGTGGTCTGAGCCGGATAGATTCGCCAGGTGCAGAGGATCAACCGCGGCGCCTGAAGAACCCGCGTCTTGATCTTGATTAATCCATATGCCTCCCAAGAGCAGCGATGCGGCAACGAACAAGGTTGTCGCGCCCTTACGCGAAACAGAGGCGCCCTTTATCGCCGACCAGACGGCGGCAAGCCGCCACACCTGCACATATGGGGATGCCTTCTGATGGCCGCCGCGGTCAATTCTGGCTAAGAGGGCGTGGCGGACCTGAACGGGAGCTTGAATCTGAGGCACTGAACGAGCCAAGCGGGCGATCCCTTCGCCATATGCACTGAGCTTGGCGCAGCATTCGTAACAGGCATCGAGATGTCGGTCCAAGTTTACGCCCGGGTCGGCATCCGGCAGGCCAAGTTGATAATGATGAATAAGTAACTCTGCCCGTTCACAGTCCAAGGTCGGTCTGCTCCAGGTATTGAGGGCCCAAAACAGACCTCAGCTTCTTGAGGGCGAGGCGCATGCGCGTCTTGACCGTGCCCAGTGGCTGGCCAAGTTGGTTGGATATCTCAGAGTGCGTCAGGCCGCCAAAATAGGCCAATATCACTATCTCTCTCTGTTCAGGCCTCAATGTAAAAAGGGCCTCCTTCAACTGGCTCCTGTCGAACTGAAGCGTGGCGTAACGCATCGGATCTCCGCTGCCGTTGTTTTCCTCCGGCTTGTTGGTGAGGTCTACGCCGTGCTGTACGTGCGTCTGGTCCCTGCGTCGTTTCCTCAGTTCGTCGATAGTCCTGTTGTGCGCAATGCTGAACAGCCACGCCGTCACGCTCCCTCGGCTGGCATTGTAGCTGCCCGCCCTGCGCCACACGTTGAAGAAGGCGTCTTGCGTTACCTCCTCAGACTTGCCGGCATCTCGAAGCATGTGCATTGCCAGAGAGTACACCGTGTTGGAGTAACGCTCGTACAGGGCTTCCAGCGCAGGCCGCGACTGCTCCGATATCAGCGTCATCAGCTGTGCGTCGTCTGTGTCTTCAAACACCATGACGCACGTTTTTTGGACATCTCGGATTCGGCAGTGGCTTCCCGACCGACCAGTTATTTGATATACGTGGCTGCATAGGGGTTTAGATCTTTCAACTAGCGCCAATGTCTGAGATGCCCTGGTTTGGAGAGTGGAGTTGACGCGAATGCATGCAACAAAAGCCCTCGTATTTTGGTTATACACGTATAACGGGTGTTCGGGAAAAAGGTTGCTCAAGGCAGTCTGTCGGAGGGAGATAAGGGAGGTCGTGCTGGGCTTGCTATTTGGAGAGGCGAGCGAAAAAATGAGCGAAATAAAGAAGGGGGAAGCGATTAAGCCTCCCCCTTCTTTGGGTCCACTCGCTGACTAAAGGCCGGTGTCTACGAGGTTGTGCCGTTTTTGAGAATGTTGAACAGGCCGGTGTAGAGGCTGACGACCGTGGGGTCCTCGCTAAACTCGGGGTTGCCGTCGTCGCCGACTATAGGGGTCACGTCCAAGACAGCGGACTCGTTCACGACAATAAAGCTATCCGCATAGAACTCATTCATCGACAGAATGCGGAAATTATATCGGGAGTTGAAGGCCTCCAGCATCTCCGCATCTCCGGGCTTGGCGACTATGACGTAAGTGTCGCCGTCGAAGCTGGACTCGCCGAGAGCGTCGGACATCACCTTCAGAACTCTGTCGGCGATGTCCTTAGTATGCACACCGGAAACCCAGTAAAGGCTCACGAGCCCCTCGCTCTCGATGTGGCCACAGAGCTTCGATAGAAACCTGTCGAGCATCGTAGAGTCATCTAGGCCTGGAACGTCCCGAACTTTGGTTATCTCGGGGGTTCGGGGCTCAAACTTTCGCGCAAGGTTATCGTTGTGGTTATTTACGTCACTCATCATTAAGTTCGCCTCCGTAATGACCTGACGACGGCCGAAGAATCGGCCCAAATTACTGACATTCCAAATTGGTGCCCAATCGCCAGCTAAACCTCTGTACAGGCGTCGAAACTTAGTGGACCCCGATGGTTATGATAGGCATTGGTTCGTCCTTTGTGAGGGAGCGCCGGAAGCCTCGTCGTGGTTGCGGCGGGAAGGGAATAAACGAATTCCAATGATAACGGGGCGCCGAAACGTAGGGGTGAGTTACATACCGCCGGCGGAACACCCACGTATCGGGCGGGGCAATACAAATGATGCGCTTGATGTTTAAGAGGGTGCCGGGTGGGTTTATATACTTGAGTACAAACCGGGGTCGCGTTGCTGTGGCGGCTCCGAAACCCCGGCCTGTTGTGTCCGGCTGACTGGGCTAGTCTCAGAAACTAGTCCCAGCCACCGGCAAGGGCGGTCCCTAGTGTGAGGACCAGCAAAGCGCCAACCGTGAGAGACACGGACAACACCTGCCAGTATGCTTTCTTGAGCCTCATGTCAGAACCTCCTCCTTTCAACCAGTCCGTTCGGTGGACTGGCAATAATGGCCGGAGGATATCAAACCACGCCCGACATGTCACCCTTTTTTCCACTAAATTGCACGGCATTCTTTAATCTTGCATAAAATAGCAAGCAAAGGCCGTCATTTGCTTCGGAAGTTAGTGGGGGAATCCGGTTGGTCTAGGGCAGAGAGTCTTTTGTCTGAGGCGAATCGAAAAAGAGGTTGACAGTCTCCCCGAACAGGGAAGCCCGTCGCCTGCGAGTGCGGGACGCGGCTGCGGAATCGCCGGCCTCGATATAGAGGTCAATGATCTTCTGGTATATATCCTCTTGATACTCGTCGATTTCCAGGGCCTTTTCCAGTATGGCGATGCTACCCCTGGTATCCCCTGCGTCCTTTTGGTTGTCGGACAACTCTGTGATGGCCTTCCAGAATACCGATTCCAGGTCGGTCCGCAGCTGATTGCACCAGGCGGACCCCAAATCCTCTAACACCGGGACCTTGTAACTCTCCGTGGCCTGTGTCATATAACGGGCTCTTTCCGGGTTGTTCGTAGCCAGCGACTCCGCGTGCAGCAAGGTGTCCCGGAAATTCCGCAGGTCGAGGGCATACTCCCAGGTCGGATTCAGCTGGTAATGTTCGCCGTCAACCTCCACACAGTCTGGGCGCAGGGCCGATTTCATACGGTGCAGTGTGGAATGGAAGTTCGAGTTGGATTTGGACGTAGACACCTGGGGCCAAAGGGCCTCGATGACCTCGTTCTTTGATACGGGCCCGCCCCGATGCAACAAATACAGGAACATCTCTCTGGCCTTGGTGGTGCCCCACGCGGTATTGAGGATCGGATTGCCCTCCAGGTAAATCCTGGTCTGGCCAAACGCTTTGACCTCGATTTTCGGCACGATAGACTCTGATTTTGGCTCGTCGTCCTCTTTTCTGTCCGCCTCGACAGGCGCCACATCCGAGGTTTCGCCCGCGCTTCGGTTCATCTCGTGCCTGATGCCGGCGAAGAGGGGCTCCAAAGAGCTGTCGGATGCCTCGGCATATTGCACCATCAGCGCGGCGTTCTTCGCGTCCTCCACGAGAAAACGCACGTGCCCGAGCTCGTCGCACAGCGCAGCGACCTGTCGGAGGTTGTCGATAGCCCCTTCGTAGTCCTGCATCTGAAAAAAGACGTGTGCCATGTGGAATCTTGCCAGGGCCAGGCTTCTCTTTTGACCTGCCCGGGCCAGAAGCTCGCATGCCTTGTCGAGGAGCGTGATGCCCTCCTCGGCGTTTTGCGCCTCAGACTCGATGATGCCCAGTGAGGTGTAGGCCAGGCCGCGCTCCTTCTCCTGGTCGAGTTCGTGGGCCAGCACCAGGCCTTCCTTGAGCAGCGCCTTTGCCCGAATCTTCTCCCCCATGAGTCGGTAGGTCTCACCTGAGTTTATGGTGCAGTAGCTTATCATGGGCGCCAGCGTGCAATCTCTGGCCAGCGCCAGGGCCTGGTCGTATTTGCCCAGGGCATCTTCATACTCCCCTAGCTCCCGCAGCACGTCACCAATGTTGGCGCATACGAACGACTGGGTGCGCACGTTGTTGGTGACCTTAGCCTTGGCCAGGGACTCGTTTCCGATCTCCAGAGACTCCTTGTAGCGGCCCTGCTCGTAATAAAGGCAGGACATGTTGCCCAACGTCAAAGCCAGGTCGCCTTCGTTGCCTAGCTGCTGCCAGCCCTGCACCGCCAGAGCGTAGTGGTTTACGGCCTTGGAAAAATCGCCCATCTCGGTGTAGGCCAGGCCAAGAATGCCATTGGTATGCGATAGCTGAAAGAGGTCTCCATCCTCTTCGTATCCCGCCAGCGCCAGCTTCAACTCCTTTTCCGCGCGAGGGAATTTGCCCTGTGTGCCGTAGGCCCGGCCAAGATGGCTGTGGGCGTCGGCCTGGTCCTGAACGGTCCCGTGTTCCCTTGCGACGGCAAGGGCCTGTTTGGCGTCTCTCACGGCCATCTGAGTGGCGCCCTTGGTTCTCAGCGCGACGCTTCGCCGCATTAATGCTCTGGATTCCAGGACGTGTTCCGAGGTCTCCCGGAACACGTCGATTATTCTGCTTAGAATCTGGATTGCCTCGTCGTTCCGCCCCCGGCGCACGTAGTAGTTGGCGAAATGAAGCAGAAGCCGTGGCCGGTTCTCCCGCAACTCCTCCGGAATCTGCTCCAGCCAGGAGCCAATGGTATCCGACAGGCCTTGCTGGGCCAGCGATTCGACCTCTTCTTCCAGCTGGTCCAGCGCTTCGTCGTACCTCTGGCCCTGGATATTGAAGGGTATGGACTGGCGGGCGTCGCCCTTAGACTTATGGTAGTCGGCAGCCTTCGCGTACAGCTCCAGATGCCTCTTCGGAAACTCAGTCGCCATCTTGTCCCGCAGGAAATCGCGGAACAGGTGGTGGTACCGGTACCAGGGCTTCTGGCCTTCGATGCGGGTCACAAACAGGTTGCGGCCCTCGATGTCCCTCAGCAGCTCATCTGCATTCTTCAGGCCGGTAAGGGCGCCGCCGAAAT
>JACZVF010000076.1 GCA_022572805.1 Chloroflexota bacterium
CCCTCCGCGTTCTCACCCGTTAGAACTTATCGAAAATCTTGTCAATCTCGTCATCTGGTATGCCGACGCCTTCGTCCCTTACTTCCGTAACGATGGTAGCACCTTCATCCGAGTCCAAGTAGGCCTTGATGGAAATTTCGGTGCCTTGGGACGAATATTTGGAGGCGTTGCTCAGAAGATTGGTTATAACGCGGCCTACCTGATCGTAGTCGGCGTAAATCTCCGGCAATTCCAGGGGAACATCGACGTTGATGCGCTGCTGTCCGCCCAGTCTGGACCGCCCAAAACGGCGAACGGATTCGTCCACGATGTCCGCGAGATGGCATATCTCCGGGTCCATGGGCATGGCGTTCGCCTCGATGCGCGACATATCCACCAGGTTCCCAACCAGCTCCGTCATGCGGTCGGTCTCCTCGTCGATGGACGTCAGGTACTCAAGTATCGTCTCAATATCCCGCGGGCCGTGCTCCATAAGCAGTGCGCTTGCCATGCTCTTTATTCCCGACAGCGGCCCCTTCAAGTCATGGCTGACCATGGAGAGGAACTCGGCCTTCACCCGCTCTACCTCTTGCAGGGCCGTAATGTCCTCGAATATTGCGATGGCGGCAGTAATCTCACCGTCTTCTCCGTACACTGGAGCCGCGTTTACTATCGTGGGTATTTCGCGGCCGTCCGGCAGATTGAGCGTAACCTCAACACCTCTGGACACTGTGCCGTCTTTCAGGGCCTGCTGCAGGGGAAGGTCCTTCGTTTCGTACACGCCGCCATCGGCCCTTCTGTACACGACAGCCTGCTCGTAACCCTCCTTGCTTTCACCGGCGCGAAAGGTCCGGCCCATCATTCTGGCGGCCTCCTGGTTGGACAAAACGACCCTTCCATCTCGGGCGTCCGCCACGATGACGGCTGCGGCGGAGCTATCGATCATTGCGCGGAGCCGGCCACGCTCCTCTTCCGCCTCTATACGAAGGCTGTCGTTTTCGATGGCGGTCGCGGCGTACTTGGCAAAAGCCTCAACCACTCTCTGATCATGCTCGGTGAATTCCTTTTTGCCGCTCTTGTTGGTCAGGTAAAGATTTCCCAGAACGCCACCGGAGCCGACGATAGGGACGCCCAACATGGAGCCCATGGGAGGGTGGTTCCGCGGGAAGCCCACGGAGCGCGAGTCCTGAGAGATATCCGGAATGCGAATGGACCTGGCCTCGGCGTGAAGGGCGCCCAGCAGGCCCTTGCCTTTGGGGAGGTCGCCTATGGAATCCCTCACCTCCGCAGCTATCCCCGAGGTGATGAATTTCACCACCCGCCCATCGTCATCCATTATGGCCAGTGCCGCGTATTCCGCATCGACCATCTGTCTGGCCAGATGAGGAATGGACTCCAGCACGTCGCCTGATTCGAGGGTGTCCCGATTGTTGGAAATGCTCATTTCATCGAGTTTCGCGCTATTCAACGAAGGCTTTTTCAAGTCGGCTTTCGACTGCCAAAGGCCGCCGGGCCGAGACAGCAAACGGGAAAATACAGCCCCGATTATATCAGACCATGACCCCGTTCCTCCCTGCCGCGCGTATTCACAGATTCCTCACGAATTTGTTGCCCGATTCACGATTTCCTCACCTATTGTGAAATAAAGTACAAGCACGGGGCAAAAGGAACTAGCCGAGGGAAAACTAGAGATAACTACCCGCGACTACCACCCCCGTAATACCCTTCAAAGGAGGCGCATCATGGCTGCAATCATCGACAGAACTCCCGTAACTAACCCGGAGACCAGGGCTGGAACCAGTCCGGATGTGGTGGCGGAGGCGGAACGCATCATAGGCAAGAGGCGGCGGCTCGAAGGCTATGTGTGGGGCACGTTGAGGCTGGGAATGGGCTGGACCTTCTTCTGGGGTTTCATAGACAAGCTCTTTGGCCTGGGTTTCGCCACCGCGCCCGAAAGCGCATGGCTGGCCGGCGGCTCCCCTACTTACGGATTCCTGGCCTTCGGCGCCAAGGGCCCATTCGCCGAAATGTATGCTGCAATGGCCGGGAACGTCCTGGTGGACTGGCTGTTCATGCTTGGCCTGGCATACGTGGGAGTCACGCTGCTGCTGGGCATAAACGTCAGAATGGGGGCCTACGCCGGTGTCCTGATGCTTGGCCTCATGTACACGGCCGGGTTCATCCTTCCCGAGCACAACCCCTTCTTGGATGAGCACATCATCTACGCCGTAATCATGATTGGCACGGCTGTCACGGCGGCCGGTAGCACCATGGGCCTCGGCCGTTGGTGGGCTGCAACCCCGGTGGTCCGTCGCTACCCAATCCTGGAATAGGCCACTAACGGGCCTGCCGGCACAAAAGTAGAAGGACCTCTCGATTTATGGAGGTCCTTCTGCTTGCGCCTTATTTCATTTCCCAAGGGTACGGCCCCAGGTCAGGCGCCGGCCAACCGTTGGCGAATTTCCTTCAGCCTGTCCAGGTTGGCCTTGTCCGGCCCCTTCTTGTCCTCACCGGGCACCTCCAGCAGAAAGGGCAGGTCCTGAAATGCCGGATGCGCCATGATTGTCTCGAATCCGGCCAGGCCGATGTTGCCCTCTCCGATGTTTTCGTGCCTGTCCAGGCCTGAGGCGAGCTCCACTTTTGCGTCGTTGGCGTGCACCACGACCAGGCGGTCCAGACCGATTTCCTTGTCGAACTCGGCCATGGCGCCCTCGATGCCATCGGGGTCGGCTATGTTGTATCCAGCCGCAAAGGCGTGCTCGGTGTCCAGGCATATCTTCAGCCGGGGGTGGTCGATGGCTTTGACCAGCCGGCCCAGCTCCGCAAAGGATGCCCCTATCTGAGCACCCATGCCCGCGCAGTTCTCGATAATTAGCTGGACGTCCGGCGGGCCATCCGCCAGGACACGGGTGAGCGCATCGGCCGCCTGGTCCAGCACCGCGTCAAAGCCTACGCCCTTGTGGCTACCCGAGTGGAATATGACGCCCTCGGCGCCAATCTGACCCGCGGCGTGCATGTTCTGCCCCAGCGCGGCAACCGATTTTTCCACCAGGTCCGGGGCGCCGCCTACGTTCACCAGGTAAAGCGCATGAATAAATGTCGACCTGATGCCTGCCTTTTCCGCAGCCTCCCGAAATGCCAGGATATGGTCCTCGGACAGCGGCTTGAACGCCCATGCCCTGGGAGATGACGCGAATATCTGAATTGTCTCCGCACCGATCTCTTGCGCCCTCTCAACGGCCTTCGAAATGCCGCCCGCGGTCGAAACGTGCGCGCCCAAGTCCATATCGAATCTCCTGAGTTTAGCTGCTGCCGGTTTGAGGACAGATTATATGCCTTGATCATCCGCAAAGCCAACTGACATAGCGCCGGTTCCGGCCTGCAAAGCCAGACGTTTGATGCCGCAGGCCTGAACATATTAGCTGGGTTTTGCTATTCTTTATCCAAAGTCATTTGGAAGGAGCTACGCTTACATGCCTCTAAAGACAATTGCCATTTACAGCCCCGGTGACATGGGCTCCGGCGTCGGAGGGGCGCTGGGAGAGAACGGCTATGACGTGATCACGTCGCTGGACAACCGCAGCGCCCGCACAAAAGAGCTGGCCCAATCGTCCGGTATCAGGGACGTGGGCAGCATCGACAATATGGTAACCAGGGCAGACCTCATCCTGTGCATCATGGTGCCCTCGCAAGCCGTGGCCGCAGCCGAACGAGTGGCCGAATCGATGCGGTCCACCGGCGTAACGACGTTCTACGCCGACTGCAACGCCGTATCCCCAAAGACCACGCGGGCCATTGGCGACATCATCACGGAAGCCGGTGGCACGTACATCGACGGCGGCATCATCGGCGGCTCCCCAAAGCGCGGCCAGGCCCCCAGGTTCTACGTCTCCGGGCCAAACGCCTGGGCCATGAACGAATTGGACGGCAAGGGAATAGCTGTCCGCAACATGGGCGGGGAGATTGGCCACGGCTCCGGTATTAAGATGTGCTACGCGGCCCTGACCAAGGGCACCTCCACCTTACATATCGCGCTTCTGGCCGCCGCGGAGGCCATGGGGCTTTCGGACCAGCTACGCGCCGAGTTCCAGAGCAGCCAGCCCAACGCTCTCAAGCAGATGGACACAGGTATTTCCAGTCTCCCGCCAAACGCCCATCGCTGGATTGGCGAAATGGAGGAGATCTCAGCAACCTTCGAGCAGGTTGGGGTAACCCCTTTCTTCCACCAGGGCGCTGCTGAGATTTACCGTCTGCTGGGCCAGACGTCATTCGCCTCGGAGACACCCGAGACGGTGGACAAAGGCCGGCCCACCAGTGAGACCATCAAGGCAGTGGTCGACCTGATTGACGCCGGCGTGGCAACCAGGGATTAGTCTGCCAGCATGAAGGCGCTGTTTCTGGAAGCCCCGGGAGACAAGCCGGATATCAGGCTCCGGGACGTATCAATGCCTCACGTCGGTGAAAACGACGCCCTGGTCCAAATAGCCGCCTGCGGGCTGTGTCACCACGACGTGGCCGTGATGGCGGGCCTGCTGCGCAGAGGCGTGCGCCCGGACATCATCATGGGGCACGAGATATCCGGCGTGGTACAGCGGGTTGGGGCGTCGGTGCAGACCATCGATGAGGGCGACCGGGTCGTGGCCGCCCTGACGTCATTTTGCGGCAATTGCGACCGCTGCCGGGTAGGGCGACAGTACCGCTGCCGGGAGGGAAAAGGGGTAGGCCATGCCATCCACGGCGGCTTTGCCCAGTACGTCGCGCTGCCGGCGACATCCCTCGTGCCAGTCCCCGACGGCGTGGACCTTGTGGAGGCCTGTGTCGCCGCCTGTCCTGTGGGCGTAGGCATACAGGCCATAACCGATGCCGCCAGAGTTCAACAAGGGGAGACCGTGCTGGTTGCGGGCGCGGGAGGCGGCCTTGGCGCGCATGCGGTACAAGTCGCGGCGGCCCAGGGCGCTCGAGTTATCGGCGTTACCACCTCCCCGGATAAGATTCAGGCCATAGAGGCCCTGGGGGACATCGAGGTTATTCTTTCCACGGAAGACCTGGACTTCTCCGAGATCGCTATGGCCCTGACCGGCGATGAGGGCGCGGACGTAGTCGTCAACACCGTCGGCTCGGCTGTATTCGCCTCGTGCCTGGCCAGCCTGTCCCAGTTCGGCCGCATGGTGGTGATGGGGGAGGTCACGGGGGCCAACGCGAACTTTAGCCTCACCGAGGTTCTTTTTCGGGACGCCACCGTGGTGGGCTCCACCGGCGCTTCGCCAGGCAACATCGCGAAGGCGCTGGACTTGATGTCCACTGGGGCGGTCAAGCCAGTCATTCACCAGCGCATGGACCTGTCGAATGCCGAAGACGCCTTCAAGCACGTCAGATCACGGCAAGTGTTCGGGCGAATAGTCCTGATTCCGCCGTCCGATTAACCCCGGCCAGACTGAATCAAAAAGGGCCTCTCGCTTTCTTGTGCGGCGAGAGGCCCTTCGACTTACCGCCGAATGTGTCAGGCGGACGCGGCCGAGCGGCCTGGTGAGCGGCGTCTTCTAAGCAGACGGCCGAAATCCCCAGCGTCCCAGGTCACCAGCACCTGCGTGGCGATGGCGATGGAGCTGTAGGTCCCCGCCACCACGCCAATTAGCAGCACCAACAGGAAGGCCCGTATGGTCACGCCGCCGAACAGGAACAAGGCCATCAGCGTCACAAGCAGCGTCAGGCTGGTATTCAGGGAGCGGCCCAGCGTTTCCGATATGCTGACGTTGACATTGTCGGAGAACTCTCGGTTTGGATAGTTGAGAACGTTCTCTCTTAGCCTGTCGAACACCACGATGGTGTCGTTAACGCTGTAGCCGATCACCGTCAGGATGGCTATGAGGAACATTGTGTTGACTTCGGTACCGGCCAGATTGCCCAGTATCGCGAAAATCCCGACCACGATGGCGGTGTCATGAACCAACGCGACGATGGCCGCAACTCCGTACCTGAAGGGGCTGGGCATGCTGCGAAATGCCCACCACAGGTAGATGAAGATGCCTACAGTAGCGGCTATTACCGCGTAAATACCGTTCAGGACGGTGTCTCGAGCAATTACCGGGGAGACCAGGTCGAAGGACAGCACGTTAACCCCGTCGGGCGACAGCCTGGCCTCCAGAGCCTTCACTATTGCATCCCTGTCGTCATCTGTGAGCTCCCGAGAGCGCATGAAGAAGGTATTCTCGCCAAATGACTGGACCGAAGCCTCCGGATAGCCCTGAAGCTCTAGCTCATCCCGCAACTGTTGCTGCGTCACCGTATTGGAGAAAGCCAGCGTTAACGTGGAGCCTCCAGTAAAGTCTATGCCCTGTTTCAGACCGGGCGTAATAATCAAGAACACGATTCCCGGTAGTATGACCAGGAAGGAAAACAGGTAAAACCAATTTCTTTTTGCTACGAAATCCATTTCTTAGCTCCTCTGTACCGCGGGGGTGCTGCCCCGCCGCTGAGGCAGGTCGGATGCTCCGGACGGCACGAACAGGCCCAGGTGCCTGGAAAGGGGTGTCGCGGCCACGACCCGGAGTATGGTTCTACTCACGAATATGGCCGAGAACATGCTCATTAGCACGCCTATGGCCAGCGTCACAGCGAAGCCCTGGACTATGGTAGTCCCCAGCTGGTTGGAGAAGTAGAACAATATGCCGCACGTAATCAACGTGGAAACGTTGCTGTCCCGAATTGCGGGCCAAGCCCGGTTAAATCCATTATTGATTGCGGAGCTGAGCGTGCGCCCGTTTCTTAGCTCATCCTTCATGCGCTCGAATATGAGAATGTTGGCGTCCACCGCCATGCCTATTGACAGCAGGCCGGCTGCAACGCCGGAAAGCGTAAGCGTCACGGGCAGAAGCTTGAAGATGGCCAACACCAATATAGCAAACGAAAGCAGCGCCACGGATGCTATAACACCAGGCACCCGGTAGTAGAGAATCATGAAGAGGAATACCAGACCCAATCCAACAGCGCCGGCAACAACACTCTTCTGCAGAGAATCGGCGCCCAATATGGCGTCCACATCTCGCTCCTGCACCAGCAGGATGGGCACCGGAAGGCGGCCTCCCTCAAGTTGCAAGGCTATGTCTACTGTCTCCTCAAGGGTGAAGTTATTGCCCTGGATAATCGCCGTTCCGGAGGTGATTGCTTGCGTCACGACAGGAGCAATCAGCTCCCGGCCATCCAGGTATATCGCGATGAAGTCGGTGGGACTGCCGGCTATCTGTGTGGTCAACTCTCCAAACAGCCGGGTGCCTTCAGCGTCAAATTCGATGTTGATAATGGGCTGGTCGCTGCCGGAATGCAGGCTTGGATACGCCCTCGTCAAGTTGTCTCCGCTCAGACCGAAGTCCTCGTCCACGCTGCCCTGAAGCTTTACGAAGCTTACCGTGGCTCCCTCGCCTACGGTCTCCTGCGCCAGGGCGAGGTCCAGAGGCTCGGTACCGCCGTCGTCCCGCACGGTGGGCGGGAACGGGAAGACGAATCGATTGCTGTCTCCAACTCTCGTGACGAGCGGCCCAAGGACAGTGTAATTTAGGGACTGATTGCCCTCAATGTACAGCTCGATGGCGCTGGGAGGGACATCTCCTGTCAACTGAAGGGGAGTCAGGTCGATATCCGCCACCACTTCCGCAAATTTCACCGCGCCTTCCGGCGTGAACTCCACGATTATCACTATTACGGGAGGGGGATCTTCGGCCACGGCCGTTTCCGGCTGCGCCGGTGTTGCCTGTTCAACCGGCACAGTGGCAGGGGGAGCCAGCAAATCGAGAAGCTCCTGTGGAAGCGGCTCGGCCGACACGCTGACTATGTCCTCGGCAACGATTATGCCCTCGGCCTCAAGGTCCTGAGGCACGTTGATTTTCCTGTGCTTGAACTCCAGCCGCGCCGTCTCGCCGATCAGGCTTTTGGCGCGTTCCAGGTCCTGCACGCCCGGCAACTGAATGAGCAGTCTGTCTCCGCCCAGCACCTGTATGTTCGGTTCGCCGAGACCTGATGCATTGACCCGCTCTTCGATAATGCGTCGCAGGCTGACCATGTCGTCCGCTGTAGGCAACCTCTCAACGCCGGTGTTAGGGTCGACGACTGGCTGCGCCTGGTAGACCAGGTGACTCCCACCCTGAAGGTCCAGGCCCAGGCTAAGGCCCAAAATTGTGTCGCCTCCGCGCTCGAAGCCTCCGATCTTGATTGGGTTGACCAGCAGTGCGGCTAGAGCCAACGCCAACAGACTGATGACAAAAATCAGGGACCTTGCGTTTCTACGCACCACAACCTCCGGGTCCGGCCTGGATTCGGCCCCTGATTAAACCAGGGACCTCACCAAATCCAGCGCCTCGTCTATCGAATTAATCTCTCCGTTCGCCTGCGCCTCATGTGCAAGTCCCAGTAATCTCCCCACTTCCGGACCAGGCTGCAAAGAGAGCGCTTCCATTATATCGTGACCAGTAATGATTTTAGGAAGGGTTTCCGGGGCACTTTGCCGCCGACCTTTTGTGAGGATGTGGTCCATGAGCTCGCAGTGGTCCCGCCAGTCTTCCTCCGTCATCGTGGGACCGCGCGCTGCCAGAAAGTCCGCCATGTTCAGGTACAGCGTATCCACGGCCCCGTCCGGCACATCTCGGTAGTAGCGGTAAATAGCCCTGCCGGTCGGCAATTCGCCCTTGGCGGCCATCTGAGCCGGCCGAAGGTGGTTGCGTATCATCTGCGTCACCAACCGGACGCCGCGTCGGCTGAATCGGAGCCGCCTCATTATCTCGCCGGCCATCTCCTCGCCCACAGTGTGGTGACCCAGGAAGCGCATTCTGCCGGACGGCTCCACGGTCTTGGTGGCGGGCTTGGCCACGTCGTGCAGCAGGGCCGTGAGCTTGAGGTAGGTCAACCGTGTATGACCATCGCCTATCTCCTCCTGGAAATACTCTTGAATACCCTCGAAGGTCGGTACCATTGACGTTACAAACTTGTCTGCGGTTGACTGGTTGCCCGTCAGGTGCGCGAATATTTCATCGACGTGGCCGACGGCCTCAACCAGGTGGTTGAAAACATCCCAGTGGTGTTCCTTGGGCTGCGTCACCCCCCTGGCCTCGTCTAGCTCCGGCAGCACCTGTGACAGCAGACCAGCCCTGTCCAGCCACCGCACGGAATCCGCAGCGCCTGGGAACGACAGGAGCCGCATGAGCTCGTCTCGAACCCGCTCCGGCGCTACACGTGATACGAGGCCGGCGTCGCGGCGGATTTGCGATTCGGTCTTTTCGTCGATCGTGAATTGTAGCTGCGCGGCCAGCCGAGGGGCCCTTAGAAGCCGCGCCGGGTCGGCGTGAAAAATATTGTCGGCGTTGGCCCGGATTACCCCGGTATCCAGGTCCGTCAGTCCCCCCAGCGGATCGATGATTTCCTTGCGGTGAATGGAGTGAACGGCCATCGGGAGTGCCAGAGAATCCACGGTGAAGTCGCGACGGCGCAGGTCGGCTTCGATGCTGCCGCCCATGCCGGACAGGTCCACGTAGGCGATTCCGTTATCGCCCACGGCAGCGGCGGGAACGATGACTCGTCCGACATCCCAGTCCTGATGCAGCTGAACGTAACGCCCGCCAAGGGCTTCAGCCAGGTCCAAACCCGTGCCCGCAACATCGCCTTCAACGGCGACATCGACATCCCGTGGATTTACCCCCAAAAGGCAATCGCGTACCACCCCACCCACCAGGAAAGCGCTCAGGCTTTTGGACTCGAAGAACCTTCGCAGAAAATGGACCAGCGGCGGCAACGGTGTGGGCTTCGTGGCGGCTTTAAGTGGGGAACCTGGCATATGTTCATTCATGGGTGTGAGCTAATTCCGAGCAGTCGCCTCGGAAAACCTCCGGCCTCGTCATCGGCCCGGGCGGACGATAGCTGCCCAAGGCCGCTACAGCATCTTCAGCGACGCCGGGGTCTCTCTTGGGTCGTCGCCAGGCGTGCATAGGTCCGTGGATTTGGAGGAGTCCGAAGGCCCTGACTCAGCCTTTGCCTCAAGCTTGTTGCCTTCGTCGGCCGCCTCGTGGTCTTCTTCGTCGTTTGACTCCACCGGAATCAACTTCTGGTGGGCCTCCATGTGGTCGATGTAAAGAATGCCGTTCAGGTGGTCGACCTCGTGCTCCAGGGCCTGGGAAAGTATATCCTCCGCCTTGAACTTGACCACCTGCTCAGTGTGGTCCATGGCGTTGAACCTTACCCAGACCGACCTTTTTATCATCGCCCTGTACCCGGGGATGCTTAAGCAGCCCTCCTCCACCTCGCGCTCACCGTCTCGCTGGACGATTTCAGGATTGATGTAGATACGGAATTCGTCCTCTTCCGGGAGGTGAATGACGATCAGCCGCCTTAGTTCACCCACCTGGTTGGCGGCCAGACCCACGCCGTTGGCCTCTTGCAAGGTGTCCACCATGTCGTGCGCAAGGCGCAGCACCTTGGAGTCGATGCGCCGGATTTTCTTGGCCCGCTGCCTGAGAACCGGGTTGGGTAACTCCAGTATCGGTCTGATTGCCAAAGGCCAGACTCCTGACACGACGAACGGCGTAACCACCAGCCGGAACGCCCCCGGCGAGGAACAGTACGCCAGATTGATATACCCATTGGAATTTGCTAACTTTTAGTCGATTATAACTGTCAACGCGTCGCACTGTAAAGCTGTAAATAGGGTGTCGAAATTTGGGACCGAGTCGTATTCCGGAGGTGTATGTTCATGAAAGTGCTGGTTTCGGGTTCGACAGGACTCATAGGGTCGGCGCTCGTGCCCTACCTCTCAAGTCAGGGTCACAGCGTGGTCCGATTGGTCCGCAGAGCGGGCATTCTTTCCGAGGACGAGGTCCGCTGGGACCCGGAAAATGGCGTTCTCGAAGCAGATGCCCTTCAGGGCGTGGAGGCAGCTGTGCACCTGGCGGGCGAAAGCATAGGGGCCCGACGGTGGACGGCATCGCAGAAGCAACGCATAAGGGATAGCCGGGTCAAAGGGACCTCGCTTCTAAGTGAGGCATTAGCCGGCCTGGACCCGAAGCCACAGGTGCTGGCGTCGGCGTCGGCCCTCGGCTTCTACGGGGACCGGGGAGACAGGCTGCTGGTCGAAGACGATTCTCCAGGAGGCGACTTCCTGGCAGGCGTCACGGGCGAGTGGGAGAGCGCCACCGATGCTGCCTCAAACGCGGGCATTCGGGTGGTGAACATGCGATTCGGGTTGGTGCTTGACGCCAAAGCCGACCTGATTCGGCGGACGCTGCCTGTGTTCAAAGCGGGCTTGGGGGGAAGGTTGGGTAATGGCAGGCAGTACATGAGTTGGATCACCCTGCATGACCTCACACGCGCCATCGGTCATGCCATAGTCACGCCCGGCCTGAGCGGCCCCGTAAACATCACCTCTCCCAATGCCGTCACCAACCGTGAATACACCAGGACCTTGGGCGGAATTCTTTCCAGGCCTACCGTATTCACAGTGCCGCGATTAGCCCTGAGACTGGGCGTGGGCGAAATGGCCGATACTATGCTGGCCAGCATCCGAATGAGCCCCGGCAAACTGATCTCCAGCGGCTTCGAGTTCGCCCAGCCGGAGTTGGAAGCTGCGCTCCGAGAAGTGCTGGGAATGCCGTAGGAATGAGCTATCGCAGTGCTGCCGCGATGTGCCTGCTGGCGCTGTTGGGGGCCTGCACAAACCTATCCCAGGAGACCGCCATATCGGGCGCGCCAAGCAGCACAGTCGTGGCGGGTCCTGCAACGCCCTCGCCCATTGCCATATCGACGCCTGCGCCTAGCCTTGA
>JACZVF010000077.1 GCA_022572805.1 Chloroflexota bacterium
CCTAGAGCTGGACGGCCAGCCTGAAATGCTCGTTTTCGTGAAGGCTGTCGAGGATACCGTTCTTTGGCAGCGGTTAGGCGTTGACCCAACTGTCGAGGAGTGGGATCGTTTGAGAGAGTTGGGAATTCGAAGCGAAGAAGTTAATCCGGTATTCGTGGAATTGAATTTGCGCCTTATCGAGTCGCGCGCAAACGTGGCGGCGCTTCGGGAAACGGTGGAACTGCTGACGGAACGCCTCCAAGAGACGCGGGACGAGCTAGGCGGTCTGGAAGAGGTGGTTGCTGAGATGGAGGACGTGCAACTGGCTTCGTTATTGGAACGTTCCGGGCAGTTGCAGAAGGCGTACGACAGGGAGCGGGGAAATTACACGGGGCTCCTGGTGGCCGCAGTGAATTTACGAAATGAAGCCAGATCGTTCCAGGGCTTAAAAGACGATTACAAAGTGCTGGTTGATGTTGGCACACAGGAATTGACAGAGATTCTGTCTAGCATTGCTGAGGCCGAGCTCGTAAATCAAAGGCTGGACCGCCGGTCGCAAGTGGTGCAGCGAACACTTAAGGTTATATCGGAGAAACTAGAGGATGCCCAGATCGCCCGGGCTGGACAGACACAGAATGTCGCGATATTGGAGTCTGCGGTAGTACCTAACGTACCGCTCTCAATGGCGGATCGCTCCGGGATCCGCATGCTAATTGGTGGATCGTTGGGTCTGATTTTGGGCGTTGGCGCGGCTCTCGTCGTGAACTTCGTTCAATCCCCAGACGAACTTAAAGCCACGGCGTCCCCCCGGAGAGATCGTAACTCCTAGTCCCACTGACTGTCCGGACTTCTGCGTGTGTGATACTGCCGCGGACTTATCTACGTGGATCATGTTACATGGAGTTCATAATAGTAGTGCAACACGATATCGAATCCCGCTCGTCGGACGAAGTGTCCCTAGAAAACTACGTCTTCGTGATATTGCGTAAATGGTGGATTATCGTGGCCGTGCTCACCGTTTCCATCGCTTTTACCGTCTTTACAGCCCCGTCAGAGCCGGCCGACCTATACGAAGCCAGGATAAAGATACTTCTCATTGACCCGGTGTCGGAGCGCATAGCTTCTCCTGAGACAAACAACATCTTGTCGGTGTTCCGAAGCTCAATCTCACCAAGCATCCTCGCCTCGTTGGGAACCGCCGGTGATCTGTTGGAGCAGATAATTACCAAATTGAATCTGCGGGACTCGAACACCGGTCTACCATGGAGCGTGGAAACTCTGTCCAGCCTTATGTCAGTGGACATCCAGAAATCCGGGACTCTTCCGTTGATCACCATGACTGTGAATGCCAGTGATGCCTCAACTGCAACGGAAATAGCAGACGCTTGGGCAGGGCTATTCGTGGAGCAGAACAACGCGATGTTCGCTGCCGAACTCTCTCGCTCTCACCAATTCATTCTTAGACAATACGAGACAATTGGACAGGATCTGAAGCGTAAGGAAGAGGAAAAGCTGAGACAGCTCGGAGAAAGCCCGGTCGACCTGCTTTGGAACAAGTCGGAAGCTATTACCTTACAGTACCAGGAATTCATAGCAGAGCGGCATGTCATGCGGTCCAAGTTGGTGGATACTGAGGCCAGGCTGGAAAGCATAACGGCGGCTCTGGCCCGCGAGCCGGAATTAATCCACGTGGAGCGTCCCGTTTCAAATGCCGCCCTAATCGACCTGATTCTGGAACTGTCCGACGGTCTGGACCTGGGCAATATCTCGGACCTGACAGTCGTTGTCGATGAGCAAAATGACCTGCATCTGTTCTTGAAGCATTTCGTGGTCCTCCTCGATGCGGAGATAGCTTCGCTGTCTGCCAATATAGCTTATCTGGGGTCCGAGATAGCGACGCTGGAAAACGAAATTAAGGATCTATCCGTCGAGTTGGAAACCCGGCGCAGCGAAGCGTCGCGGCTCGACAGGGATATACAGATCCTAACTGATAAGTTCGATCAGTTGGGATTGAGTTTGGGGGAGTCGAAAAACGCCAACGCTGAGGGTGCAGGTTCGTTTTTAGTTGTAGAATCCCCTGAGGAGCCTTCCAGCCCAGTCCCGGTAGCCGACCCACAGCCTCGAAGGATTGTCATAGCCGCAGCCGTTGGACTTGTGCTCGGCTTGGTAGGTGCCTTTGGGGTAGACCGGGCACAGAAATTTCGGAAAACGACTTCTGGGCGGACCAGGTAATTGACGACATGCGAAATCTCTTATCGGCGCGTCAGGAGCGGTCTCGATGAACAGCCACGGGGCGACGGCCGCCTTCCTACGGCGTTAATCCCCGCCCAGACTGGACAAGAAATCCTTATTGCTCTTCGTCTTCGACATGCGCTCCAACACCTTCTCGGTGGCCTGCAAATGGTCCATTCCGTTCGACGTTATCATGCCTACCATGCGGCGCAGCAGCAAGACCTGCCTCAGAGTCGACTCGTCCAGCAGCAGGTCGTCCCGACGTGTCCCGCTTCTGTCAATGTCTATGGCAGGGAAGAATCGCCGCTCGGCCAGCCTGCGGTCCAGGTGGACCTCCATATTGCCTGTGCCCTTGAACTCCTCGTAGATAAGGTCGTCCATGCGGCTTCCGGTATCAATCAGGCAGGCGGCAATAATGGTCAGACTTCCGCCCTCCTCCGTGTTGCGCGCGGCGCCGAAGAATCGTTTGGGCGGGTATAGCGCCACCGGGTCCATGCCGCCGGACAACGTGCGTCCGCTGCTGGGCACCGCCAGGTTGTACGCCCGTGTCAAACGCGTGATGCTGTCCAGAAGAATCGCCACGTCGGCGCCGCCTTCCACCAGGCGCTTGGCCCTCTCCAGCACCAGCTCCGCCACGCGGCAGTGGTCCTCCACCGGCTCGTCGAAGGTGGAGCTAAACACCTCTGCCTTAACCGACCGGCGCATGTCCGTGACCTCTTCCGGCCTTTCACCAATCAGCGCCACCATGAGATGGATCTCGGGCGAATTCACGGTGATGCCGTTGGCGATCTGCTTCAAGAGGGTGGTCTTGCCGGCCTTGGGAGGGGAAACAATAAGTCCGCGTTGTCCCCGTCCTATCGGTGCCAAGAGGTCGATGAGTCTGGTGGAGATTACGTCCGAGGTGGTTTCAAGTACGATGTGGTCGGATGGGAAGATGGCGGTGAGGTTTTCAAACTTGGGACGGTTCCTGGAGGCCTCGGGGTCCAGTCCGTTGACCCCTTCCACCCTGACGAGGCCGAAATACCTCTCGCCGTCCTTGGGTGGCCTCACCTGTCCGGTTACCTCGTCCCCGGTCCGTAGTCCGAATCGCCGTATCTGCGATTGGGAGACGTAGACATCGCCTGAACCCTGAAGCCCCGAGCTTTGTCTCAGGAATCCGTACCCGTCCGCGACGATGGAAAGGATTCCGCCGGCCTTCAGAGTGCCGTTCTGGTCGGCCAGGGTATTGAGCACCTTGGACATTAGCTCATGGCGCTTCGTCACCGAGCCGTTCTCGGCGACGCCCATCTCCTGGGCCAGCTTCAAAAGGTCATCATTGTCAAGACTTTGCAGTTCAGCTACGTTCATTTCTTACTCCGGGGTTCGCGAGCTCGGGCTGTGTTATTCCTGAATTACAGTTCAACGAATTGCGGCAAATAGCGTTCGGTGATGTTGGTAAAAGATGGAATCAAATAAATAGGTCACGGTGGAAAGCGAAAAAAGAAGTGAATTTGCTCTGATGCGAGAATTCCTGCCGGGTATTTGCCCCACCAAATTACGTATCCAACCCCACGAAACGACCTCTTTAACTTCGATGCTAAGAAACGGTGGCGAGGTTTTCCTAGTGATTGGCGGTAGGACTAGGTAAAGCTACGCGGTGTTTCCAAGCGGATCGATGATGGAGAAGCTAAATGTTCGAGGGGTATCCTGCCCATACTAACACGAATTCGTGCGCCCGTCTACACCCTCTGGCCGACTATAGGCGAATCCGACGGCTCCAGCGGCATCATATGCTGGCCGCCTTCGCGTAACGTCCTTTTCGCCGCACGCATGAAGTCTCTGAACAACGGGTGCGGTCTGTTCGGCCGCGACAGAAACTCCGGATGAAACTGCACCCCTACCATGAAGTTCTGACCGTCAAGTTCCATTATCTCAACCAGCCTGCCATCGGGTGACATGCCGGTCGCCTTGAGGCCGGCTCGTGCCAGTTCCTCTTTGTACGCGTTGTTGAACTCGAACCGATGTCGATGTCGTTCGTTGACTGTGGATGCGCCATAGGCGTTGCCTGCCAATGTCCCCGGCTTCAGCTCGCAGGGATACACTCCCAGGCGCATGGTCCCCCCCATGTCCGTTAAGTCCTTCTGGTCAGGCATTAAGTCGATAACAGGGTGGGTCGTCGCCGGATCGAATTCAGTGGAGTTGGCATCTGCGTTCGCCAGAGCCTCCCGGGCCACGTCGATGACCATTACCTGGAGCCCAAGGCAAAGGCCGAGGAACGGCACGTTGTGGTTGCGGGCATACCGCACTGTGGATATCATGCCCTCCACCCCGCGGGGGCCAAAGCCTCCGGGTACGACGATACCCTGCACCGATTCCAGATATCGGTCGGGGCCGTACTCCTCCACGTCCTCGGAGCTTATCCATGCGATTTCTACGTCATGGCCCTGCGGCAGGGCGGCGTGGATAAGAGCCTCCTTTACGGACAGGTAAGAGTCGCGCAGATCAACGTATTTGCCGACTACGGCCACTCTCAGCGGCACCTTCGGCTCTTTGATCTCGTCCACCATTCTGCCCCATGCGGCCAGATCCCTGCCCGCATTCGGTATCTGGAGCGTATCCAGAATCAAATCTCCCAGGCCCTCGTCTTCGAGAATTAGCGGTACCTCGTACACCGTGTCCACCGTCGGAAGCTCAATGACGGCCTCGATGGGCACGTCGCAGTGTATGCTGATCTTTCGCTTGATCCCCTCATTCAGGTCGAAGTCACAGCGGCAGACTATGGCGTCAGGCTGAATACCTATGCTTCGCAACTCGCGTACGCTGTGTTGTGTGGGCTTGGTTTTCAGTTCGCCCGTGGTCGAAATGTAGGGCAGGAACGTCAGATGGATGTAGTAGACGTTGTCCTTGCCGACCTCGTTACGCATCTGGCGAATCGCCTCGAGAAATGGCAGGCCCTCGATGTCGCCCACCGTACCGCCAACCTCAACGATTATCACTTCGGCTCGTGACTCCTCGGCAAGGCGCAGCATGTGCGTCTTGATGGCATCGGTGACGTGGGGTATGGCCTGGATGGTGCCGCCCAGGAATTCGCCGCGCCGCTCCTTGGCTATGATGTCGCTGTAAACCTGTCCCGCCGTCAGGTTGGAAGTCCGGGTCAGGTCCATGTCGATGAACCGCTCATAGTGTCCCAGGTCCAGGTCCGTCTCGCAGCCGTCCTTGGTGACGTACACCTCCCCATGCTGGTAGGGGGACATTGTGCCGGGGTCCACGTTGAGGTAGGGGTCCAGCTTTAGGACCGATACGGATAGGCCTCGGCCTTTGAGAATGCGCCCGAGGGATGCGACGGTTATGCCCTTGCCCAGCGAACTTACCACGCCACCGGTAACGAAAATATACTTGGTCATAGTCTCACACCAGCTCCATTATGATGGCCCATGATAATGTTAAGAGCGCAAAATTCGACGCACAACAAAGGCGCACGTGTATACAGCCATGATTCATGTAATATCTCGCCGGGCCGGAAGGGTGGAAGGGGTAGTTCGAGTGTGGGCAGGAGTTGGCAGGTAGGTAAGAGGGGTTGCCGAGCACTACCCAAGGACCTTTTTAGCGGAACAATATGGGCTTGCTAACGCCACTACGTATTAATATCCCCTTGGTTGCGCGATGCTTCTGCCAGTATAGGCAGGCCTCAATTCCCATGTCAATTTCATTTTAACAGGATTTGGGCCAAAAGTATTTTGGCTGAACATTTAGCGATTGTTCATTGTGTGTCGAATCCGCCAGTCCATGTCCGGTTCCGGCCGGTTTAACCAACTTGTGTAGCAAAGGCGAATCGATGCAAATATCACCGGACGATTACCTTACGTTCGTGGACCGAGCCCTGGACGGGATGATGGGCATCATCGAGCAGATGGGAGACCTGGCGAACAGGTCCCCAGACCTGTCCGGCGCCAACTCGCCCTACGCCATCCTCGTTCACTGCGTCGGGGTGTGTCACTACTGGATAGGCACGTTGATTGCGGGACGGCACACCGATAGGGACCGGCCTGCCGAATTCCAGGCCACGGGCAGCGCTGCTGCGCTGCGTGCCGCCGTAAACGACCTCAAGCGTCAGATAAGGCTGGACCTTCGCAACGTTACCCCTGACGTTGACGGGGAGCAAGGCCTGGCCGCCATGCCCAATGCCGAGTACACCCCGTTGCCGGACCGCACTCATTGGACTCAAGGCGCGGTCCTCATGCACACGTACGAGGAGCTTGCGCAACACCACGGCCAGATGCAACTCACTCGCGACATCCTGGTGCAGGGCAGGCGGCAGATCTAAGAAACTATCTCAAGAATAGTCCGGGGGAGTCCAGAGGGGGTCATATCCCCTCTGGCAGAGGGTCTGGGGGATGTGCCCCCAGTACATGAGCACCCCGGGCGGGTGGGCGGGTAAGTACCACAATCATTCTGAGATAGTCTCTAAACAGAGGTCTACTGAACGACAAGGTGTCCATACCCGCCGGGAGCTGAGCGGGCCGCGCTAGATCGACGTTTGGCTCTCGTGAAATCGTCGCTGCCCCGCGTGTTTACTATTTGACATTCCGATAATGTTCATCGCCGGATCTTTGTTACAGACATCACAAACTCTGTTACAGTGGTTATGTGAATTGCTTCACGAACAGAACGGGGTTCAGGACTCCCTGACGACAGTGCCGATAAGCGGTGCGCCACGGCGGTCGACCGAGACAAACGCTCTCAACCTGTCTCAAAACCGGCGGGTTGCACTGCGATATTCGGGAGGCCCGACCCCGGCAGGCTTGACCCTGATGCGCTTAACCAGGAGGTTTCAACCTTGAACGTTTCGGAAGTGATGACAGGTGATGTAACTCTCGTAAACATGAATACCTCCGTGGCGGATGTGGCCCGCATCATGCAGGAAGAGAACACCGGATGCGTGGTAGTGACCGATGGGAATTCCCTGGCAGGCATTATTACCGAGCGGGACATGGTGCTGGGGTGCCTCATCGATGGGCATGTCTCCTGGCAGTGTGAAGCCTTTCGTCACATGACCATCCTGCAGCAGGCCGGAACCCCGGACATGGACGCCGGCGAGGCCCTCTTGGCCATGACGGACCTGGACATTAGCTGCCTGCCTGTGGCGGGGCCCGATGGCCGGATAACCGGTATGGTCTTCTCGGAAGACCTGTCCAGGGCAATCGCGGAGGAGAACGACCCTCAGCCGGCTCTCATGCACGAGGCATTCCTGTCCTGATTCATCACCGAGCAGGTCATAACTTGAGAAGGTCGCACGCGACATATTCGATCATCAGCGCGGTGGGGCAGCTCCGTACAGGGCCGCCCCAATTTAGTTGCATCTCGGTCGGTGCACTCCGCCGGGGCCCTGTTGCCGGGGCAGAGTGACTACAGGATAGCCTCGTAGAGCCCGCCGACAATAAGTCCGAACACAAGGTGCAGCATCAGGAATCCGCCTACCGACATCATCGGGAAGTTCTTCAAGAACGGGCCGGGGGCCGCCATCTCGCCGCCACGAATCAGTGGATGCATGCTACCCATCATGCCCATGCCCATGCTGGCCACCACCCAGTGCGCGGCCCCAAACAAAAGGCCCCACAAAACTAACTGGCTGTCCAGACCGAACGCCTGGTAAAGACCGGTATGGATGATGGCGAACACTGTGCCAACTCCGAAGTGCATCATGAAGCCCATCATGTAAGCCGGGCCCGAGCTTCGGCTCATCATCGTGCCCATCATGTACAGGATGTTCATGGGCATCTGCTTGGGCATCATCGCCAGCCCCATGTACATCATGGCTGTCATGACACCCGTCGCCACCAGGCCTGCGATTATTGCCGCACCGACGTTATAGTCCATAATAGTTCCCCTCCATTTTGGACCTGACTGTCTATAAACCTTCGATGTGCCGTAACTCCTGGGGGGTTCACTCTCGCAAGTGGCGCTACCGTGCCGGTACCATGGAGCTACGGATCCCGAAGATATTGACGTTCCCCATTTAGTGCATGGGGGGCTTCTGCGTGCTATCGTGAGTTAGCAGAATATTTCGCAATACTTCACATTTCAAGGGCAGCAATTCAGCAAGTGGCTACACCGCTATCAGAGGACAACCCGGCTGGTAATGAAAGGCTATGGACGACGGATTTCGTTCTCAATCTTCTTGTCGGCCACTTCATGTTCGCCAGCTACACCTCTCTCTTGACGATCATCCCGCCATACGTTTTCCACAGGGGCGGCCAGGAGTGGCAGCTTGGCATCATCATTGGCTCCTTCGGAATAGTCGGGATATTTATTCGGCCCTTCGCCGGGCGCTGGATAAACGTTCTGGGGGCCAAGAGGGTAACAGTGGCCGGCACCGCCATCGTCGCGGCCGGGTCCCTGCTGTACATAGGCGCTTTCAGCCCGTGGTCGCTCATCCCGGTCAGGATGCTCCAGGGGATCGGCATAGCCATGGCTCCGGTGGCCACCAGCACCATGGTCGCCAACCTGGCCCCCGCCCACCGCCGCGCCGAGGCCATGTCCTACATGGGCAACTCCATCAACATCTCCTTTCTTTACGCGCCTGTGCTGTCGTCGCTTATCCTGACTTACGGCGGCTTCCACAACGCCTTCCTCTTTTCGGGACTGGCCGCCATTCTTGCCACACTTTTTGCCCTGAGGATTTCCTCCCGTCAGACGGAGCACGTAACCGCGCCCCCCGCCGGTGCGGATAAAGTGCGCGTTCCACTCATCTCGAAGGCCGCGCTGTTTCCCACGATTGTGTTTATGACCTACACCCTTACTACTGCGCCCATCAATACCTTCCTGCCCATCCTGGCCACGCAGCAGGGCCTGGGCAACCCCGGCCTTTACTACACAGTCTTCTCTGCGACCTCTATCGTGGCCATGTTTGTGGCCGGACCAATGGCCGACCGCTTCGGAAGGGCCACGGTCATCGTCCCCGGGCTGATCGCAACTGCCGTCGCCATGTTTGTGCTAAACGCGGCATTCTTTCCGCTGATGCTGTGGGGCGCGGGCTTCTTCGCCGGCCTGGGCTTTGGCATGATCCAGCCCGGCATTCAGTCCCTTACAGTCGACCGCGTTTCGACGCGTGAGCGCAGCGCCGGCATGGCGACGCTGCAGCAGGCGTGGGACATAGGCGGCTCCGGTGGAGCCTTCGCCATGGGCCCTCTAGGAGGATTCATCGGCATAGGCAACGTCTTCGGACTGACCGGCGTCGGGGCGCTGGTCGGCGCTCTGGGATTTATGGTGGGGAACAAGCGGAAACCCGCTTCCCTGTCATCCAGGGTGTCCCCCCAGGTGTCTTCCGGGGCAGACCAGTCGGAAACCGCGGACTAGCTCGTTAGCCTCCTGGAGAATCAGGGTGATTCCCTGCCCGTCCCGTGTGGCGTTCGCGCGGGTTGGCGGCTTGCGCTCCTCTCTGTCAAGCTGCCTCGTCGTGGGCGTATACCCGTATACGAAGCTACGCAGCCCTTGACAGCCAGCCACAGACGAATACAATCACTTTGCCTTTTCGATTTTTGAGTATGGAGTTTTAGTGGCCCTTACTCACGGCGTAGCGAATGTCGCGTTAATCGCCGGAGATTACCAGCCCGCAGCGAAACCAGAACGAACCAGGGAGGACAGATGAACGGAGCAGAGCTCAAGCAGAAGGTAAATTCCGGGGGCATCATTTACGGAACCATGATAAGCATAGGGCGAAACCCGCGGTGGACTACCCCATTTTCCAACTTCGGGCTGGACTACGTGATTATCGACACGGAGCACTCGCCCAGAGGCCGGTCCGAGGTCGCCGACTTCATTGCAGCCTTTGGATTCAGCGGCGTCGTCCCCATCATTCGTATTCCAGTCCCCGACCCCCATTACGTGACCATGGCGCTGGACGCGGGCTCTCACGGCGTCCTGGCGCCGTATTGCGAGACCGTGGACGAGGTCAAGGACGTTGTGGGAGCTGCCAGGTGGCGTCCACTCAAGGGCGAGCTTGTCCGGAGGGCCGTGGATGCCGACGAGTTACCCAGCCAGGCCAGCAAGGAGTACCTGGAGAACCGCAACCGCAACAACGTTTGCATCATCGGCATCGAGAGCACACCCGCTATTGCCAACCTGGAGAGCATCCTGAAGGTTAAGGGCATAGACGCCATCTTCGTGGGCCCCAATGACCTGACCATCAGCCTGGGCATTCCGGACCAGTATGATCACCCTGACTACGAGGGGGCGCTTCGGGAGATTCTCGCCAAGTGCGGTGCGGCCAACACGCCGGTGTTGATGCACCACCAGACCGTGCCCCTGACGATAAAGTGGTTGAAGGAGGGCGCGCGCTTCGTGCTGTATAGCAGCGATGGCCGCAGCCTGCATAACGCCTACCGCGAGGAGTTTGGCGCCATCAAGCAGGCCGCAGAGGGAGTCACAGGCGACGTAGGCGAGTCCGACGAAGTAATTTAGAGGCTGTCAGCAATTGGCCGTCAGCGGTCAGCTTCGATTAGGGAGCGCTGATAGCTAACGGCTGATAGCTGACTGCTCGCAAGGAGTTGCGTATGACCTGGCAATTTATCATAGTTAACGGGCCTTATGGCGGCGTCACGGAGGGTCCGGCCTGGGACGGCGCCGGCCTGCTTTTCACGCACATACCCGCCAGTCGGATCTATCGCTACGATCCGCTAACCAAGGCATCTACGATTTATAAGGAGAACACTAACCAGGCCAACGGCCTCGTCTTCGATCCCCAGGGCAGGCTGTATGCCTGCGAGGGTGGCGAACGCCGCGTGGTGCGCTATGAAGCCGACGGCAGCGCCACGGTCCTGGCCCACGGGTTCGAGGGCAAACGGCTAAATGTGCCAAACGACCTGGCGGTGGACCTGCAAGGTAGGGTGTGGTTTACGGACCCGTACTACGAGGGCGCAGGCGGCGAGTGGAGCAAGGACCGCGCCAACAAGGACCTTGACCACGACTCGGTGTTCCGTCTTGACGAGGCGGCCGACGGCGAGTGGGGCATAACCCGCGTGACCTTCGATACGTCGCGGCCCAACGGCCTCCTGTTCTCGCTGGACCACAAGACGCTGTACGTGGCGCAGAGCGGACGCGAGGCGGATGAGAAGCGTCAGCTTCGGGCGTACCCGGTCAACGACGACGGCAGCCTGGGCAGCTTCACGGTGCTGCACGACTTCGGCGCGAACCGGGGCATCGACGGCATGGTGCTGGACGTGGAAGGCAACATAGTGGCCACGGCGGGCAACCGCATTGGCGGCCCGGGTCCGATGATCTACGTCTTCTCTCCCTCGGGCGAGGTGCTTGAGACTCACCCCACACCGGCCGATCAACCGACTAACTGCACCTTTGGCGGCCCGGACCTGACGACGCTATTCGTCACTAACGGCGGAGGCGACCTGTTCCAGGCCCAGACCGACCGGCAGGGCCGTCTGCACTACCCGAAGGCTGTATGATGCAGGCCGGCATGGCCCTATGTCCGGGCCTGCAAAAACATTGGGGAAGCCTTCCTCAACCTGTGGTTATACAAGTCCCGCCTCTGTCGAGGATGCTCGATGAAATCGGCCCTCTCCGCTGCAGCAGA
>JACZVF010000078.1 GCA_022572805.1 Chloroflexota bacterium
AAGCTGCTCGGCAAGGGGGCCGGGGGGGTGGCCCCCCAGAAAAAAAACCCATGGGGGTGGGGGGGGGGGAACAAGGCGCCTCCATCTTTGAGATAATTTCTTAATTGGCGCCCTAACTCGTGCCCGCCGGACTGGCCAGGTCTACGGCGCACTGACCGGCGTCGTCAGCGTTCTCAACTTAGCCCATATCAGCAAGCACTTGGCTTGTCACCCTGTACCTTAACGGCTTGCCGGACTCCCAGGCCTGAAACTCCTCGATAACGCAGTCGGCCATCCTGACCACTTCGTCCCCAACGGAGCCGCCTATGTGTGGGCTGAGCCAAACGTTAGGCAACGTCCATAGGTCTGACCCGGCCAAAGGCGGCTCAGGATAGGCCACATCGAGAAGTGCCGTTAGGTCTGGACGATTCCTGAGGGTCTCGATCAGGTCTTTTTCAACAACCTGCGCGCCCCTGCCAGTGTTGATGAAGGTCGCGCCATCCCTCATGCTGTTAAACAGCGGCCCGCCGAGGGCATTTTTGGTTGATGGAAGGTCTGGCATGTGATTGCTTACGATATATGCCCGCCTGAACAGGTCTTCCAGGGATACCCTTTCGACGCCAAGGTCCGCAGCCTGCTCCTCGCTCAGAAAGGGGTCGTGGGCGATGACTCGAAAACCGAAGCTCTTCAGAAGGGTATTCAGCCTTTTTCCTATCATACCCATTCCAATCAGGCCTATCGTCTCGCCATTGACCCCTGGCCGGTGAAAGGCCTTTGCCCGGGCCTGGACGTGGGCTCCGTAATATTCTCGCACCGTCCGGTAGTAACCCCTGCACGACAGTAGGATCTGCGCCAGCGCCATCTCGGCCACAGGTATGGCGTTGGTATCCCAGGCGCTAACCAGGATGATGTCGTTGTCGACCAGCGGCTGAGCAAACGCCTTTACGTTCCCGGCCGCGTAGAATACCGCTTTCAGCTTGGGCAATTTCGCAAGCTGTTCAGGCGTCAAGTTGAGCATGCCCCAGGTGGCGAATACCACCTCCACCTCCCCGAGGCTGTGGGCGTGCTCATCGAAGTTTCCCGAGTTAACGACAGGCGGATAGAGGTCTGTCAGCTTCTCGATGGTCTGCCTTCGACCCTGACCAAAAACTTCGCCATCCTTGGCTGGATAGTCATAAAACAGCGCCGCTTTCTTGGGCATGATTGCCACACTCTCAAATTAGCGTTCGTGTTGCATAATACTCTCCCGGGCGGCCACCCCACAAGAAACGACGCGCTGCCGCGGAATATGAGCATTCGCCCGACGCGGTAGCTTCATATCATGCGTCACGTTGGTCATCTGATTGTCAGCTCCCCATTTAGAGGAGGTCTAAGGGGCGCCCCAATATCTCTGTGAATCAGTTCCATCGCCTACCATCGGAAAATCTTGCGCCCGCTGTTTCAGCCCGAAACTTCCCATCACACCGGGGGATGGGGTATCATGGTGGCCGGAATCCAGCGGGCTGTTCGACAGCAAATTCGCGGGTCCGTCATTGAGAATATTCGCAAATTTAAGATTGCAAAAAACACGAAAATAACTCACGAAGGCATGGAGGTGTACTGAAATGGGGAACCGCCTTGAAGGCAAGGTAGCGGTTGTCACCGGCGCCGGTCGCGGCGTTGGCCGCGGGGTGGCCAAGCTTCTCGCGGAGGAGGGGGCATCCGTCGTCGTAAACGATGTGGGCTGCGACGTTGACGGAAGCGGCTCGTCTCGAGAGCCGGCCGACAACGTGGTGGCGGAGATCAAGGCCGGCGGCGGCAATGCGGTGGCCAACTACGACAATGTAGCGGAAATGGAAGGCGGCGAGGGCGTCGTCCGCACCGCCATAGACACCTTTGGCGGCAAACTCGACATTCTGGTCAACAGCGCGGGCATAATGCGGGACCGCATGATTTACCAGATGACGCCGGAAGAATGGGACCTTGTCGTCCGCAACAATACCAAAAGCGCATTCACCACCTGCAAATTCGCGGGAATTGTATTCAGGCAACAGCGCGCCGGCCGCATCGTAAACATGACCTCCGATGCGGGCCTGGGCGACATCGGACGCTCCAACTACGCGGCGGCCTCCGAGGGCATCGTAGGTCTCACCCGCACCGTGGGCAGAGACCTGGGGCGCTACGGCGTCACGTGCAACGCCATCTCCCCAATGGTGGAGACCCGGCTGTTTCCCGGCACCCTGGAGGAATACCGTGTCGTGGAGGGCATTCACCCCACACCCACCGAGCGCGCCGGCATAGGCATATCCCCACCTATCGCTGAATGGGACGGCCCCGGCACACCCGACGACCCGGACAACGTCGCGCCTCTAGCCGTGTACCTGTGCACCTACGCAGCGCCCAACGTCAACTGCAACGTATTCGGCGTCCGGGGCGGCAGCATATTCCTGTACTCCAACCCGTCCGTGGAGAAGGCCCTCCACAAGTGGGGCACCTTCACGTTGGACGAGATGGACGTCCTGGTACCCAAGATGATCGGCACCGGCTTCTAAGCGACGGCCATTTTCAAGCTAACCAAATTCAAAAGAGCAAGGTAACTAACAAAGAGGTTTAACAATGGGTGACAGATACAAAGGGCGAGTGGCCATCGTTACAGGCGCCGGACGCGGAATTGGGCGTAGCGTCGCCATGCTGCTGGCCGAAGAGGGCGCATCCGTAGTGGTCAACGACCTTGGCGGCGGCGTTGACGGCGCAGGCGACTCCGATGCCCCGGCGGCGCAGGTGGTTCGGGAGATAGAGGCGGCAGGCGGGACCGCCGTGGCCAACTTCGATTCCGTGGCGGACTACGACTCCGCCGGCAAGATCGTCCAGACCGCCATCGACAATTACGGCCGCATCGACGTGCTCCAACACGTGGCGGGCATTCTAAGAGACCGCATGATCTTCAACATGCTGGAAGAGGAGTGGGACAGTGTGCTGCAGGTCCACCTGTACGGCGCCTTCAACATGGTGCGCAACGTAGTGCCCCACCTCATCAAACAGAAGTACGGAAGAATTGTGCTGTTCTCGTCCGGCTCCGGCCTGGGCGCCTCCGGGCAGGCCAACTACGCCACAGCCAAGGAGGGCATGGTAGGCTTCTCCCGCGCCATTTCCAGAGAGCTGGCGCCGCACGGCATAACGGTAAACGCCGTTTACCCCGGCGGCGCAACCCGCATGACGGAGACCATACCCGATAGCACGCAGCAGCTACGGCAGCAACAGCGGTCGGCGGCGGCGGGCCCGGCGACGGGCGGTGGAATGGCAACGCAGGGTGCGCCCATACAAGGTCCGCCGGAGGCCAGAGCGCCGGAGAACAACGCCCCCAAGGCCGTTTACCTTAGCTCAGAGGCGGCGGGCGACATCACCGGACAGGTTATCGGCACCAGCGGTTGGCCCATGACGCTGTATTCCCCCAGGCACGTCATTCGCAGCATCCACAAGACAGGCCGTTGGACGCTGGACGAGTTGGACGACCTCATACCCATATCTCTTGGCGCCAACCTGGTCAACCCGGTACCGGAGCAGGCCCCCCGCCAATAATTTCTTGGATAATTAGCGAAACAGGGCCCCGATGCACGGGGCCCTGTTTTTTCGCTCAACCACTTGGTAATCGGTCTAGGGCAGAGGACTGGCTCAGGTCAGCCACTGGAACGTTGCGCCCGCCAATATGGCCGCGCCCACGATTATCACGAACAGCGCGAAATTAATGCGGTCCGCCACGGCCAGCAGAGCTTTCATGCTGGCCAGACCTACCACGGCGGCGACGCCCATGGCCAGCCATGCGTCGCCCGACGTCAGAAGTCCCGTGTCGCGGCTGGCGAATAGGGCGGCGCCCAGACTGACGGGCACGCTCATGAGGAAGCTGAGGACCAACGCCTCCCGACGTTCGATACCACGGGTCAGCAGGGCGGCCACCGTAAGTCCTGAACGGCTCAGGCCCGGCAGCGCCGCGAATCCCTGGGCCACGCCCGCCACCAGCGCGTCCGCGATCGAAAGGTCCTCGCGTGTGCGAGTGCCGACGTCGCGCCTGCGGAGCTGCAACCCGCCGGTGATGAACATGAGCAGACCTATTATGCCCATGGCCGCCGCGCCGAATCGCTCCGATATGTCATCCAGCATGAGCAGCATCGGAAACCCAATGGCCACGCTCACCAGCGTCGAGATAAGCAGGTACCAAAACAACGGCGGCGGGTCCTTCGGAGTGTTTGCGACGTCCCTGGCAATGTCGAACAGCGTTCGCCAGAAAACCACTAGCACCGACAAAACAGTACCCATGTGGAGCCACAGGGCGAACGCCACCGCCTCCGACAACGGCCTGTCCAGAACGAAGCCGTAGAAGGCCGACACTACCCCCTCCGAGCTGACCGGCAGCCACTCCGTCACTCCCTGCAGAATTCCCAGCATTACGCCAATAATCATAATTTACCAGTACCGAAACGTCAGAATTCTCGCTACTGTATATTTCACCCCCAACAGCATCAGATTTCAACGCTGTATAATGCCACCCATCATGAAATCTGGAAACCCGTCCGCAGCTAGATGATTGGTCCAGCAGCCAATAACCGGCCAGGGTTAGCCGCCACAGGCATATTGGCCGCGATATTCGTGGCGGCCGCATTCTTCGCAGCGGCCCTCGACCGCTTTCCAGGCGACCTGGCCGTGTCCCTGCTGGTCCAGTCGTGGAACTCGCCCTTGTTGGAAGCTGTGTCCAAAGCCGCTTCGCTGGAGGAGAACAGGCTGGTAATCCTGTCGCTGATGCTGGTGGTGGTGTTTGTGCTGTTCCTATTTCGCTGGAGGCGGGAGTCGTATTTCCTCCTTGGCTCAACCGTGTCCGGCGTCGTCGTTATCGAATTGACCAAGGCATTAGTCGCCCGTCCCCGTCCCACGCCCGACCTCGTCCTGGTCCTGCAGGACGTGTCCAGCCAGTCCTTTCCCAGCGGCAACGTTGCGCTGTTCAGCGTGTACCTCATAGCCCTGGCCCTCGCGGTGGCGAGCCGTACTGCGGACCGACGTAAAGCGATCGCGGCGTGGGGCCTGTCCGCCGCGCTGCTGACGTTTATAGGACTCAGCCGAATCTACCTGGGGGCTCACTGGCTCAGCGACGTATTGGCCGGCTACCTGCTCGGGCTTATGTGGGTGCTCGTAATTGCGCAAATAATGCATGCCCTCTCTCACAGGGAAGCTAACGCGGACTAGCCTGCCGCCGGTCCGGGAGCTCCTGTGGCGGTAGCTGGTGACATCGCCCCACAACACACGGCGACATCTGGCGCAAGCCGCGCCGCAACCGCCTTTAGCCGCCGCTCGGCCTGTGCTAGACTTGCCGCCAAGTGCGGCGTGCAAAGAAAAAAGTCTGATGCCCGCACGCGAGGTTTTGCGATGAATTTTCTTGACATAGTTTTGATTGTAATCCTGATTGGGGCGACCATTCAGGGCCTCAAGACCGGCCTCATCGGCGCCGCTGTGAACACCGCGGCTCTCATTATCGGCTGGATGTTGGCCGGCCAGCTTAGCGACGACGTGGGCGATATAATCTCGGGCTCCATAGCCAGCGACACCATAGTCACCGTGATATCTTACGTGGTTATAATGGCCGTTTCCCTATTCGTGGGCCGCATGGCGTGGAAGACGATCAAGCCCATTGTAGGCCTGGCCACCCTGGGCATGGTAAGCACCGTGGACCGAATCGGCGGCGTTGCGCTGGGACTGGTAACCGGCTTTGTAGTCATCGGCGCAATCATCGTCGTGATGGCCAGGTTCACATACAACTTCGACCTGCCCGACGAAGGCGTGGCCGGAGCCGTGGCCACCCGTGTGCCACAGGTGCAGAGCACCAAGGAATTTGTCGAGGATGCGCTCAAGGAGTCGAGCATCGTTCCCACCTTTATAAAGGTGACCGACGCGTTGCCAGGCAGCGCCCTGGGGTTCGTACCCTCTGATTTCAAGGCGTCTTTTGATATACTGAAAAGTAGAATCGACGCGTAATACCGTGTGATACCCGGCCAACGACAAGCAACAACAAGATATATATGACTAGTGGTACGCTGATAAATTCGCCTGTGCTGGTGCTTAACCAGAATTACCAACCTCTTAATGTGTGCAATGCCCGGCGTGCCTTCGTGCTGATGGGACACGGCAAGGCTGAGCTGTTGGTCAACGGGCTAGGTTACGTACGCACAGTATCGCAGAAGTTCCCCATCCCATCGGTTATACGCCTCATATACATGGTCAAAAGGCCTCTGGTCCGCCGGAGGTTATCGCGAAGAGCGGTATTTTACCGCGACGGCTTCAGGTGCCAGTACTGCGGCAAGGAGGCCAAGAACCTGACGCTGGACCACATTATCCCGCGCTCACGGGGAGGATCCCACGATTGGGAAAACGTTGTCAGCGCCTGCATTCCCTGCAACCACGGAAAGGCAGGCTCCACACTCAAAGAGGCTCACATGAAGCTGCTCAAGGAGCCCAAGGCCCCACGGCCGAACCCGTACTACATGTTCCACCACAGGAGCATACTGGATGAGTGGCGTCAGTTCATGCCCTGGCTGGACTCGTAGCGGCGGTTAGGCTGGCGCCATCGCCTGTCTACATTTAGTAACTATCTCAAAAAGGCGGATGCCTTGTTCCCACCCACCCTGGGGCCACATCCCCCGGGCCCTCTGCCATAGGGGGAAAGCCTCTCTGAAATCCCCCACGACGATTTTAAGATAGTGACTCAGTCGTAGACCAAGAGCTTGTAGCAGGCCATACGCGGCCCTGGCTGGACTCGTCGCAGGCGTTTGCTCACGCCGTCGCCATTCCCTGTTAGTCATACACCATGGGGTTGTAACACGCCAGTTTGTGCCCCGGCTCCACTTCGATTAGCGGAGGCCTACCTTGCGTGCGACAGCGGTTGAGGGCCTTGGGGCACCGCTCCAGGAAGGGGCACTGGTCAACTGGGTCCAGCATCCTCGCCGGAATGCCCCGTATGGGCTTCAGGACGCGTTCGTCCGTGTCCATTCTAGGCAACGCCTGGAACAACCCCCAGGTATACGGGTGCAACGGCTTTGCGAACAGTGACCTTGTGTCCGCGTACTCTACAATCATTCCGCCGTACATAACCGCCACCGCATCCGCCATCTGGGCTATGACTCCCAGGTCGTGGGTGATCAACAAAATGGACGTACCGTTTTCCCGTCGTAACTCCCTCAGGCGCTGCAGAATCTCCGCCTGCAGCGTAACGTCGAGGCTGGACGTAGGCTCATCCGCGAGCAGCAGCTTGGGCTTCAAGGCCACGCCGATTGCCAGCATGACACGCTGAGCCATGCCGCCGCTGAGCTGGAACGGGAATCGCTTCAGCATGTCGTCCGCATCTGGTATGCCCATGCGCTGCAGCAGATCGATGGCCTGGTACCTGGCCTCTCGCCGCCCCACATTGGTATGCTCCCGCAGTATCTCTTCCACCTGCTTTCCGATGGCGATCACGGGATTCAGGGCGTTGCTGGCGTCCTGAAAAATCAAGGAGATCTCCATCCCGCGTATGTGCCGCATCTCCTCCTGAGACATAGTCAGCATCTCGCGGCCGTGGTACTTTATGCTGCCCTGCACGACCTTGCCGGGGTATGGGACGAGCTGTAGCACGGACAGCGCCGTCATGGTCTTTCCTGACCCGCTCTCGCCCACCAGGCCCAGAATGCTGTTCTCTTCCATTTGAAGAGAGACGCCATTCACGGCCTTAACCGTGCCTTCCTTAGTCTTGAAGTAGGTGTGCAGGTCCCGTATTTCCAGAAGTAGATTCGGCATAGCTCAGTTGGCCAGGTCCATTCAAAATATCGGTCGGAAGCCTATTCGTTGGCCCGCTTCCGGAGCACGCGGGGCCTGAACCTGCCGGCCTTAAGCTCCCCGATAAAGTCATCCAGGTCCCGAATGTCGGCTTCGAACTCGGTGGCGAACGTTCCGATGTCTTCTATTTTGTGGGCGTCGCTTGCGCCCGTCCCACCCATGTCCAGACGCTTGGCCACCTCGGCGGAGAAGGCGTTCTCCTCTTTGGAGCCTCGGCCATTGAACACCTCAACAGCATTTGCCAGGGAGAATACATCGCTGGAGCATGCGTAATCCAGCATCTCGTATAGGGCCTGCGGGCTGGTATGCGCCACCTTTGTGTACTTTCGACGGTATGGGTGCGCTACCACGATGGCGCCCCCGGCGTCGTCTACCAGGTCCTTGACGAACTGGGCCTTGTGCATGCCGAAAATGTACTCCTGAAGGCCGTAGACGAGCAGGTGCCCCTCCTCGGTGGTGACCTCGCACCCGGGGATCACGAGGTAATCATGCTTCCTGGAAAGGGCGGCCATGTCCTTAGGCTCCCAAAACCTGTCGTGATCGGTCAGGCACACCCCATCTAGGCCAATACGCTTGGCCTCGTCGATCAGATCCTCGGGCGTCAGCAAGCTGTCGTCGGATGTGGGGTAGGTATGGGTATGAATGTCGATAATCAACGGTTCGTGAACGCTCTCAAATGACGGGCAAGGCCTGCATCAGTCCGGCACAGCGAAGGGGAGAAGTCAAGTCTGCGGGCCGGCGTGCGCCTACGCATGTCACGTCATTCCAATGCCGGACCCATGTTGCGTCAAGGGGCATTTCAGTCGGCCTCGTTCGGGGGATTCCCGGTTTCCAGCTCTCTGATGCTCTCTTCCACCTGGCCCATCTCCACGTACTCTTCGTGCACAATATGGAAGCATCGCTGCAAGTACAGGCCCGCCAATTCCTCGCCATACTTACCAGAGCTCTTCACGTTCTCCACCAGCATTGCCGTCCGATGGTCCTCCGGCAGGTGCTCGGAAAGCATGCTAATGTCGATCTCGGCCTCCTTGGCCAGCGATTCCTCGCCGCCCTCGACGGCGAATCGAAGCCGTCCCACCAGTTTAGTCAGCTCGTTAAGCCTGTCGTTTTCGGTCATTAGACCGTACAGCACCTCGTTGACGCTAAAGCCTGCGTCCAACGCTTCGTCCGGCGCCCCAGACGGGCCATCGCCCTTGCTAATGGTGCTGACAAGGCTCTTGTAGACCTCGGCGTACATTTGGACAATGTCGCCAATAATCATCATGCTCGACGCCACGTCCGTCGGGTTGATAGAGCCGCCGAATATGATGTCGTCCTCCCTGGCCTCTGCCAGGTCCTCCAGGTAGGCGAAGCTCTCCAGAAGCTCCGGCGCCGGCGGAAAGGCAAACGCAGAAAGCTCATTTGGGCCTACATCGCCAATCTGATTCATGAGAAACGGCGGCACATACTTGCTCACGTCAACGTTTATGGGGAGCATAATCAGGTAGGTCGCCCATATTTCGTCGTGGTCCGTGGAGTTGCGGAAGTAAAGGAAGGCGTGCCCTTTGGGCTCTTCCCTCGTGCCCTTTTCAAACGTCAGTTCCATGAAGCTTACAAGCAGCCCTCCATGAGTTTCCCGCCAAATCACGCCGTAGGCGCATTGGCCAATACATTATACGTCAGCCGGACACAATCATGAAGACGGCTCGTCAGCCCTTTGCGGCTTTCCAGTGGATTCACGCCCTTCCGACTCAACGCAACAGACGCACCTGTATCGGACTACCGCTTGCTCCGGCGTCTGCCATACCTGGCGCCGACAACCAGTCCCAGCGGCGCCAACAACAGCAGTCCATTCACCAGACCCGACGCCAAAGAAACGCTCCCCAACGGCGCGTTGCACCCGCCTCCGGACGGGGTCGGCGTAGGCGTCGGCTCCACGGTGGCCTGGGCCAATATGACGGGCGTCGCAGTGGGCGGCACAGGCGTGGCTGTTGGCGGGACAGGCGTGGCCGTGGGCGGGACGGGCGTGCTGGTGGACGGAGGAGGCGGAGGCCTGCTGGGCAAAGGCGTAGAGGTAGGCAACGGCGGCACGGGCGTGGCCGTGGGCGAAGGCGTGGACGTTGGCTCCGCAGTGGCGGTCGGCACAGGCGTGGCGGTGGCCGGCAGGGCAATACTTATCGAAATGGGGACAGATATGTCCCCGCCGTTGGATTCGAGCCGAATTGCGCCGCTGTACTCCCCCGCCGGCAGCGAGGGCCGTACCCTGGCCAGAATATTGCCGCCGCCAACGTTCTTTAAGGTGGTGGGCTTGGCAATGTCTATCCAGTCCGGCCAGCTAACCAGCTCCCATTCCAGAGTGCCTCCCCCGGCATTCGTTATCATGATGTTCGCGCTGCCGGTTTCCCGTTCTACCAGAATGGCGCCGTAATCCCACTCCGTCGGGTCGACAACCAGAAGAGGGCCTTCCTTGATTTCGATTAGCTGGCTGATTGCGGCTTTGGATGATGCCTTGAGGAACGCGGGGTCAAGCGCATCATAGAATACGAGGTCCAGATCGAACCAGTAAGCCAACGTAACATACGCCTCGTAAAAACCCAAAGGGGCATCCAGCGGAATGTCCCAGGCAAAGTTTAATGGCTGAAAAGCCCCCGGCTCCAGTGAAATACGTACGTTTTCCCCTACCGCCACCCCGTCGTAGGCGACGGCTCCGCCAGGCGCTATCAGCGTGACGGAGGCACTATAGTCCAGGGGCACCGTTCCGTCGTTTTCCACGCTATACTCCAGCGCCACGGTCTCGCCCTGCCTGTACAGACCCTTGGCTGCCCGCAGACGTTCCAGGTCTCCGCTGAAAACTCCCCGGACTTTTCCGCTGAGTGGGATTTCCCGGCGTCCCCCGTTGGACTCTATTACAAGCTCTCCGGACAGCTTGCGGTTTATCGGGGCATCCTGCTTGATTCGCAGTACGATGGTGGCGGTGTCCCTGACATCTCCAACCGGACTGACCAGCTCCACCCAATCATCCGGCACACGCGTAATGCTCCATTCCAGCGTGGCATTTCCGATATTGGACACGAATATGTTCTGCCCCGGGGTCTCTCCCGGCAGAAAGTCTCCAAAATCCACCGCATCATCCGACAGGAAGATAAGCGGTTTGGCCTGCACTTCGAACCTGATACCGTCCTCTTTTTCTACGGAGTCGAATACCACATCAAACTGGGCAATGTCTCTCAGACCGGCAGTAAGCGTGTAAACGCCTGCCTCGGTCCTGCTGGAGGTGCTCCACTGGAACTGGACCAGCTTTCTCTCGCCCGCCGGCAGCAGTTTTATTCGCTCCACGTTACTCCGGAACACCTCATCTCCGGAGGGTCCGAACGCCACCATCGTAAGCTGATAGTCCTGGGTAGTCGGGCCGTCGTTCTCCACCTCTATGTTGAAGATAACGGTAGTTCTGGGGATGTAGACGCGCCTGTCCGCCCGAAAAAGCGATATCTTGCCGCTGGCCGGCCCCTCCTGAAATGCCCCGGCGCTATTGACCGCAATCAGTCCAGGCAAGACGAAAGTCAGCCCAAACACCAGGCCCATTACCGCGATTTTCGATAAAGTCTTCATCGCATGGTCCAGATTCTTTAACAAAGTCTTAGAAAAGTACGAAAAGTTGAGTCTGATGCTAGCACAACGCATCATCCACGTCCCCTACATTTGGCGCGTGGATTGGCCCGATGCTGACAAATGCCGGCTTTATACATACAGGGCACGCCTACCCAGTACCCATTCTCGATTCCCCTTTCGCGTGCCCCATATCCGGCGCGCAGGAAGGCAGAGCAGGGATTATAATTTAGCCACTATCTTAAAATCGTCATGGGGAAGTCCAGAGAGGCTTTCTCCCTCTGGCAGGGGGCCTGGGGGATGTGCCCCCAGCAACAAGAGACCCCAGCGTGGGGGGGGCGGGTA
>JACZVF010000079.1 GCA_022572805.1 Chloroflexota bacterium
CTAGGCAGAGTATCTATTTGGGAAGTCACGATCTCGGACGCCGGGAAAGAGATGGGCCGCCGGTGGAGTGCGAGTCCCTCTGCTGCTGGGTGTCCGTTGGGGACGTGGAGTTCTTCTAGTTTAGCATTCGTCTGTTGCTGCCGAGCGACGGCGGCTGCTGTTGGCTGTCAGCATAAATGGGACAGATTGTTAATGGAGAGAATCGGCTGATTTGGCGAGCTCTCTGAGTTGCTGATTGTATAGTTTTCGGCGCTGTAAAGTCTGAGTCTGGACCTCCTTTCGTTCCTGTAGGATCTGATCCCTGCGGCCATGCAGTACGTCTGCCGGCGTCACGTTGCCCAACGCCTTGTGGTAGCGTCGATTGTTGTAGTAGCTCACGAAGTCCGAGATAGCCATCTCTAGATTCCCAGGGACTTCGTACGGGACCTGGTTCACTTCCCGTTTTATCGATTGATGGTAGCGCTCGATCTTGCCATTGGTCTGCGGATGGTATGGCGAGGCCAGGATGTGTCTGATTCCCACCAGACGCAGGTAGTCTCCAAAGGCTCGGGAGACGTACCCAGGCCCGTTGTCGGAGAGCAATCTGGTCCGATCATCCAGGTGGATTTCGGTCATGCCTGTAAGGTCAACTGCATCCTGGACCACCTCGATGAAGGAGTCTGACGTCATATCTCTCTGAAGCTTCCAGGAAAGTATGAACCTGGAGAACCGGTGGAGCACAATAACAATACTTGATTGGGCGCTGTCAATAGTCACCAGATGATGCCACAATTGACAGCAAATTTGACAGCAACGCCGATGGACTCGAATGGACTTCTATGAATAGCAACGGAATGCATACCAGTCTATAATGCGCCCTATGGACGTTTACGAACCTGTATGAATTCCTCGCTACAGACTCTTAATCAGTAGGTTCCCGGTTCAAGTCCGGGGCGGGTCACCGGCATTTCGCCGCGGAGCGGTTTTACAATCAAATCGCACCGAGCTGTAGCCGACGTTGCTGGGTGGGCACGGCGTAGAACAGCAGCACACGCCGGCGCTTGACCACCCGGCCCTGCTTCACGATGCTGCCGACGTTGTGCACGATCGTAATCTCCTCAACCGGATCGCCTTCCACTTGCCGGCCTCCAGTCCATACCGGGCTGTAATTATCCATATTTTTCTTAGAACATTTCCGCCCGCAATGTCTACTCGCCCCCGTTGACTTTGGCTCGTTGCCGCAAATATACTGCGGCCACGTTCAGGGCCAGACTCCGCCCTCCATCAGGATCGCAGAGCCTTACGTCATGGTGGTTTTCGCTAATTCATCGGTTTGAGACGCTATCACAGATGCTTGGAAGACGGTCCGAAATACTCGGCGTTGATAACTAACCGGTACCCTAGATTACGGTGTGCAACAGACAGTGCCGCGGGGCCTTGCAGAGTTCGCACTTTTACCAGGAATTATCATCCCCCGAATGCGGGCATCGGGAACCACCGGAAACAACCCTGATTCGACCCGGATTCATTAATAAGGGGAGAGAGCAATATGAGCAAGCTCAACATCTCACTCTTCGGCAGATTTCACGTTGATTACCAGGGCGCGCCCGTTACGGCGCATCTGGAGGCTCGAAAGGTGCAGGAGCTGTTTGCTTACCTGCTGCTGCACAGGGAACGCAGTCACTCTCGTGAGGCGCTGGCCGACCTGCTGTGGGGCGAAAACTCCAGCGCGCAGGCCAGGAAGTATCTTCGCCAGTCCCTCTGGCAACTACAGAGCGCACTGAAAATGGATGACGGATTCCCCGGAGACGACTGCCTTTCGGTGGACAGTGAGTGGGTCGGCATTAACCCCGACACGGAGTTTGCACTGGACATAAGGGAATTCGAGACCGCTTACGAATCGGTGCAAGGTCGTTCCGGCGCCGACCTGGACCCGCAGACCGCCCACCAGCTGGCGAAGGCCGTGGAGTTACACAGAGGAAACCTGTTGGAGGGCTGGTACCACGACTGGTGCATCTTTGAGCGGGAGCGGCTGCAGGGAATGCATTTGGCCATGCTGAACAAGCTCATGATGCATTTCGAGACCATCGAAGAGTACGAGATTGGCCTGGTGTACGGCCAGCGAATACTTACGTTTGACCGCGCGCACGAGAGGACCCACTGGCGTATGATGCGTCTGCATTACCTGGCGGGTGACCGCACGGCCGCCCTTCGCCAGTACGAGCGTTGCGTCACGGCGCTGGAGGAGGAGCTGGGCGTCAAGCCCGCAAAGTGGACAGCCTCGCTGTATGACCAGATCAAGGCAGACCAGCTTGGCGATGAGACCCACTTCTCTGACGTTAGCGAGGGATCTTCGGGGCAGGTCAATCGGCTTCAGTCGCTGCTTGTTGAGTTCCAGAGCGAGGTGCAGCAGTACATACAGGCCTCTTCACTGTCCGGCGACAGGCCTGAAGGAGACCTCTCCCCGGCCGAATAGCCGAACCGCCTATCTTCTTTTGCCGAGTTCTCATCGGACCCAGGCAAACCTGCATGCAAGGTTCTCGTAGCCCGCGTCGGAATCACCATCCGACGCGGGCGATTTTTCGAATCCCGTTCTCGACTACACATTAGTCCGCATACCACACATTCGAGAAGACCCTTCCGAAGACGCAATTGGGGCGCTTCCGCAGATACTCATCAGACACCTCCCTTCATACCGCTGTGTTATCAGTTACTCGTTGTCGTATTCCTTGGGTCGAATTGGGACCAAAAAGGCCGGAAGCGACTCAGTAAGGACAAGGGGTGTCGGGTCTGCACAGGGTCACCCTAGTCTTAACAGGCGAGGTATCCATGGACCCCTACGAGTCCAATACACATTCTTTCATAGTGAAGGTCTGGCTGGAGGACGACGACGAACAGCATGACCGGCCCACATGGAGGGGTCACGTCACCCACGTACCCAGCAATCAACGGCGGTATGTGGACGACCTGAACGGCATCTCGACATTCATTTCCAGCTACCTGGAGCGGATGGGTGTAGGTGTGGGAGAGCGGTGGCGAGGGCTGCGCGGCTGGTGGCGGCGGCCCGGCACATTTCGGCACTAAACCAGCGCACGCAGTTGGAACGACCGGTGAATTTCGGCGGACACGCTATCGGACAGGACCGAGCATTATAGATGGCTACACAGGTCAAAAAATTAGAATCATACCTGGACTGCTCAGAGCACCTGCGGGCGAATCTGGGCCTGCTGGACCTCTATCTTTTGTCGAATGTGCAGGAGACGCGCCAGGCTTTGGGCCTCGACGCCGACGGCGATTTCCGCGGCCTGTTTGTGTCGGAGAACGACGTTAACTTTATCCTTTCCAGGATGCCGTACCTGTGTGATCGAGGCGACCCGGTTCAGGGGCCGTTGGCGGAACTGATCGAATCGCAGCGGAGCGAGATCGCTCGCCGCACTCAGCTCAGTCTGGCGGACTCCGTGTACCTTCCCCTCGATGATTTGCGGCTGCGTCTGGGACTTGGGGATTTGGAAATTCTGGTGTTGCTCCTGATACTGGCCCCGGAGGTGGACGTACGCTACGGGACGCTTTACGCCTATATACAGGAGGACGTTAGCCGGCGCAGCCCCTCCGTGAATCTGGCGCTTAATCTTTTCTGCAGAACGTGGGGGGAACGTCAACACCTGCGTAGCCTGCTGATGGGAGAATCCTCCCTGGTCCGGCTGGGCTACGTATCCATCGCAGACGACAGCCCAACGCACGGCAACGGTGTTCTGAACAAAGCCCTGTCCATAGATCGAGGGTTATTGGACTTTCTTCTCGGACAGGCCGACTGGGACCAGCAGCAGCAGCCGGCAGTTGCGCCCTCGTGGGACGCGGTCGTGCTGGAAAAAAGTTTCAAGGCCGGACTCGTATCGGCAATCATGCGGTTGGACCGCGACGACTTCGGCAGGACGGACGCCATAATCCAACTGGTCGGCGAGGCGGGCTCCGGCAAGAAGCTAATTGCCGGCGCCATCTGCCGTCAGCTTCAGCGCACTGTGATGATTGTCGACGCGGAAGCCTTGGCCGCAGCGGACACCTCTCCGAGCGATTCGGTTACGCCGGCATTCCGGAAGGCGTTGCTGCACAACTCAGTCATCTGTCTGGACAACTTCCACACGCTTTTGCAGGACGACGCCCGAAACAAGGCCCTTCTCGCCGCAGTTGTGATGGCCATAAATAATCGGCGCGACCTGACGATTCTCACCGGCGAGACGATGTGGAGAGCCGAGGGCCACATCCATGACGGCGTTCCCATGCTGACGCTTAGCGTCCAGGCCCCGGATTACCAGCAGCGCCGTTTGCTGTGGGAATCGCACCTGAAGGGTCACCGCAACAGCCTGACAGACGACGATATAAGAGTGCTGTCGGGACGCTTCCGCCTGCGCGGCGGACAGATACGAAAGGCTGTTGACACGGCCAGGAACACTTCGCTGTTCCGCCAGGAGTCCGACGGCGCGATTACACTGGATGACCTGAGCGCGGCGTCCCGGTTGCACTCAAACCAGCGCCTGTCCGCTCTGGCACAGAAGATTGAGCCCAGCTATCAGTTGGACGACATAGTGCTGCCCGCGGACCACAAGGCGCAGCTGGAGGAGATCCGCAGCTACTTCGCCAATATGTCGCTGGTATACGGCGACTGGGGCTTCCAGAGCAAGACCAATCTTGGGAAGGGCCTGAACGCGCTGTTTGTGGGCGCGTCGGGTACGGGCAAGACCATGGCGGCGGATGTCATAGCCGGCCAGCTTGGACTTGACCTGTACAAGATCGACCTTTCCACCATCGTAAGCAAGTACATCGGCGAGACTGAGAAGAACCTGGACCGCATATTCCGCGAGGCCCACGACAGCAACGCCATTCTCTTCTTCGACGAGGCCGACGCGCTGTTCGGCAAGCGTTCCGAGGTGAAGGACTCGCACGACCGTTACGCCAACATCGAGACCAGCTACCTGCTGCAGAAGATGGAGGAGTACCAGGGCATAGTCGTTCTGGCCACCAACTTCCGCAAGAACATGGACGACGCCTTTGTTCGCCGCATGCACTTTGTCATTGAGTTCCCGGTGCCGGAGGAGCTTGACCGGCTGCAGATATGGCACAGGGTGTTCCCTCAGGACGCCCCGTGTCGGGAGAGCGTAGACATCGGCTTCATGGCGAAGCAGTTCAAGCTGCCCGGCGGCAACATCAAGAACGTAGCGGTCACCTCCGCGTTCCTCGCCGCGCAAGACGGAGAGGCCATCGATATGCGGCACCTGATCCTGGCCACCAGACGCGAATACCAGAAGATGGGCAAGCTGTTAATTGAAAGCGAGTTCGGGCCCTACTTCGAGCTGGTCAGGCCCGGCCCGGCCGAGCCGCCATCGTCCGGCCAGCCCCCTTTATACAGTCAAACCCAGACAGGCAGCCGGGAGAAGTAAGAAATTGTTTGCAGACCTGGACGAAAGCATAAGACGGCTGCTGGTGGAGCGGGGCAACCTGAACTCCGGGGAGATCGACATCGTCTTCGACATGCCCACCCGTGATTGGGCTGCCGGCATATCCAAGCCGACCTTGAGCCTGTACATGTACGACTTTCGAGAGAACCTGGAGCTGCGCGATCCCTCCGGGTGGATAGTCCGCCCGGGACCCAACAACACGGCGATAAAAAGCAGGCCCGCCATTCGGCTGGACCTCAGCTACAACGTCACAGCCTTCGCCAATTCGGTGGAGGATGAGCACCGCCTGCTCACCAGGGCGCTGCTGACGCTTTTGCAGTACCCGACCCTGCCGGAGGACCTGCTGCAGGGAATGGTGGCGGGCCAGGAGATCGCCACGTATGTGGCCCAGGAAAGCAAGGTTTTCCAGACCCCCGCGGACTACTGGGGCTCGCTGGACAACGACATCAGGCCGTCCATTGAGCTGAGGCTCTCGGCCAGTCTGGACTTGAGCCAGGAGATTCCGGTGGGCCTGGTGCTCACGTCCAGATTCGATTACGCGCAGGTCAATGGCCGCAATGGCATGATCCGCGACATAGAGAAGATGGCCCTCAGCTTCGGTGGAAGAATACACCGCAGTGGAGACTCGGAAACGGGTATTCCCGGCACGAAGGTCACCCTGCTGGAGAGGGCACTGGATTCCATCACGGACGAGGAGGGGCGATATCGATTCAAGGGCGTGCCACCTGGCCAGTACACACTGGTCATCGTTGCCCCCGGGATGGAAGAGCGTCGAGAAAGCATCGAAGTGCCCAGTGGTTCCTACGACGTAGGGCTTTGAGGCGGGAGGTAACACATGTGAGTAAACCGCATTTATATCAATTAGCAAATTAAAGAGAAGGAGTAGGAAATGGCACCTACATATCTATCACCCGGAGTTTACGTAGAAGAGGTGGACGGAGGCAGCAAGCCCATAGCGCTGGCAGGCACAGCCGTTGCCGCCTTCGTAGGATTCGCCCGGAAAGGCCCCGCGAACACGCCGACACTGGTAACCAACTGGACGCAGTACGTGGACAACTTCGGAGACTTCATGGAGGGCTCCTACCTGGCCCACAGCGTGTACGGCTACTTCAACAACGGCGGCGGCCGGGCGTACATCATTCGGCTTGGGGCGGCAGAAGGCGCGGACGAGGGCGGCACCGCCCAGGCTGCGCTGCCCAGCCGGGCGCCCACCCCTGCCGATACCTTGCGAATCGAGACCATCGCCCCTGCGGAAGAGGCGGGCGACGTGACGGTCGAGGTCTCCGACGCCACGCCTCCGGAAGAGGGCGAGGCGCCCGATGACGTGTTCAAGGTCACGGTGCGCGGCGGCGGCGTGGAAGAGGTTTTCGACAACCTGACGCTACGACGCGGACGCAACGCCCGCAACGTTGAGCAGGTGGTCAACGACCCGGAGACAGGCTCCAATCTTATCCGAATCACCGACCTGGGCGCGGGCGGCTCCATGGCGGAACGCCGACCCAACCTCGGCACCTTCAACCTGGCGGGACCACAGGCGGTGACCACGGAGATTGCCGTAGCCCCCAGCGACTTCGAAGGCAGCGCCGCAGACCGCACGGGCATGGGCGGTCTTGAGGCCGCGGACGACGTAACCATGGTCATCGCGCCGGACCTCATGTCAGCGTACCAGGCCGGCATGATCGACCTGACGGGTGTGCAGGCGGTGCAGACTGCGATGATCGGGCACTGCGAGCGCATGGGCAACCGCGTGGCCATTCTGGACGCGCCCCCGGACATGAAGCCCCAAGAGATCGAGAACTGGCGCGTCAACATCGCCAACTACGACTCGTCGTACGCGGCCCTGTACTACCCGTGGATCCGCATATTCGACCCGGTTACGGGCAAGCCCATCAACATGCCGCCGAGCGGACACATTGCAGGAATCTGGTCGCGCAACGACGACACTCGCGGCGTGCACAAGGCCCCGGCCAACGAGGTTGTGGGCGGCGCTATCGACGTCGAGTTCCAGATAACCAAGGGCGAGCAGGACGGACTCAACCCGGTAGGCATCAACTGCATCCGGGCCTTCCCGGGAAGGGGCATCCGAGTGTGGGGCGCACGCACACTTTCCAGCGACCCCGCGTGGCGGTACATAAACGTACGGCGGCTATTCAACATGGTAGAGGCGTCCATCGACACCGGTACGCAGTGGGTCGTCTTCGAGCCCAACGACTTCGCACTTTGGCAGCGCCTCAAGCGCGACGTAACGTCCTTCCTCACTATTATCTGGAGGACGGGTGCGCTATTCGGCGCTACTCCCGCCGACGCCTTCTACGTCAAGTGCGACGAGGAGACGAACCCGCCGGAGCAGCGGGACCTGGGCATGGTGGTCACGGAGATCGGCATCGCGCCGGTTAAGCCGGCTGAGTTTGTCATCTTCAGGATAAGCCAGTACGCGCCGGGCGCAGAATAAACCCCTTCATCAATCAACCTAAATTCTTGAGAAGGAGCGAACAATGACAACAGAAAATCCACTGATCGCATCAAGATTCAAGCTGGACGTGCAGGGAATCACCGGCGGCCACTTTACATCGTGCAGCGGGTTCGCCAACACGTCCGAGGTCATTACGCATCAGGCCGTGGGCGACGAGGGGGCCCCGATGAATCAGAAGCTTCCCGGCGGCCTGACGTGGAGCGAAATTACACTGGAACGTGGCTTGACTGGCGACATGTCCCTTTGGGTATGGCGGCAACTGGTAATTGACGGACTAGTAAACGATGCACGCAGAGATGGGTCCATCGTCATGTTAGACACCCAGTCAGTGGAGATAGCCCGATGGAATTTCACCCAGGGGTGGCCTTCCGCCTGGAACGGGCCGGACGTTGGCGCCGACAACCAGGCGGTGGCTATCGAATCTATCACCATCGCGCATGAAGGACTTGAGAGGGCGCTATGACCACTCTGCAAACAGAGTATGAGTTCACCTTGCCGAAGGGCTTCGTGGACCGCGAGGGCACGATTCACCGCGACGGCGTTATGCGCCTGGCTACGGCAATGGACGAGATTGTGCCCCTGAAGGATGCCAGGGTAAAGAACAACGACGCCTACCTCAGCGTGATGATCCTTTCCAGGGTCATCACCAGGCTGGGCACCACGACGGATGTGAATACCGGCGTCATCGAGCGCATGTTTACAGCCGACCTTGCGTACCTGCAGGAGTTCTACCGCCGAGTCAACGAGGACGGCGGTTCCCTGGGTGTCGTCTCCTGCCCTAGCTGCAGCTCGGAATTCGAGGTGGAGCCGGGGGAACTAGCGGCGCCGGTGGGGGAATAGCCGTCTACCCACAGCAACGGCTATATGAGGAGTTGGCCTTTGTGGCCTACTACCTCCACTGGCCCTACGACGACATATTGAACCTGGAACACCCCGAGCGCCTTCGGTGGGTGAAGGAGATATCGGGGATCAACCAGCGCCTCAACAGCAGCTAGCCGGGGCGCTGGTGGAGACGTTGACGGAGACATCGGGCGTTGGCTATTAGTCCACCCGATGTCTCCATGCCATCGCATGGTGGAAAGTGGGCCTCGCAGACAGCGGGGTGGCCAAAGGTAAATATAAAATTGGTAAATGCAGCCAGATCGCCAGGTCCGCGCCTCTCGCCCGAGGAGCTTATCGTCTCGCGATTCAGCGTGGAGATGGAGGGGCTGCTTGTCGCCACCTTCACAGAGTGCTCCGGTCTGAGCGCCACGGTGGAGGTGGAGACCATTCAGGAGGGCGGGCTCAATAACTTCGAGCACAAGTTGCCCGGCAGAACGTCCTTTGGCAACATTACGCTCGGCAGTGGCGTGGCCAGTTCCAATAACCTGTGGGACTGGTTCTACGACGTGACCATGGGAAAGGTCGTGCGCAAAAACGTATCGATAATCATGTACTCGCAGAACCGCTCGGAGGCCATGCGCTGGAACCTGGAGGCGGCCTATCCCGTTAGCTGGCAGGGGCCTAGCTTCACGGCAGGCGACGCCAGCGTAACGGTGCACAGCCTGGAGCTGGCGCACCACGGTTTAAGCAGGGCGCTTTAGTCCAGCCTAATCAGTATTGATTTTCACATCGGCAGGTAAATGGGAATTCTAGGAAACATATTCGGAAAGCTCACGGGTCACTCGGAGGGATATCCATCTCTTTCTGGTGCGACGGAGGCGCGAACGAGGCTGAGGCGGCCGGCGTCACAGAATCGCCGACGCCCGATGCGACCGTGCAGCTTACTCCCGAGTCCTACCCGCGCCTGCCGACGGTCGACATGCCTGAGAACTCGGACTCGCTGGAGCTCCAGCCTATAGGCCAGGCGGCTTCCGGGGCCCGGCGAATGGCGGCCGGCGTAACGCAGCGTCATCCCACGATGTCGCCACTTTCGGCCACCGGCGGCGACATGCCGGGCTTTGCGGGCCGGCGCGGAAAGAACGGGCCCACCTCCTCCATCTTTAAAGCGGCGTCCGCGCTGCAACGGGCGGGCCGGAGAATTGTTCGACGCGCGGCATTAGGCGCCGGCAGTTGGAACGCCACTTCTGGCGATTACGGCCACGATCAGGCCTCGCTGGTCTGGCTGGCGCGTCCCGCCGATGCTGGGCCGGCGGATGACGGACCGGACGACGCGACAGGGGGGCCAGGTATCCAGACTCCCCAGAAAAGGGCCATGCCAAGGCCAAAAGCGGTCGTCAGGCGCAAGGTTGCCTCCCCCGGCAGCGCTGACAAAGCAGCCCCAAGCAGGCCAAGACGTTCGAAAAGGCCGCTGGGACGGACCGCATCAACCGTCATACGGCGGGGGCTGCAACTAGAGGCCATGCCCAAGGTCCAACGCAGGTCTGAGAAGCCCATCAGACCCTTACTCGACCGCACTATTGTGGAGAGCAAGCCCAGACCCATGGCGTCGCCAGACCGCTGGAGGGCGCAGGAGATGGGCGCGCCTGAAGGGTCTCGGACAGCACCGGCTTCCATGGACGCCATGTTGGACGCCCCTGTAAGGGAGAGCAGGTCGTTGAATCTCAAACCTGTAGCCCGGAGGAAGCCGGAGACGGGGACTGTTGACCAAGGCAATGCTGAGCCTCTGCAGATGCCCACGCCGGAGCCTGCACAGCCGGCGGCACCCGCCGACAGACCTGCATCTGATGCGCCAATCCGCGTTGCCAGGTCCGCGAAAGCAGGCATGCTGTCCAGGGCAAGAGAGGTGGTGTTTCGGAAGTCGCATGACAAGCCGATAGCTGCAAACGAGTCCCTGGTCAACGCTGCGGGCAAAACGGTTAGCTCGCAGGTTAATGGGCCCGTGCCGTCGACGGTGCAACGGGAGTCAGATCTTCAGAATGCCGAAAAGACCACGGCCAAGCCCAGCATGGCCAGGCGCATCAAGCAGATGAGGCCGGGCCGAGGGCGTATCGCTAATCGGGCAGCCCAGACGGCGACCCAGGCTATAACTGGCGGCACCAAGGACCAGGACGTTCGAGCCGACTACGCAACAGCAGGCCCAACGCAGCAGTCCGCAGCGCCGTCGGGGCCGCCGCCATCGCAACGCGTGCAGCGCATAACGGAAGAATCCAGAGTCGAACGTCCAGGGCCGGTGATAGATGTGCGGTCCCATGCGCCAACTAAGGAATCCCCAGTTGGCGAGACCAGCGCAATCGACTCTACCCGCTCAGATACACCAAAGGCGGTGGCGTCACCTGGGAGACAGGTCAATCCGGCGAAACGCCTGATGAGCAGCGCCAGGGAGCTGGTGTTCAGGAGGTCCGCGCCAGTCGTCGGCGAGGCCGCCTCAAATCAGATGCCGGGTGCTTCCACGATGGCGCACCCCGCGCCTTCTGAATCTCAGCAACATCCTGCGGATGCGTCGCGGGGCACGCAGGAGCGGGTGTCGCTACCAGACGAATCGCCTCCAGAAACCCGCCAGACGCCAGTGGTAAGTGGCGAAGGCAACCCAACACCAAGACGGAATGCCCCGGCGACAGCCTCAGCAGGGCCGCTTTCCCATACCCCAGGCGCAGACGGCGGCTCCAGGCCTTCGACTGCGGAGCGGACAGTAGCGGATGTAAGCCCCGTTTCGACATTGGCGAGAGTAGTCCGACGCTCCGTGAGCGCGGTCTCCCGCGCGCCGCGGATGGTCTTCCGCAAGGAGTCGACTGGCTCTCCCCACGCTGCGGCCGAGTCTGAGACCGGTCC
>JACZVF010000281.1 GCA_022572805.1 Chloroflexota bacterium
CCTTGGCATGCTCCAGGCGGCCCTCAGGCGTGGAGAATTCTTCGCGTTTCAGCTCGGGCTCCCCTAGAAAGTCGCCGGTCTCGTCCCAGTCCACGACGCCACCGAAGTGGATGGGCACGATGTGCCCGTCTTTGGCCGGCATCGGACTCCTGGGCATTTCCCCTGAATACTTTTGCTGACGCTGGCGGATCGCCCCGCTGTAGCTGTAGAGGGACGCCGTATCCCGCAGCGCCGACGCCACCGCCTCCTGAATGGAAACGTCGACGTGCTGCCCCTGGCCAGTGGTCTGCCGGTGGAAGTAGGCTATAAGCGCAGCCGTGGCCGCGTTTGTGCCGGCCTTGAATTGAGTCTGGCGCAGCGCGTGTTTCAAAGGCGCTTTGTCATGAGAGCCCAGGATGTACATAAGCCCGCCCAGCGCATACTCAACGATGTCGGTCGCCCTGTAATCGCGGTAAGGTCCGGTCTGGCCAAAGTTTGATATGGAAACGTAGACGAGAGCTGGATTGATTTTCTCAAGTGAGTTGTGATCGAGGCCGAGACCTGGCATAACCCTGGGCGAGAAGTTCTCCACCAGGATGTCTGCGTCCGACACAAGCCGTTCCAGCATGCCCCTGCCCGTGGCCGACTTCAGGTCCAGCGTAATGCCTTGTTTGCTGGTGTTGAGGTACGCGAACAGCATGCTATTTTCCGGGTGCGGATCGTCGCCGGCGAACGGCCCCATGGCCCTGGCAGCGTCACCTGTGCCTGGCCGCTCGACCTTGATTACCTCCGCGCCGAAGTCCGCCAGCAGCTTCGTGCAGTAAGGACCCGCCACATGGTGCGTGAGGTCCAGCACCTTTACGCCTGCCAGCGCCCCTCCGCCGTTGTCAGTTGAATCCGCCGTGGTAGTCTCCGTTCGACAGGCAAGGCTGTCTTAAAGGACATGATCGCCCTGGAAAATTCCATGTGGGATAATATCACACCAGGCCAGCCAATTACCGGCCCCGTTACACATACCCAAGGGACTCTGAGCTTTGACAAGTCCGCTTTTCGGCATCGTTGCCGACGACCTGACCGGCGCTATGGACTCCGCAGGCGCCATGGCTACGCACGGCCTCTCGGCTGAGGTGCTGCTTAAGGGCGACCTGGATCTCAGCCGGACAACTCCGGACGTGGTTTGCATCAATACCCAGTCCCGTCTGATGTCGGAGCGTCAGGCCGTCCGGGCGGTAACAGGTGCCACACGCAGACTACTGTCACTGGGATGCGCCAGGCTATACAAAAAGATCGACTCCACCCTTCGAGGCCACGTCGGGGCTGAGCTCACGGCAACGTTACAGACGGCGGGCAAAACGCGGGCGTTCGTCTGCCCAGCCTTTCCAGAGATGGGACGCACAACACGCGGAGGCTTATTGCACGTGGAGGGCCAAGCTCTCACCGTCACCAGAGAGGGCAACGACCCCTTTAGCGCCGTCGGCGAGGCCTCGGTGGTCCGACTGTTGCAGCAGCAGACCGGCTACAACATAGGCCTCGTGCCGCTTGAGGACGTGGAACAGGGCGGCGATGCGGTTGTGGCCAGAGTAGAGACGCTGCTTGCCGGTGGCTGCAACCTGGTTGTGATGGACGCCACTTCGCGCGAGCACATGTTTACGTTGGCCTCTGCGCTCGGCAATAGTTACTCGAAGGACCTCGTGGCGGGTTCCGCAGGCATGGCCTCTGCGTTGGCTGAGGTATGGAAGAAAGAAACGGCGGACACCGGCAGGCAGGCCATGACAAGACCAGCCGGCAGCTTCGTAATCATATCGGGGAGTCTGCATCCGGCGTCATATGAGCAGGTCCAACAACTCTCCCGTTCCTCTAGCGTAAAGCTAGTGCCCGTGAGCGCAGAGGCCGTTCTGCAAAGTCCCCATCGCGTTGCTTTAACGACGGTTAGGGATGCAGCAGACGCCGTTGCCGGCGGGCATGATGTCGCACTTTATTGGCAAGACCCGAAGTCATTGCAGGCCCTGCTGCAGGGCGCACCGTTTACCCGTGTGTCGGTCCAGGCCATCGCCGGCTTTTTCGGAAGTGTCCTTGCCGGTCTGATTCTCCAGCAAGACCTGGCAGGGCTTGTGGTGGTCGGCGGAGAGACGGCGCAAATGGTAGTCAAGGCAGTCGGTGCGACATCAATCGAGCTTCTGGGCGAAGTTCGGCCCGGCATACCAGTTGGTCGACTCGTCGGGGGACTTGCCGACGGCAAACTGCTGGTGACCAAGGCCGGCGGGTTCGGCGGACCCTCTGCATTGGCGGAAGTAATCGAATACCTCAGGTCCGTTCCCCAATCAGAGGCGTGAACGCATGCCTGATCGGCGCGCTTGCCGGTTCAAGCCTCCGCGCTTATAATCCGGCTAGCCAAATATATCGGAACGAATCCCGCTCAGGAGGATTAAATGAGCGTAACCATCGCAAACCTGGCGCCCAATACCGAACAGCTTGAAATACTGCAAAGCCTCGCCCCGGACGGGACCGACGTCAAGTGGGTGGACTCCAATCAGTCCCTGAAGGAGCAGGCCGAGCAACTGAAGGGCATCTCCGCCGTAGTGGCCACCCCCTCGGTTTACCCCGTCGAGCTGGCAGCGCTCACCAAGGACGTGAGGCTGGTCCAGACCGTGAGCGCCGGCACCAACATGATCGACAAGCTGGCGCTGGGAGAGATGGGCATTCGCGTCGCCAACAATGGCGGCGGGAACGCCATCGCCGTGTCCGAGCACACTATCACACTTATGACCAGCGTCTACCGAAAGATGCAGCTCCAGTACAACTCGGTCAGGTCCGGGGATTGGGCCGGCAACATCCGCAGCGACTGGATGTCGCAGGCCCACGAGATCGCAGGCAAGACGATCGGTATTATCGGCCTGGGGCGAATAGGCTCCAGGGTGGCCCGACGGCTCCAGGGCTGGGAGTGCGAGCTTCTTTACAGCGACATCGTGCCGGCCTCGCCCGAGCTGGAGGAGGAGCTTCACCTTACGCGAGTTTCCCAAGAGGAGTTGCTTCGAAGGTCCGACATCGTGACGCT
>JACZVF010000080.1 GCA_022572805.1 Chloroflexota bacterium
CGTGCTGCGGAGGATGGCGCCGACCGACGACCTGTGGTACCAAGAGTACACACTGATCAACGACCGACTGCTCGTGACGTTCTCCTCGCGCGGCACTGAGTTCATCGACGTGCGCGACGGGAAGCGTTTGCTCTATGCAAGACATCACGATAATCGCCCTGCCACGATCACGTTCTACACGCCAGATGGCACCTACGCCGTGCTGAGACCAGGTTGGCTAGTCGGGGGGATTGAGCCGGAGTTTCCCGAGGACTTGGCACTTGATTGGAACGAGTCGAAAGACGACGTTTTTTCAGCGTTGGCTGGAGTCATTCGGATCGCGAAGGAGGGTTGGCCGCAGTGATTTCAGCGCTGGTTCTTGCCGCGGCTGTTGCAACTGGCACTGACACGCACTGGTTTCGTTTCGTCCGTGCTTCGGACGACGCGTCGAAGCTTCTCGTCGCTGACAGATCCGGCTACTCGGCAATGCTGGAGATTCTGCCCGACGACGGATCGCCGTTCAAGCTGCTCTGGTCCAAGAGGATCGGGGAGAACTGGTGGGGAAACGGAAGCGCAACGTTCAGCTGGGACAGCGAACTCATCGCGGTCAGCGAGGTCGGGGTGAATTCATCGAGGCCGTCGCCCGAGGGATTCGACAGCGTGGTGCGTCGAATGGCCCCGTAGCTCAGGTAGTCGAGGCTCAGGCCGCCCAACTCCTTGGAGACAGGCACTCCGAAGAGGCCCATCTCGGCCATCTTGTCCGCCAATTCGTGGGGGTAGATGTCTTCGTCGTCGTACTGGTTGGCTATGGGCTCAACGTCACGCCGGACGAACTCCCGCACCATGTTCACGATCTGATTTCTGACTTCTGTGGATGTGATGTTAGCCATCTTTCTCAATGCTCATTTTTTCGATATTCTTGGATATGGCCCTTGCGAAATCCTGGGGAAGTATTTGGCCGAGATATTAGTTCGGATAAAATTGACGCCTTCGCCATTGTATAGAGCGGACGATGGCCCCTATCTGCCCAGGTCTTTGAACTGCTTGGCGCCGACGTTCTTGGACGATACCCCAAGTACTTTGAGAAAGCCCTCGGCATCCACGTGGTCGTAGGTGCCCATGGCCTCCATGGACGAGTCGTCGGTGTACAGCGAGTGAGGCATCGCCTCCGGGGTGTCCTCCGCCGTCTCGAAGAAGATGTCTCCCTTGTAGATGCGCACGGCGATGGTCCCGGTGGCCAGTCTTGTCATGGGTTCCAGGGCGGCCAGCGCCGACGTGGTCGCCAGGTCCAACCAGTAGCCCTGGTAGATCTGTGTGCTGATTACGTTGCCAAGGTGGTCGAAGAGCTCTCGCGCCCTTCGGTCCAATATGAATTGCATCAGGAACTCGTAGGAGCGTCCCAGTAGCTCCACGCCGGGTGACTCGTAAATGCCCCTGGACTTTACGCCTACGAAACGGTTCTCGATAACGTGGGTGCCTATGCCGACGCCGTGCCTTCCCGCGAGGGCGTTGGCATGCTTGAACATGTCTATCAGCGGGAGGCTTTCGCCGTTCAGCGAGATGGGAACACCTTTCTCCCAGCGAATGGCCACGATTTCGTACTGGTCCGGGGCGTCCCACGGCCACACGCCCATGCCCGGCTCCACGAAGCTGGGCGATATGGTCACGTCTTCCAGGTCACCGGCCTCGTGGGTGAGCCCCAGGAAGTTCGCATCGGTGGAGTAGCGCGACTCTCTTGACGGCCGAATAGGCAGGCTGTTTGCCTCGCAGTACTCGATCATCTGCAGTCGTCCGGGGAATTCGGCCACGAAGTCGGTGTCACGCCAAGGGGCGTACATCTCCATAGACGGGTCCAGCGTGTTGGTGGCAAGCTGAAAACGCACCTGGTCGTTGCCGCGTCCCGTTGCGCCATGAAATAGAGTTCCAATGCTCTTTTTTTTCAGTTCCGGAAGTATGGCCGCCACCGTGATAGGCCTGGCGATGCCGGTGGTGTTCCAGTAACCGCCCTCGTAGCGCGCCTGCGCCTGGATGACCTTCAGGCCGGCAATCGCCAGCGGCTGCTGGCCGTCAATTATGCATGCTGTCTCCGCGCCGCAGCCCAGCATGCGCTCCTTGACGGCGTCCAGGCTCTCCTCGTCGGGCTGACCGAGGTCCACGGTGTAGCAGTGCACCTCGAAGCCCTTGCCCTTGAGCCAATGTGTCACGGTGCAGCTGTCCAGGCCGCCGGAAACCGCGCCCGCGACGACGTTTACATTCTTGGCTTGAAGCTCCCGCCAGTTCATATTTCGTTTTTCTTCGCGGTCTCAGCAGCGCATGCACTGTGGCGCACGGGGCCTAAATAGGCTGTTAGCATGTCGCACCGTCTTGGGATGCGCGACTTTCCAGCCATCTTTTCAACGAAGGCTGACTTTCACCTGAAGGCTTGCCGGCCAACAGATTTTCGACGCGTATGTCCTCATCGAGGTCTGGCCAGTGAATACCCTCGCCGCCGCCAATCGACCGCCAGTTGCCGCGCTCCTCCGATGTGCCGTGTACCAGCCGCGGATGCCACGCAAGCGGTACCGAGATAGTGCGCCCATCATCCAAATCGACCGTCAGAGTGTCTTCGGTGATGCTTACGTTTCGTGCTCTGGTCACTTTGAGTTTAATCGGAGAAGAACTCATTCCACCTTCTCAGCAGATGTTCCTGGTTATCCTGTATAAGCGTCTGAATCCGATTTATCTCCGACCTATTGAACCCCCCACTGTTCTGAAGTCTGATGGGGTCGGTCCAGAACTTTGCTTCATTGTCGTCACGTTCGATGTGAATATGGGGCGGCTCTTCGCGATCACCTGAGTAAAAGAAGAACCTGTAAGGTCCAGTTCTCAAGACGGTCGGCATCGCTCAATGAGGCCTTTTAAATCCCGCTGCTCATTGATGAAGCATAACATGGATGTGGCTAATGAACTATCTGACCACCAATACGACCGTGGGGCAGAGGTGTGCCCATCTGCCGCTAAATGCTCAGTCTCAGGCGCCCGCCTATCTTAGCCCTGCTTGACGGCCTCGACCAGGCCCTTTTCCAGTCGCGTCAAAGCCTCGTCGATTTCGGACTTGGACACGGTCAGGGGCGGCATCAGACGCACGGTGTTGGGACGCAGGGGGTTCATCAGAAGGCCCGCTTCGTTGCAGGCGGCCATCACTGCCGGCGTCATGTCCGAGTTGAATTCCACTGCCCACAGCAGGCCCATGCCTCGGACATCGGTGATGAACTCATGGTTAGCCATGAGTTTCCTGAGGCCCTGCTCCAGGTACTGGCCCATCTCCTTTGCGTGGGCAGGAACGTGGTTGTCGATAATGTACTTGGTTGAGGCGTAGGATGCGGCGGTCGTCAACGGGTTGCCGCCGAAGGTCGAACCGTGGTCACCGGGATCGAACGCGCAGGCGGCGTCCTTGGCCAGGAACGCGCCTATAGGCACGCCTCCGCCCAGACCCTTGGCCAGCGTCATGATGTCCGGCTCGACGTCGAACGCCTGGTACCCGAACAGCGTGCCAAGGCGGCCAAGACCTGTCTGCACCTCGTCGAAGATCAGCAGAAGATCGTTCTCGTCGCACCAGCCGCGAACCTGCTGCAGGTAGCCCTCCGAGGGGATGTTCACTCCGCCCTCGCCCTGCACAGGCTCTATCATGACGGCGACGGTGCGGTCCGTGGTCGCCTGCTTCATGGCCTCGATGTCGTCGTATGGCACATGGGTAAATCCGGTAGGAATAGGCGTGAACAGCTCCTGATAATGAGGTTGGCCGGTGGCCGCCACGTTCATCATCGTCCGGCCGTGGAACGAGTTCAGGGCGGTGATAATCTCGTATGCGCCGTTGCGGTGTTTCTTGCCATTCTTTTTGGCCAGTTTGATCGCGCCTTCGTTGGCCTCGGCCCCGCTGTTGCAGAAGAACACCTTGTCCATGCAGCTGTTTTCCACCAGGAGCTCCGCCAGCTGTATCTGGGGTATGGTGTAGAACTGGTTTGAGGTCTGCAGCAGCTTCTTGGCCTGTTCGGCGATGGCCTCCGCCATGACGGGATTGGCGTGGCCAATGTTGTTGACGGCCCAGCCTGACGTAAAGTCAAGGTACTCTTTTCCATCGGTATCCCAGACGTGCGTGCCTTCGCCTCGCTCGATGACCATGGGCTGCCGTCGAACAAGAAACATGTAGTACTTGCTCTCTTTTTCTTTCCATTCAGCGGTAGAAGTCATCGAATTGCCTCCTGTTTTTCTTGAATAGTTGGCCCGGGAATATACCCTGGACGCGGCTGAATTTGGACCAGCGGCGTCCAGCCGATGTTACTGATTACCAAAAGAATCTGTCAAACTCTGAATGGCCTCCTCAAGCTGGGACAGGTTCTCCCGCAGGCCTTCAATGGCCTCTTTTATGACATTGATGCCGGCTTCGAGGCTGGTCTCCAATGGGCCAGTCGGCTCCGCGCCTCCAGGCGCTTGGGCATCAGGCCCGGCCCGTGTTATCAGAAAATCGACGCCGGTCAACGCGGCCAGGGCCTCCTCCAGCGAGTCCTCCATCACGACCTTAGTCCCAGACGCCAGTATAACCTTCGTCAACTCCGGAAAACCTATGCCCTCTGCCTGTATGTACACGGGCTCGGCGTATAGCAGGCTCTCGTCCAACGGGATGACAAGCAGGTTTCCCCTTATGCAGCTGGAGCCCTCGGTACAGCGCAACGTAAACCAGGCGGAAATGTCCTGGTCGTTGTCGATACGCGCCTCAACCTGGGCCGTGCCGTCCACCTGGCGGTCCTTGGGGAAGTTGAACGCCACCAGCTTGCCATAGTTCTCGCCGTCGCTGCGGGCCGCCAGCCACCCAACCAGGTTCTGCCGCTCGTTGGGCGTGTACGGGATGAGTAGAACGAACTCCTCCTTCTCTTCGCCGGGCAACTTCATAATTACGTAGTATGGCTCCACCAGTTGCAGTGTGTCCGACTGCCCGAACTTTTCTTCCGCGATTGCCCAGAGGTCCTCGTTGTTGTAGAAGTTCTGGGGCACCTGCATGTGGTATCTCATGTACCTGTCGGCCTGTATTCTGAACAGGTCCGATGGGTAGCGTACGTGCGTGCTAAGCTCCTCAGACATGTCGCCCTTCGAGACGAACAGGTCCGGAAATATGCCGGCGTAGGTCATTACGATAGGGTCGGACGTGTCCCAGATATGGAACCGCAGTCCACCGTCGGCGGCGTCCATCGTGACCTTGACGCTGTTGCGCATGTAGTTGGTGCCCCCGTCGATAGGGTCCGAATACGGGAAGCTGTCGGTTACCGTGTAGGCGTCCTGCATCCAGAAGAACTGGTTGTTCGTGGCTACGATGTACGGGTCCCGGTCCAGGACCAGGAACGGCGCGACGGTGTTGATTCGCTCCTCAACTGTACGACGGTATTGAATCCGGCTCTCTCTTTTAATCTGCCCGCTGATGAGTATGTTGATATCCGCGAATTCCCAGGCGTAAACAATTCGCCTTATAAAGGAATTGAGCTGTACACCGCCGGTGCCGTTGTAGTTGGTGCGGATGAGTTCGCCCTCCTCCGTCTGGTAATCCAACTCGTCCGTCTGGGTATTGACAATCACGTAGTCCAGCGTGTTTTCGCCGTAGTAAATTCTTGGGTTGGTGACAAGTATGTCCGGCTCACTGTCCGGGGCGTTAGACTGGATGCGAAGCACCCCGTCGGTTGGGATGTCCTTTGCGAAGAACTCCGGCCTGCCTTCCGTCGTGAACTCGGTTACCGGACTCATGGCCGCGCCAATGCCGTGGGTGTACACGAGCCTCGTGTTGGTCCAGGTCTGCGACTCCGGCTGAAGCTTCTCCGGCGCAACCTCGCGAGCCGAAAGCAAGACCTGCCGAAGCTCACCGTCGATAACGTACCGGTCCACATCGGCGTCCTTGAACTCGTAATAGGGCCGGATTAGCTGGATTTGACGGTAGACGCTGGACAGGGGGCGGTAGTCCCAAAGGCGAATGTTGTTGATTGTCTGAAGATTGTTCCTGATGATATCCGCGTCGATAACTGGCTCCGCCGGAAAGAACTCCTCCGAGATGCTGTCCAGGCCGAAGCCCTGACGGGTAAACGCTATGTTGCGCTGTATGTAAGGCTGCTCCCGAACGAACTCGTTGGGGTTGACTGTGAGCTGCTGCATCAGCGAAGGCCACACGCCGCCCAGCACCACGGACATCACGATCCATAGCGCCAGGGCGCCAACGAGAAGGCGAGCGCCCTTCATGTAGGCGTTTACCAGCATGAGGATCGCGCTGCCCAGGGCCACGATGGTCAATATGAGCATCGCCGGCATTCTGGCATTTACGTCGGCGTATGCCGCCCCGAAGATTGCGCCATGTTCCGACAGCAGCAGGCTCCACCGGTCCAGCCAATGGCCCCCGGCGATGATGAGCATGATCATCGCGGCGATTATGGAGAGGTGGACCCTTAGACTCGGTGTGAATGTGAAGCTGACGCCGCGGAGGCTGAACCTGGCGAAGTACAGGGCCGCGGACCCCAGCGCGATGAGTATGACCGCGCCCAGCAGCCAACCCTGAACGAAGTTCAGCATCGGCATAGTGAATACGTAAAAGGACAAATCCTTATCGAACACCGGGTCGGTCCGGTTAAAAGGGACAGAGTTCGTAAATCGGAGAAAGACCTCCCAACGGGATGCCAGCACCGCGCCTAACACCACGCTGCCCAGCGCCGCTGCCCCAACAGAAACCCAGATCGTCAAGCGCTTGATTAATGGTATAGCATCCTCGGAAATCGGCAGCGTTATCGGTCCGTCGGAGAATCTGTAGGCGAAGTACAGGCTAACGCCGGCGAACGCTGCAAAAGTAATGGCGCCGATTAAGAACAGAACGATTCGGGTTGTTATTACCTTGACGAAAACGCCCCTGAAGCCCAGGTTGTCGAACCACAGCAAATCGGCGTATACCGACCTCAAAAACGTCAGAAGCGCGAAGAGGGCGATCACGCCTGCGACGACTGCCCCCCACTTTACAAGAGTGCCCAGCTGCTCCTGCAGCAGTTGGCTGTCAAATTGGATTGGCTGATCGCCATTGCCGTCCTGGAAATTCCCTGCCATCTCGCTCCTTTAACACCCTTTATCCTCTGTGCCCAGGACCACCGCCCACCGGACGCGGCCGTCTACCCCACACGGGTCCCGAAAGTCTTACCCGCGACCGTCTCTTTCAGCGCCAAGGGCTTGCGCCCGTCGACGATCTGGGCGATTCCCCCCGCCTTCAACGCTGTCACGCACGCCTCCAGCTTGGGAATCATTCCTCCCGCCGCAACATTGGAGCGGATTAGGCCTATGGCCTGGCGTTCGGTTAGTCTGGGAATCAATCGGTGCGATGTGTCCAGAACTCCGTCGACATCCGTCAAGAATACCAGGCGCTCGGCGCTGAGGGCGAACGCTATCTCGCCCGCCGCAGTGTCCGCGTTAATGTTGAGGAGCGTGGCCTCGAAATCATTGCCGTCCGTCGAGTCCTCGCCCGCCAGCATGGCCACCGGGGCTATGACAGGCATGCAGCCGGCGCTCATGACAGCTTTGATGGGGTCCGTATTCACCGCTACGACGCGGCCGACCAGACCGAGCTCGGAGTCTTTGACTTCCGCGCGAAGCATGCCGTCGTCGGCGCCGCTTATGCCAATGGCCCTTGCGCCCATGTTCACAAGAGAGGCCACCAGGTTCTTGTTGATAAGACCGGTCAGCACGGCCACCACGATGTCCAGGCTTGGCTCATCGGTCACCCGCAGCCCGCGGACGAATTTCGGCCGGACGCCCTGCTTCTCCATCCACTCGCTGATTATCTTGCCGCCGCCGTGCACCACCACTGGATTCATGCCCTGTCGCTGAAGCTCTACAAGGTCTTGTAGCGTGGTGTCGCTGCCGCCAAGCGTGCTGCCGCCGATCTTTACTACTATCGTCCCACTTTGCTGTGACTCCCTGGCTGGATTTTGGGCAGGATTATCCTCGTTGCGGTGTGCGGAATGGCCGCTTGTGTCTGGTCCCTCCGCATCCCCATCCATTCCCCTGTTCGCATCAAGGGCGGAGGGTTCTGAGTGCTTTTGCGCGTGAGATTCCATATCAGAACTGCCCGCCGGCCTAGGTGCTGTACGCCGAATTAAACGTCACGTACTCTTCCGTCAGGTCGCATCCCCAGCCGGTGGCGGTGGCGTCGCCGATATTCAGGCTGACGCGGAACCGCACCTCCGGGGAGCCTGCCATGGCGCTGACTACGACGTCGTTGTGGTAAGGGATGGCCACCCCGTCATGCACAATCTGAATATCGTTGACGAATATATCTATCTTGGACTCGTTCATAGCGGCGCCGCTCTTGCCAAGTGCCATCATGATGCGTCCCCAGTTCGGGTCGTTGCCGTGGACCATGGCCTTGACCAGAGACGACGAAGCGATCTCCCGGGCCGCCTTTCGGGCGTCGGCCAGGGTCTGTGCCCCGTCAACCGTTACGTCGATGAGTTTCTGTGCGCCCTCCCCGTCTCGTACCATGTCCTTGGCCAGCGAAACGCATACGTAAGCAAGCGCCTCCTGAAAGGCCTGTGCCGCTGTCGAGCCCGCTTCGATTACCGGCCCGCCGGCCTGACCATTGGCGAATACCAGCACCGTGTCGTTGGTGCTCTGATCGCCGTCCACGGAGCACATGTTGAAGGAGGAGTCGACGGCCTTGCCAAGCGCGGATTGCAGAAACTTCTGCTCCACGTCTGCGTCTGTGGTTACGAAGGCCAACATTGTGGCCATGTTGGGGTGAATCATGCCCACGCCCTTGGCCGCTCCGCCCAGCGTTACCATCTTCCCGTCAATCTCCACAGACACCGCAATCTCTTTCTGCCGCGTGTCTGTAGTCATGATGCTCTTGGCGAAGTCGTGGCCTCCATCCGCAGTCGGGCGGATGTTGCTGACGTTTTGCCGCAAAAGCGCCATGGGCAGTTCAACCCCTATCATGCCGGTGCTGCACACCAGCATATCCTGGGCGTCGACGCCAACGTGGCTGGCCGCTAGCTCTGTCAGCTCCTTGGCATCGGTTAGCCCCTGCTCACCGACACAGCAGTTGGCGCAGCCGCTGTTGGCCACCACGCCTCGAGCGGTGCCTCGGGTCGCCCGCTCTCTGCTGAGGACCACCGACGGCGAAAGTATCTTGTTCGTGGAAAATGTCGCGGCCAGATTCGCCGGGACATCCGAAGCGAGAATGCCCAGGTCCAGAACGCCGTTTTCCTGGGTCTTGAGTCCCGCGTACGTCGCGCCGGCCGAGAAGCCCCTGGCGGAGGTGACACTGCCATCCTGTATGAGCTCAATCATTGCAGCCATGAGACGAACCTTTAGCGAAAACTGAATGCGAATTGTGGCTCCCGCAAGCGTAGCCCGTCCGGCAGCCCTCAGGGTGGAAGCAAGAGCGTGCGAAGTATAGCATACCGGGTAACGGTCGCACAGGCGCGGGCGCGCGGGCCTTGTTTAAGACCGTTTTGAGGTAATAAGGCGGCGCCATATTTCAGCGTCCCGTTGAGTTTTCATTTCGAGCCGTCTGCCTGCGGAAATTGTAAAATAATCGGAGGCTAAGCGCGATATTTCCGACAAAGCTGACAGTGCGTTAATGCACTGCCATATCCCGTGCGCCGCCCTGTATGCTAAAATGTGCCGGGATTCCCAATTTGGCCCAGTAAACACGCCAAAAACATCACGGAGGGCTGTCTAAAATATGACTTCGAATATCGTCCTTTCCAATAAGGAATTCAACGTTGTCGGCACCAGGCCAATTCGTCACGATGGTTATGACAAGGTAACCGGCAAGGCACTGTACGGGGCGGACATGAACCTGCCCGGAATGTTGCATGGGAAGGTGCTACGCAGCCCCCACGCCCACGCGAACATAAAAAGTATCGATACCTCCAAGGCTGAGGCCCACCCAGAGGTTCGCGCCGTCATTACGTCTGCGGACTTTCCGTCTTTGCCAAATGAATCGCAGGTGTTGACGGCGGGATTGCCGGTAAACGTCAAGTTCCTTAGCAACAACATCCTGGCGGCGGACAAGGTTCTCTATAAAGGACACCCCGTGGCAGCCGTAGTCGCCGGCAGCGTGCATGCCGCCGAGGAAGCTCTGGAGCTGATCGATGTTGAATACGAGGTCCTTCCGGCCGTCACTAACGTCGAGGACGCATTGAAGTCCGGCGCGCCCCAGCTTCACGACGAGTTCGAGGGCAACATCGCCAGTCACATCCAGTTGAGCGTGGGCGATATCGAAAAGGGCTTCAACGAGGCAGAAGTGGTCGTCGAGAGGGAATTCCGGACCAATACCGTTCACCAGGGCTACATTGAGCCGCATACCGCCACAGCCTGGTGGCTGCCCGACGGCCGCATCACTGTTTGGTGCAGCTCCCAGGGGCATTTCCAGATGAGGGACCGCACGGCAGGCGTCCTTGGCATACCCTCCTCCCGAATCCGGGTCGTCCCCATGGAGATTGGCGGCGGCTTTGGGGGCAAGACAACCATCTACCTCGAGCCTATCGCGGCTGCCTTGTCCCGGGAAGCCGGCGCTCCGGTTAAGGTCACGATGAACCGCGCCGAGGTGCTCGAAGCCTCAGGCCCCACGTCCGGCAGCTACATGAAGATCAAGATGGGCGTCACCAACGACGGCAAGCTGACGGCAGCTTATGCCGACCTTAAGTTCGAGGCTGGGGCATATCCAGGCTCACCTGTCGGCGCTGCGGCCCAGTGCATCTTCTCGATGTACGACCTTGAGAATGTGAAGATCGACGGGTACGACGTCGTGGACAACAAGCCCAAGACTACCGCCTACCGCGCGCCGGGCTCGCCAATCGGGTCCTTTGGTGTGGAGCAGATCGTTGACGAGATCTGTAAAAAGCTTTCGATGGACCCGCTGGAGTTCCGGCTTCTGAACGCGGCGAAGGAGGGTACCCGAAGGGCCAATGGAATCGTCAACCCACCCATCGGCTGCGTCGAAACGTTGCAAGCCATAGTTGACCACGATCATTACAAGACGCCCCTGGTGGGCGCCAATCGAGGCAGGGGCGTCGCTTCCGGCTTCTGGATGAACGGCGCGGGCGTTGCCTGCGCCACCGCCAACGTTAACTACGACGGCACCGTCAACCTAACCATTGGCTCCGTTGACATCGGTGGCACCAGGCCCGCGGCGGCGCAGCAGTTCGCCGAGGTCCTGGGCATTCCCGTCGAGGACGTCAGCCCACAGGTAGGCGATACCGAGTCCATCGGCTATACCTCAATGACGGGCGGCAGCGGCGCAGCCTTCAAGACCGGCTGGGCCAGTTTCGAAGCGGCGCAGGACGTGAAGCGACAGATGATAGAGCGGGCCGCCATCATGTGGGAGACCGACGTTAGCCAGATCGAGTTCGAAAACGGTATGTTCCAGCACAGCTCCGACCCGGAGCTCAAGATCAGCTTCAAGGACCTGGCGCCCAGGCTTATCGGCTTGGGAGGGCCAGTCGTGGGCCGGGCTAACATGGAGCCCTCGGCGCCCGGCAGCGCGTTTGCCACGCACCTGGTCGATGTGGAGG
>JACZVF010000081.1 GCA_022572805.1 Chloroflexota bacterium
GCCCCGTCAACGGCCAAGGCATTTGATCCCCGGCGGATCTGGGAGGCCTGCTGCCGGGCGGTCCGCCGTTGCGTCGCGGATGCCCCGCCCGATGTCCGTCCCGTAGGGTGCGTCGCGGTAACAAGCCAGCGGCAGGCGGTCGTCTTTCTCGACGCTGCCGGTCACGAGATCTACGCCGGACCGAACATGGACCTGCGGGCTGTCTTTGAGGGCGCGGCGCTAGACGACGGTCATCGGGAACGGGTGTACAGAGTAACCGGCCACCTGCCCTCCTTCTTTTTCACGCCTGCCAAGCTGCACTGGTTCCGGCAACATCGCCCGGAGGCCTATGGTAAAATAACGACCGTTCTGACGCTGGCAGACTGGCTGGCGTGGCGGCTGACGGGCATTGCCGCCAACGAGGTCACGCTGGCGGGCGAGGCCGGGCTGCTGGATATCGGCAGCCGTCAGTGGTGCAATGGTCTGCTGACAGACCTTGACCTGCCTGTGCGGACGAATCCGCTGGTGAAGTCCGGCGAGGTTGTTGGAGAAATAACAGCAGACGCGGCCAGGCTGACCGGTCTTGACCGTGGCGTCGCGGTCACCGTCGCAGGCGCGGATACCCAGTGTGGCCTGTTAGGCATGGGCGTGTCGTCCCCTGGACAGATTGGCGTCGTGGCCGGCTGGAGTGCGCCGGTGCAGATGGTAACTGCGAGACCCGCATATTCTCCGGAATTGCGTACCTGGGTTGGCTGCCACCTGCCGGACGACTGCTGGGTGGCGGAAAGCTCGGCGGGAAACGTCGGAAACGCCTACCAGTGGTTGGCGGACACGCTTTACGGGGACAAGAAAAACGGGGACCGCAACGACCCATTCGCCGACATGGGAAGTGATGCCTCCGCCGCAGGCCTTGGGGCAAACGGCGCCGTCTCAATAATGGGTCACGGAGCAATGGACATGGGTTCCGTTGGGATGACTTACGGCGGGCTGATGTTTCCAGTGCCAATGACGACAGCGACAGGCAGTGTCGAGCGAAAGCACCTTGCACGAGCTGCGGTGGAGTCGTTTGCCTACGCCATCAGAGCCAACGTGGAGCAGCTGGAGTCTGTAACCGGGCAAAAGGCAGAGTCGATTTCGTTGGGTGGCGGCATGACAAGAACGAAGGTCTTTCCGAAGATACTCGTCGACGTCCTCGGGCGAGATATTCTTTTGGCGCCTGGGCCTGACGTAACGGCTTTTGGCGCTTACCTGTGCGCCGGAGTCGCTATGGGTGACTTCGAAGGCATGTCCGAAGCCGCCGGGCGAGCCAGTCCTGATATGGGCGCCCTGCACCCGGACCCACATGACGCCGCCGAGTACGAAAGCAACTATCAGGACTGGACCAGACTTTCCGAGTCGCTCCGAAATATCGAACTTTAGTCGAGGCGGACCTGAGTAGATTAGCGGGCAGATGAGCATTCGCTGGAAGCGCGAGAGGCAAGCCGTGGTAGCTGCTGCGCAGGGGATGGCGTCGCTGGGGCTGACCGCGGGCACCGGGGGTAACGTCAGTCTTCGTCTGCCTCCCGGAGAAGATGGCGAGGTGCTGCTGGCCGTCACGCCCACCAGCGTACCCTACCCTGACCTGACACCGCAGAGCATAGTTGTGGTGGACCTGGATGTGAACCCGGTCGACGGCGGTGGCGACGGCGCTCCGTCGTCGGAAACGCTGCTGCATACAGAGATTTACCGTCGACGGCCTGACGCGGGCGCTGTGATCCACACCCACTCGGTATTCGCCACCGTGTTGGCTGTAACAGGCTCGGAGATACCGCCGATTATTGACGAGGCGGTCGTGTACATCGGCGGGCCTGTCAAGGTTTCGGACTACGCATTTCCGGGGTCGCAGGAGCTGGCCGATAACGTCTGCGCCGCGCTGGAAGAGCGAAACGCCGCAATTATCCGAAACCACGGCGCAGTTTGCGTGGGCAGCGACCTATCGGAGGCGCTAAGCACCTGCGAGCTCTTGGAGCGGCTGGCCCAAATATACTATTACGCGTCTGTTGCCGGCAACGTAGGCATCCTGCCGGCGGACGTAGTGGAGGCCGAGATCGCGATATTCGATATGCGGCGACAGGCACATCTGAAAAACTTTTCGCCAAGATTGTGAGGAAGACGAATTGGTCAGCGTTCCGGGTTTTCTACTGCGTCGGCTCTACGTCAAAGAGAGCTTGAAAAACACCCCACTCGGCTTCGAGTTCAAGCTGATGAACAGGCTGGGCTCCGGATATGCGCATGGCATCGTGCCCCTCACGGTGGACGGCGAGGAGCAGGACACGGGCCGGACCTACTTCATCCTGGACGACAAGGAAACAGCCTTCGATCAGGTCTCCAGGGACAACACATTCACGCTGGCGATGAACAGGGAGATCACCGTTTGGGTGGACGGGGTCACGTTGGAGCCCGGCACGCGCAAGATAGGTCTGGGATTCGCCGTTCCAGGTCTTGGCACGCTGAAATTCGACTTTACCGACGTGGTCGAGTAGTGACCGCTGGAGCTAAACGAGTAGCCGTGACCGGCGCGGCGGGCTACGTGGGCAGTCAGCTGATCCGTTACCTGGACAGCCTGGACGAGATTGACATGGTGCTTGCGACGGACATTCGTCCCCTCAGACAACAGTTTTCAGGCAAGGTCAAGTTCGTTCATCACGACGTCACGGAGCCCATGGCCAATCTCTTCCGACACCACGGCGTAGAAGCGGTGGCGCACCTGGCATTCATCCTGAACCCCAGCCGAGACCATGAGCGCCTGCGCAGCGTAAACGTCGGTGGCTCAGCTAATGTTATGCAGTCGTGCGTAGACAGCGGCGTTCGGCACCTGGTCTGCCTTGGCAGCACCACCGTCTACGGCGCTCACTCGGACAACCCTGCATTGCTCACGGAGGAGTCCCCCTTGCGCCCGGTGAAAGGGTTTCAGTATAGCGAGACCAAAGCCGAGGTCGATGGGCTTCTCCAAGATTTCGCCGCATCGCAGTCGGGCATCACCGTGTCGTTGCTGCGCTCCTGCCCCGTCGTGGGGCCCAACGCCAACAACTTCGTCGCCAAGACTTTCTCGCGCTCTACGTTGGTGGCAATTCGAGGCTACAACCCGCAGATGCAGTTTTTGCATGAGGACGACATAACCTCTGCATTGGCCCATTGCCTGTTGAACAAAGTGGAAGGCGTATATAACGTCGGCGGCGGCGGTGGCATCGGCTGGGAGGAGATGGCCCGCATTTCCGGCAAGCGGTTGGTGAAACTGCCTGCGCGGCTGCTCTACGGTCTGACGGGGCTCACGTGGGGCCTGCATCTGCAGAACAGCTCCCCGGCGTGCGGTCTGGACTTTATTCGCTACCCCTTCCTGGCCTCAACCGAGAAGCTGGAGCGGGAGCACGGCATCAAGGCCAAACACAGCTCCCGTCAGGCCTGGCAGGCGTTCGCCGGTAGCCGCCGACTTTGGTCACAACAGGTAAGCCGTAGGCAATCGCCATGAAGGTTCTAATCGACACCGACCCCGGCACCGACGATGCCCTGGCGCTAATCCTTGCCCTGAACGCGCCCGAGCTTGAGGTGCTGGCCCTGACTACGGTGGCCGGCAACGCATCGCTGGCGCATACCACCCGCAACGCCCTTCGTATCCTGGAGTACATGGGCCGCGCGGATGTCCCAGTGCATAAGGGGGCATCCCGACCGCTCAGGGGGCGGTTCAGCTACGCGTACTACTACCACGGGCCCGCAGGTCTGACGGTCCGGCTTCCCATGCCCAAGTCAACCCCATCAGTCTCCACGGCGCGCGAGACCATCGTGGCCACGGCCAGGGCGCATCCCGGCGAGGTGACGCTCATCGCGCTGGGCCCGCTGACCAACGTCGCCAGGGCGATTCAGGACGAGCCGGACTTGCCGTCGCTGTTGAGGGACATTTACGTCATGGGTGGTGCGGTCAACGTTCCCGGTAACGTGACGCCCTACGCGGAGTTCAACATCTACGACGATGCGGAAGCCGCAAACGTAGTGTTTTCGTCAGATGCAAACATCACGCTGGTGGGGCTGGACGTCTGCCGTGAGCCGTCCGTCAGGCGCGAAGACGCAGAGTGGTTCAGCGGAAAGACCAGGGGTGAGCAGTTGGTGGCCCGCATAATAAGAAACTGGTTCAAAATGCGTCCGGAGGACGATCGTTATAACCTTTGCGACCCTCTGACGGTGTTGGCGGCTCTCCAGCCTGAGCTTTTTACATTCAAGCAGGCGACGGTGCAGGTCGAGACCGACGGCGAGCGCCTGGGCCAGACCAAAGCCCAGTTTGGAGCAGGGCGGGTACGGGTCGCGATTGACGTTGACGTTGCGGCTGCCAAGAACGGGGTGCTGGCCGGGCTAGGCTAGGAAACGGCCTGGCCCCACTGAAATCCTTTTTAGTAACCGAATGGGAATAGACTGTTGACCGCCTGTAGCGGTGGTGCTATATTAAAAACATGATTGTTGACTAATTTAATCAACAAACAAAATCGTACTTCAGGAGAACCTTTCACATGACCGAACAAAAGGTCATTTCACGTGAAACCGGAGTAGAAGAAAAGGACTACAGGTGGGGTTTCGACTTCGATATCGAGTCGGACAAGGCTCCCAAGGGGCTCAACGAGGACATCGTCCGGCTGATCTCCCACAAGAAGAGTGAGCCTGAGTGGATGCTGGAATGGCGTCTGAGGGCCTACAAGCACTGGCTGACCCTGGACAATAAAGAGCCAACGTGGGCGAATATCAAATACCCGCCCATCGACTTCCAGGACATGGTCTATTACGCGGCGCCCAAGTCTGCGGCAGACGCCCCCAAGAGCATGGACGACGTCGACCCGGAGATACGGGAGGCCTTCGACAAGCTGGGCATACCGTTGATTGAGCAGCAGCGCCTGAGCGGTGTCGCCGTGGACGCCATAATGGACAGCGCGTCGGTCGCCACAACCTATCGCTCGATGCTGGCGGACGTCGGCGTCATCTTCTGCCCCATCAGCGAGGCGGTGAGGGACCATCCAGAGCTCGTGAAGAAGTACCTGGGCTCGGTGGTGCCTTACACGGACAACTTCTACGCCACGCTGAACTCGGCGGTCTACAGCGACGGCTCCTTTGTGTACGTGCCTCCGGGAGTGCGTTGTCCTATCGAGCTGATGACCTACTTCCGCATAAATGAACTGGACACCGGCCAGTTCGAGCGGACCCTCATCATCGCGGACAAGGGCAGCTACGTGAGCTACCTCGAAGGGTGCACGGCGCCCATGCGCAAGACCCATCAGCTACACGCGGCCGTCGTGGAGCTGATAGCGCTGGACGATGCGGAGATCAAGTACTCCACGTTGCAGAACTGGTACCCCGGCGACAAGGAAGGCAACGGAGGGGTGTACAACTTCGTCACCAAGCGCGCCGCCGCCCGGGGCAAGAACTCGAAGATATCCTGGACTCAGGTGGAGACCGGCTCGGCCATCACCTGGAAGTACCCCAGCGTCATTCTGCAGGGCGACAACTCTGTTGGCGAGTTCTACTCCGTGGCCCTTGTAAACAACTTCCAGCAGGCGGACACCGGCACCAAGATGATTCACATTGGCAAGAACACCAGGAGCACCATCATTGCCAAGGGCATATCGGCTGGTCACGCGCAAAATACTTATCGCGGGCAGGTCAAAATAATGCCGTCGGCGAAGAACGCTCGCAATTTCACGCAGTGCGATTCGCTGCTAATCGGAGACAAGTGCGGCGCCCACACCGTTCCATACATAGAGGTGCGGAACCCCACGGCGCAGATGGCTCACGAAGCAACCACCTCCAAGGTCGACGACAGCCAGCTGTTCTACCTGCAGCAGCGTGGCATAGGCTTGGAAGAGGCTAACTACATGATCATAAACGGCTTTTGCAGAGGCATCTTCAAGGAGCTGCCATTCGAGTTCGCGGCTGAGGCATCTCAGTTGCTGCGAGTTAACCTGGAGGGAACAGTTGGGTAAATATGACTAATAACGTCAAGAATAGCCCGGTGCTTGAGGTGCGGGACCTCCACGTCTCCGTAGGCGACACGGAGATACTGACGGGGGTTAATCTGACAGTCAAGCTGGGCGAAGTTCACGCCATCATGGGACCCAACGGATCAGGAAAGAGCACGCTGGCAAACGTGCTGGCAGGTCGGCCGGAATACAAAGTCACCAAAGGCGAGGTCCGCTACAAGGGCATGGATCTCTTGAAAATGCTGCCGGAGTTGCGCGCCCGCGAAGGCCTGTTCCTGGCGTTCCAATACCCAATGGAGCTGCCGGGAGTGCGCTCGTGGCAGTTCTTAAAGGCGTCGGTGGACGCCATACGGCAACACAAGGGCGAGAAGGAATTGAGCGTTCGGGAGTTCGACAAGCTTCTGGACGAGAAGCGGCAGCTCGTTGAGATTGACGCCGACCTGGTACGGCGCTCCGTAAACGAGGGCTACTCCGGCGGCGAGAAGAAGCGGAACGAGATAATGCAAATGGCGCTGCTCGATCCTACCCTGGCGCTGCTGGACGAGACCGACTCCGGCCTGGACATCGATGCCCTCAGGATTGTTTCCGAAGGGATTAACAAGGTGCGATCGGACGAAAATGCATTCGTTCTGGTGACGCACTACCAACGAATATTGAACTACATTACGCCGGACTTCGTACACGTGCTGCTCAACGGGAGGATCGTGCGCTCCGGAGGCCGCGAGCTGGCCCTGGAACTTGAAGAAAAGGGCTACGAGTGGCTGCGCGAAGAGGTAACGGCGTAGGGCCAGTACCAATTTATGACACAGACACTCACCAGATACCAGCAGTACGAATCAGACTACAAGAGCTTCGAAGACGACATAGGCGGCGCCCAACCCGAGTGGTTACGAACGCTGCGTCTGGCCGCGTGGTCACGCTTTCAGGAGATAGGCCTTCCCACGGCGCGGCGCGGCAACGAGCCCTGGAAGTACACTAACGTCGCGCCGATTGCTGATGCCAGTCCGGCGCTGGCCACCGCACCGGCGGATGTCGGCCTTGACCAGATCAAGGCGGTTGCGCCCTGGCGCGACGACTGGACCAACATAGTCTTTGTCGACGGGCATTACATCCCTGAGCTCTCCAGCAGATCTGCCGATGATGTCGTCGTGACCAGTCTTGCAGAGGCCATCGCCAGCGGCGACGGCCTGGTGCGGCAACACCTGGGCCAGGCACCCCATATGGAGGACGATGACGGCTTCGTTTCGCTGAACACGGCCTTCCTGCGTGACGGCACAGTGCTTCACGTCCAGGCGGGCCATACGGAAGACAGACCAGTGCACCTTCTGTTTGCCTCTTCGGCGGCAGGCGAGGTCCAGGTCTCCCATCCCAGGGTGCTGGTAGTGTGCGATGCCAACAGCAAGGCTACGATTATAGAGAGCTTCGTAGGCCTTGAAGACACGGTCTATTTCACGAACGCTATGATCGAGATTTCGCTGGCCGCCGGCGCGGAGCTGGAGCACTACCGGCTGATGCTGGAGAGTGAAAAGGGCTTCCACGTCGGTTCCGTGCGCGTGCAACAGGAGGCGGACAGCCTGTACAAGTCTATGGTGTTCGAGAGGAAGGTAGGCCTGGGTAGGTTCGACCTCTACGTCAACATGGACGGCGAAGGCTCCAGTTGCATCCTGAAGGGGCTTTACTACACGTCCGGCTCTCAGCACGTGGACAATTACATCAACATCAATCACCAGAAGCCCCATGGCACCAGCCGTCTGTATTACAAGGGCATTCTGGACGGGAAGTCCAGGGCCGTTTTCGGCGGCACGGTCTACGTACAGCCCGGCGCCATCAAGACGAACTCTCACCAGGAGGACAAGAACCTGGTGCTTTCGCCCGACGCCGAGGTGGACAGCAAGCCGGCCCTGTTCATCTATGCCGACGACGTCATCTGCGGCCACGGCGCCACGGCGGGTAACATAGACCTGGACACGGTGTTCTACATGAGGAGCCGAGGTCTCGATCTGGAGGCCGCCAGCCATCTGCTGATTTACGGTTTCGCAGCCGAGATTATCGAAGCGGTGGTGGACGACGGCCTGCGCCAATACCTGGAGAAGCTGTTCCTGGAATCCCTGCCCAGCTACAAATTTGAATTCGAATAGAACTCTCGGGATGTGAAATTTCGACCGGCCGCTGTCGTATGACCGCGGCCGAGTAGGGCCGATGTTTTGAAATGGCGGATTGAATAATCGAAGTAATTCGTCGGAAAATTCGGACTGAAGATGTACGATATACAAGAGCTATACCAGGAAGTCTTGATGGACCACAATCGTAGGCCACGCAACTTCCGTAAACCGGACGACGCCAACCGCTCTGCGGAGGGTTTTAACCCGCTGTGCGGTGACGAGGTCACGCTTTACCTTGAGGTAGACGACGACGATAATATCAAAGACGTAGGTTTCCAGGCCGTGGGCTGCGCTATTTCCAAGGCCTCGGCCTCCATGATGACCGAGGCCGTAAAGGGCCTCAGCGTCAAAGATGCCGAGAACGTATTCGATAATTTCCGGCAGATGATAACCAAACAAGATTACGACGCCGATCTTCTTGGCGACGGGGAGATACTTTCCGGAGTGACGCAGTATCCGGCGCGCATAAAATGCGCCGTGCTGTCGTGGCACACGCTGAAGGCCGCCCTGGGAGGCGCAGACGATAAGCGCGTAACCACCGAGTAGAACGCGGGATGTAGAAACCAAGAGAAGGACCGAAAGTAGCTGTAGAGGTAGTCTCATGAATATCCCCATCAAAGTCGACTACGGGGTTCGAGCGCTGGTCGATCTGGCCATGTACGGCGACGGTAAGCCGGTCCGGGCCAGCGAGATAGCCGGCAGAACTTCAATACCAGAGCCTTACCTGGCACAGGTGCTGCACAGCCTCAGCAAGAGCGGCATGATCAAGAGCCTGCGTGGCCCTCAGGGCGGTCACCTGCTGGCCAAGCCCACGTCGGAGATTAGGCTCAGCAAGGTCATGGCCTGCCTTGGCGGCACGGAGACGCCGGTGGCCTGCCTGGAAGACGCCACCGCGTGCATTCATGTGCCTGCGTGCGCCCAGCGAGACGTCTGGCGTCAAGTTGCGGAAACTGTGTTCAAAATTTTGGACTCTACGACTATCGAGGACCTGGTGAACAGGACTAGGTCGTACCCAGAGCGGCCCCAACGGGTAGAAGCGGCCGTTTAGTCCAGGTTTCTGGTTGGTCGAATTCACGATCACAGGGGGTAAGAATGGCGTTTCAGAAGGTTGGAAAAGTGGACGACGTGCCGGAGGGCCAATCCAAGGTTTTCGAGGTTGGCGACAGGGCCATCGCTGTTTGCAATTTCGAGGGCAAGCTTTACGGCATCGAGGACGTTTGCACACACGATGGGTCTTCCTTCGACGCCAGCGGCGCACTCATCGGATGCGAAATTGAATGCCCCCGGCATGGCGCTCGATTCGACGTAACCAACGGCCAACCTACCGAGCTTCCGGCAGTCATCCCGATAGATACCTTCGAGGTCCGCGTCGAAGGCGATGACATCGAAGTGAACGTATAAGTCCGGTGGCGGTTCACCCGGACTCTCTGTTGCCGAAGGGATAGTGGAACATGCTCGACGTTGAGAAGATAAGAGAGGACTTCCCCGTTCTCTCCAAGAAGGTGTACGGAGACCTGCCGCTGATCTGGCTGGATTCTGCCGCCACCTCGCAGAAGCCGCGGTCCATGATTCAGTCCATCGTGGACTACTACGAAGGCTACAACGCCAACGTACATCGTGGCGTGCACGCGCTGAGCATCGAGTCCACGGCTGCTTTTGAAGACGCACGTCAAAAGGTCGCCGATTTCATTAACGCTGAGAGCTCTGAGTGCATTATCTGGACTCGCAACACCACCGAAAGCATTAATCTGGTGGCGAACACGTGGGCCCAGGAGAACATCAAGGCCGGCGATGAGATTCTCGTCACGGCTATGGAGCACCACAGCAATCTGGTTCCCTGGCAAAAGGTGGCTCGCGACAAGGACGCCACGCTGCGCATCATCCCGATAACCGAGGACCATTCGCTGGACCTTAGCGAAATTGATTCACTGATTAACCCGCGCACCAAGCTCGTGGCCGTGGTGCATAAGTCCAACTCCATAGGCACTGTCATCCCGGTGAAGGAGCTTGCCGCCAAGGCCAGGGCGGTTGGGGCCGCGGTGCTGGTAGACGGCGCGCAGAGCGTCCCGCATATGCCGGTTGACGTCGCGGACATCGACTGCGATTTCCTGGCGTTCTCCGGCCACAAGATGTTGGGCCCCACCGGCATCGGCGTGTTGTACGTCAAGCCCGACGTGTTGGAGCGCATGGAGCCCTTCCTGCGCGGCGGCGAAATGGTGCTGGAGGTGAGCTACGAGGACGCCTCCTGGAACAGCCTTCCCTGGCGCTTCGAGGCGGGTACGCCGAATATTGCCGGTGCGATAGGCCTTGGTGTAGCCGTCGATTACCTTAACGGCCTGGGAATGGAAAATGTCCGGGATCACGATGTTCAGTTGACCAAGTATGCCCTTGATGCCTTCAAGGAACTGGAGGAGGAGCTGGAGATTTTCGGGCCCAAGGACCCGGCCGCCCGGGCCGGAATTATCTCCTTCCACCACCCGGACGTGCATCCCCACGACCTGGGAACAGTGCTGGACAGGCGGGGAATCGCCATCCGCACGGGCCATCACTGCACAATGCCGTTGATCAAGTCGCTCGGGATTCCCGCCACTGCAAGGGCGAGCTTCTACCTGTACAATACCAACGAAGAGGTCGATGCTCTCGTGGATGCGATAAAGGAAGCACTGAGGTATTTCGGGAATGGCGTTGGAACGTCTGGATGATCTCTACCGCGATGCGATACTGGAGCACCGCCGTAACCCTAGAAACGCCAACAAGCTGGAAGACTTTAACACCACGGGAAACGCCGTCAACCCCTTCTGCGGCGACGAGATACACCTTCAGCTAAAGCAGGACGGCCAGGGCCGCGTTATCGCCGTGGGCCTGCAAGGCGAGGGCTGCTCCATCAATCAGGCGTCCGGCTCTATGCTGACCGAGGCCATCAGAGGCAAGAACCCCCAGGAGATACGCGTCCTCACCGATCATGTGCGAAAGATGATGCAAGGCGACCCCGAAGCCGAGTCCCTGTTGGGTTCCGAAGGCGACCTGCCGAATCTTGTAGGCGTGCGGGAGTATCCGGTCCGCATCAAATGCGCCCTGCTGCCCTGGTCCGCCCTGGACGATGCGCTATCGAACACTTCGGAAAGCTCCGGCAACTAACAGACTCGTTGGTCTCCGATACCTTGGGCCGCTATAAATATTATTGCTTCCCGGTCTCCAAAAATGTCTTGAGGGCCTCCCGGTCCATTCCATCTATGCCCAGGTCTTGCGGCTTGCGCGCCGATTCCCAGCCGTCGAAGCCAATTACGATGGAGCCGATGTCCACGAATGACCTCATCAGCGGCGTGTCCACGCCGAACTGCTTACCCACAAGGCTCCACGAGGCTATGCC
>JACZVF010000282.1 GCA_022572805.1 Chloroflexota bacterium
TCGCATCCGCCCAGCCTTCAGCAAAAAACGAGAGGGCGTGGTAGTGGTGGTGCCCATGAAGCCTCTGCACCTGGCCAAGTCGCGCCTGTCCAAGCTGCTGGACCCCGGCCGGAGGGCTGCGTTGACCATCGGCATGTTTACCAGAGTCGTTACGGCCGCCTTGGATTCGGCTATGGCGGAGATCTGGGTGGTCGGCGGTGACGATGAGGTTCGAGGGCTTGCCGTTAAACTGGGCGCGCGGTGGATTGAGGACGCCGGCAAAGGCCTTAATGAGGCGGTGACCGCCGCCATGGATGCTGCCGACGCCGCCGGTCTGCCGAGCATGTATTTGCCGGCCGACCTGCCGTTTCTTCGGTCCACCGATATCGCGGCGCTACTGACGGCTTCTGAAAATGGAACGAAGCTGGCATTGGCTCCCGCTCAACGAGATGGCGGGACCAACGCCATGCTGGTGCCCTCCCGCTCCGCCTTTCGGCCTGTCCTGGGCAGGGACAGCTTTCGGCTCCACAAGGATTTGGCGCTCAGGTTGGGGATGCGTTATGCCGTCTGCGAAAGCCCGGGTTTCGCCCTGGACCTGGATACTCCTGCAGACCTGAAGCTGTGTATAGAGAGGGAATCAGGTTTTCTGGAGAGCTTAATCGGAATTCACGGACAGCCGTCGGGCTCGGTTTCAGGCACGGCGCAGCAATAGTGAAGAAGTGCTTGGCGTGACCGACAAGCCTAAGCTAGGCGTCCTGCTGCCCACACGACGCTTAATCATGACCGGCGAAGAGCCTCAGAATATCGAGGCGGTGCTGTCTATGGCTGAGCAGGTTGAGATGGCTGGTCTGGACTCGGTCTGGGTGGGCGACAGCCTGACGGCCAAGCCCAGATTGGAGCCCCTGACGACGCTTGCCGCCATCGCCTCTCGGACAAGCAGGGTACGGCTGGGCACGTCCGTTCTTCTGGCGGCGCTGCGACACCCTGTCACGCTGGCTCACGTGCTGGGCAGCCTGGACCTTATCTCCGGCGGCCGAGCCGTCATAGGCGCGGGAGTAGGCGGCGCATTCAACGATGACCAGCGTCAGGAGTGGCGCAACGCGGGCGTGGACCCGAGACGCAGGGCCGGCCGCTTCGAGGAGGTCGTGGACGTGGCGAAGCGCCTGACCGCCGGAGAGGTCGTAACCCACCATGGGGCTCATTTCGACTTCGAATCGCTTAGGGTGCAGCCCCACGCCTTGCAGCATGGCGGGGTGCCCTTTCTGCTGGCCTGCCACTGGAACACAGGCCGCGAAGCCCAGTTCCGACGGGCCGCCAGGCTGGGCGAGGGCATAATATCCATATCCGATTACCCGGACGAGTATGCCAGGCTGGTGGAAACAGTGCAGGGCTACTCCAACGAGTACGGCAAGGACCCGTCCAAGCTGGAGCGCGCCTTTTACATGACGGTGAATCTTCAGGCAGACGAGGCCAAGGCTGACGCAGAGGCCAACCAGTTCTTGCACCTGTACTATGGCATGAACTTCTGGGGCGACCGGTGGGGACCCTACGGCCACCCGGAGCGCACCATCGAGCGCATGCGCCGCTACGTTGAGGCCGGCGCCGAGACCATCATCGTGAGATTCGCCGCGCTGGACCAGGAAAGGCAACTGGACACATTTCTAAATGATGTCGCGCCGGAGTTTTCCTAGTCGAGACGCCTCATTCTGAGGGTGCCCGCCAGACCCACCGGGACCGCCAACGTCGCCAGGTGTCCCATAAGAACGCCATCAACTCGCTCGGGGAAGGCCGGCTCTCCTGAATGCCTGCCGCGGCGTGTTCAGGCTGCGCGGGGCCGGGGCATTTTTGCCCAGGTCATCACGCCGGGCTTCAAGCTGGTCATGGACTCAGATGGCGCGCTCCACACCTACCACACCAGCCTGGACAGCGTTGTATTCGTGGAGTCGAATTAAGACGACCCTAGAACTGGGCGAATCGAACAGTTTCAGCGCGAACGAAAATCGCTGCCCACGTACCAGAAATGTGGGCAGCGATCGTACAAGGCACTTCCCTGTCAGCTTGCCGACTTAACTTCAGCCGCCGATCATACGTTCCGGCATAGGGCCGGGAGGGGGCTGATTTATGTCCATGCCGTGTAACTCCAGCAACTTTGCCTTGAATCGATTGTCGAACTCGTTGCCGGACTCCGCCAGCTTCTGCATGAAAACATCGCTGCCTGGGCCTTCGTGGATGGCGATGACTGCAGCACCCGAGGGAGTGTGGGCCAGCCATGCCTCGTGCTTTGTAAGGCCGTAGCGGCTGTTCAGGTCTTTAAGATCGTTGGAACCATTCAATTCGGTTGCCCACTGCTTCCACGCGTCCAGCTTGCCGTCCAATATTGGCACTAGTATTACACCCATTATTTCCTCCTCTAGTTAAAATGGAAGATAACTGCTCTACGAACCAACAGAATTATATCCAGTTGAACATCGATTGGCACCCTTTTATCAGACAGAATTGAAACAGAACTGGGGAGCGAGATAAGGGCCAGACCCAGGCAAATCAGCGAGTTTGATGTGCGTCGAACAATCTGAAGCCGATTAAATTGTGAGGTCCGCACCACCAGAGGGGAATGTCAACACTCGAATACAGGTGCAAGTACACAGCGAAAGTTCTGACTATTCCCCCGCCAGGACCAGGAACTCCTCTTCGGTGAGAACCTTCACGTCAAGACTCTGAGCGTCGGCCAGCTTGGAGCCGGCGTCGGCGCCCGCCACCAGGTAGTCGGTACGCTTGCTGACGCTGCCGCTGACGGCTCCACCTAGCTCCTTTATCTTGCCCTCGATCTGCGAGCGGCTGAAGTTTTCCAGCCTGCCGGTTACCACGAACCGCAAACCGGTCAGAAGCTGCTCAGCCGGCTCCCCGCGAGGCTCGTCTTCCAGGCGTACGCCCGCCTCTCGCAGCTTTTCGATAACCGCACGGTTCCCCTCGTTTGCGAAGTAGCCGATGACGCTCTCGGCGATGCGCGGCCCGATCGTGGGAATGGCCGTCAACTCC
>JACZVF010000283.1 GCA_022572805.1 Chloroflexota bacterium
ACCACGCCGAGATCGAACGCTGGCGTCGGCGGGAGAGCCTGCGCCGCACGAAGGAGCGTAGGCCAGACCTGCTGGACGTCGCCTCGCTCACGGACGAGGACAGGCGATTTCTGGAAGAGCTATAGTAGGCGTATAATACCAATCCAGGGCCTAGGGCGGTAATCCTGGTGGAATTACAGCGCCAGCGGAACCGACGCCGTGCGGGATATGTGGCTACGCAATCGTCCTTGCTTATATCGGTTGGATAAATAATGACCTGCTAAATTCTCGCCCCATGCTTTCAATATAAAAAGATGAAAATCACCGACATAAAAATTGAGGTGGTGCGCCGGGAGATACCCGACACAGGCCTGGACTCGGATATGGGCCGGTTCGCAGGCGTGACCGAGCAGGGCGTCCTGAGGGTGTTCACCGACGAGGGCATCGAGGGCAACTGCTTCGTCGGCGAGTTCCGCCACGGAGGCGCCGGCGATTTCGATCACATACTCAAGACGCTGAAGCCGCTGCTCATTGGGCGGGACCCCTCGGAGCGGGAGTGGCTCTGGAGCCGCCTGGAGATACTTGGCCGCCGCCGGACGCTGTCCACCACCGCATGGGCCGCCGTGGACGTGGCGCTGTGGGACATCTCCGGCAAGCAGGCCGGCGTGCCAATCTACAAGCTGCTGGGCGCTCAACGCTACGAAATCGAGCCGTACGCTACCTACCCGCCTCGCCACGAGTCGCCCGACGGCTACCTCCGGGAGGCAGAGGAGATAGCCTCGCAGGGCTTTCGGGCGTACAAGATTCACCCGGGCGTGATGGGCAGCCGCGACGTGCGGGAGATGGTGGCGGGCGTTCGCGAGACCGTGGGCGAGGACATGACGCTGATGCTGGACCCAAACAACGGCTACAGCTTCCGCAAGGCCCTGCAGGTGGGCCGGGCTCTGGACGACAACGGTTTCTTCTGGTTCGAGGACCCTGTGCCGTGGCACGACTACGACGCCATCGCGGAGCTGAGCAGTCGCCTTGATACGCCGCTGTGCATGAGCGACGCCGCGCCGCAGCAGTTCCAGAACGGCGCGCACATGGTGCGGCTGGAGGCGCTGCGGCTGGTCCGCGGGACCGCCAGAAAGCTGGGCATCACCGGACTAAAAAAACTGTGCTCGCTGGCCGAGGGCTTTGGCATGAACTGCGAGATCGGCACCGCCGGCAACTCCTACATGAACGCCGCCAACCTGCACGTCATCTTCTCCGTGGCCAACTGTGACTACTTTGAACACTGGATGCCCCTGGCCGCCCACCAGTTCGGGTTCATCGAGGACATTCAGCGTAACAGCGCCGGCGTAATAGAGGCGCCGACGCTTCCCGGCATTGGCTACAGGATCGACTGGGACTGGATCAAGTCCAATACCGTGGCCGTGCTGGAATAGCCCGAATTAGCATAGCTGGAATGCATCATCGGGGACGGGAATTGCAAGCCATATGACACAGAAGCCGACAGAGCACGCTAACAGAGTCAGGTGGGTGTACGCCTCCCAGGACAACACGGAGCTTGAAGAGCGCTACGGCCACTGGGCCAAGGAATATGACCGCGACATCATCGAGAAGTTCGGCTACGTGGGGCCGCGTGTGTCCACGGAGCAGTTTCGGCTGTACGTGCCCAGGAACTGCAAGGTGCTGGACGCCGGAGCCGGCACGGGCCTGGTAGGGCAAGAGCTTTACAGGCTGGGCTACCGCGACATCGAGGCTATGGACCTGTCGCGCGCCATGCTGGACGAGGCCCGCCGCAAGAACGTCTACGGCAAGCTGCACGAAATGGTCATGGGCGGGCCGCTGGACTTCCCGACCAACTACTTCGACGCCACCATCTGCGTCGGAGCATTGACCATCGGTCACGCTGACGCTGAGGCGCTGGAGGAGTTCGTGCGGGTAACCAGTTCCGGGGGCCACATCGTGTTCATGTTGCGCACGGACGTGTACGCGAACAACGGCTTTCGAGAGAAGCAGCACGAACTGGAGTTTTCCGAGGTATGGCAACTGGTCAGCGTCACGGATCCGTTCCAAGCGCTTCCCATTGGCGAGCCGGACATGTACCACCAGGTCTGGACTTACATGGTGAAGTAGGCAACAGCCCGCGCAGAACACCAACATACTAGAGGCACCGATGACGTCCGATTCAGAAGAGGCCGCCGACGAAGGCCTGGAAAAGCTAAGGTTTGATTGGCGCGACCTGCCTGCGGTCACCGCCCATCTGCCGGGCACGGGCGGGCGCATGCGCTCAGAGATGGAAGACTTCGTGGTGACGGAGATTCCAAGCTACCTGCCGTCCGGCGCAGGGGACCACGCCTACGCCTACATCGAGAAGCGCGGCCTTGCCACCATGGACCTTGTCAGGCATCTCCAGCGGCAGGGCGTGCCGGAACGCGACGTGGGATTCGCCGGTCAGAAGGACAAGTACGCCGTGGCCCGCCAGTGGCTCAGCGTGCACGAGGAGTACGCTTCTCAGCTGGAGACCCTGGCCGACCTGGAAGGCGTGGAAGTCCTGGAGCTGTCCCGCCACCGAAACAAGCTGGGACTGGGACATCTGAGGGGAAATGTTTTTGAGCTGCGCGTCCGCGGGCCTGTCTCCGATTGGCAGACAAGGGCCGAGGCCATCGCGGCGCATTTGCAGAGCGTGGGGCTGCCAAACTACTTCGGGCCGCAGCGGTTCGGTTACTTCAACACCAACGCCTCCGACGCCGTCCGTCTCATACGAGGCGAGCGGGTGCGAGGCGGCAGGCGCATGCACAAGTTCTACCGCTCGGCATTGCAGTCGCACATCTTCAACACGCTGCTCAAGCTGCGCATTGAGGGCGGAACCTATGACGGCATTATCTCCGGCGACATGGCGCAGAAGCACGAGACGGGAGGCATGTTCGTCGTAGACGCCCCGGAGGCAGAGTCGAAGCGGGCTCTGGCCCTGTAAATCAGCGCGTGGCTTCCCATTTACG
>JACZVF010000284.1 GCA_022572805.1 Chloroflexota bacterium
TAGATAATCGGGAATTACGTGCGGGATGCAGGTCGATTAGAATTTTCGAATAGACCTTTTTTTGCGGTGTCATTCCGTGCGAAGGGATTCCTGCGGCGGACAGGTCTTATGTCCCCCGCAAGTCCAGCACGTTTAAGATTCCTCATTTCGCTCCGCCGTCGCAGACTTCTCCGATATGAGTATCGGAGTCCCGATGCGTCGGGACATTCGGAATGACATCTAATTTGGGATTTCAAATCTGCATGACATATGTGAATCCGAAATAATTAGAAAACCGCTTCGGCCATCTTCTCCAGGCTGTTCAGAGCCTCGTCTTCAGATGCCGTTTCCAACCGCACCGCGACGCTGTCCGCACCTGCCTCTTCCAGGGTCTTGAGGAGGTCTCGGTCCGCCTGCTGGCCGAAGACCATGATCTGGATTGACTTGGGATCGCGGCCGGCGGCATCGGCCAGCTCGTCCAGTTTGGCGCGGCCTTTCTTCACGTCCTCGGGCGTAACCCGGTTGGGCATCCAGCCGTCGCCGTACTCCACGACGCGCTTGAAGACGTTCTTGGCCATGCCGCCCAACAGGACAGGAGGATGAGGCTTCTGCGCCGGCCCCGGAAAGGAGTACACAGGTGGAAAGTCGTAATACTTGCCGTGGTATTCGCTCTCTACGGTGGTCCAAAGCTGCTTCATGGCCAGAATCGCCTCGCGGGTCTGGGCCCACCTGTGAGCGAAGTCGCCCCCCATGATGTCCGTTTCCTCACGAAGCCAGCCCGCGCCAATCCCAAATTGGAAGCGGCCCTTGGAGTACATGTCTATGGTGGCGACCTCCTTGGCCAACAGCAGCGGGTTCCGTTCCGGCACAAGGCAGATTCCCGTGCCCAGCTTCAGTGTTGTCGTCACCGCGGACGCCCGGCCCAGGGCCACGAACGGGTCCACGATGTCTGCGTACACCTTTGGTATCTTGCCGTCAGCCGAGCCGGGCCAAGGCGTGCCCGAGTTAACCGGCAGTATCGAGTGCTCCGGCACCCACAAGGAAGCGAACCCCAACTCCTCTGCCCGCCTGGCCACCACTGCGACGTCCACCGAATAGTCGGTGAGAAAAGTCGATATCCCGATATCCATGACCTGTTGTCTCCCTGTCTGTTTCGGTCCGTTGCGCACATTATACGGAATGGGTATGGGCACGGCCAGTCTGTGCCGGTCGGGCTCGTTATAATGAGGGGACACTGAAATTATTGTCGGGCTTGGCCCTCAAATCCTTCAGGCCGACTCAAACCACGGGGAGAACATTGGAAATTGCTCCGGGCATTCATACCATTCCCAGCCGCATGTCGCGCATGTACCTGGTGGAGGACGAATCTCTCACGCTGATTGATGCCGGTCTGCCCTGGGATGTGCGCACCGTTTTCCGGTATGTGGAGAGCATTGGCAGAAGGCCGGAGGACATCGACGCCATACTCCTGACGCACAACCATCCCGACCATACCAGTGGAGCCCGCAGCATTTCCAAAAGGGCGAACGCCGATGTCATAGCGCACGAGGACGATACGCGGCTTCATCACACCAAGGGCCGGTATCTTGGTTACATGGGCATGTTCAATGCGACGGACCTGCCGTTGCCTTTCCTGCGCAGGACGACGGTATCGCAAGTTGCCTCCGACGGCGATGTCCTGCCAATCGCCGGCGGGATACAGGTCATTCACACCCCAGGTCATACCCCTGGCAGCGCGTGCTACCTGTTGAAGGAGCGAGGGGTGATATTCACGGGAGACACTGCCTTTAGCAACGGCAAGTCCGTCAGCAGGTCGATTCCTTTTCCCGGTTACGACCACGAGGCTTACTGCAGGTCACTGGAAAAGCTAGCCGAGATGGATTTCGACGTGATGTGTGGCGGGCATGGCAGACCGTTGCTCGGAAACGCCTCGGAGAAGCTAAGACAGCTCCTGTCGGCCAGGCCGGAGCCGCCGACGTGGGCGGATCTACTGCTCAGGCGCCTCCCAGGCAGGATTTCCAGGGGCCAGTCTCTCAGCGAAGAGGACTAGCCGTCGGACTGCCGGCGCGCCTCGATGATAGTCTCAAGCTCATGTATAGCTGCACGGGCGTAAGTGGCATACTCGCCGGGCGACATGTCCACGTCATTCAACTCCTCCGTCTGCTCCACGCCGCCCGTGTCGAATGGCCCGGGAATCATGCGCAGGACGAACTCACGAAGCTCGCCGTCGGAACACACCACGATGCATCCCCTTTTAGGGTCTGGCGGGCCGGGCGGCTCCACCTCGACGGCCTCGATGTGCGTCAGGTCCATAAACTTGGGGAAGGGGTCTAAAGCCGATGCAAGTTCATGCAGCAGCTTGCGTAATTCCTGTAAGGCAGGCTCCCCTACTGCGTCTCCCACAGGGCGTTTCGTTAGCGGGTCAACCTCGTTGTCCTGCATGCTCACGACCAGTTATTTAGCGGTTAAATCTTCAATTGACAGCGAAAATATCGTAATATATTATGCTTGTAGGGACACATTTCGGCAACGTAGCTCAGGGGCAGAGCGGGCGCTTCATAAGCGCTAGGTCCGTGGTTCGAACCCACGCGTTGCCACCACAGGCCAGTCACCTGCATGTGAAAAAGTCACAGCAGCCGTACATTAAAAACAGGTCCAGGTCCGGGCGGTTAGCTCAGCTGGTTAGAGCGCCTGCTTCACACGCAGGAGGTCAGAGGTTCAAGTCCTCTATCGCCCACCAGAATAATTGACCGCACGCGGCGCGCAGAATCGAGCGCTCTGGGTGGAGGTCCGGGAAATATCGTGCCGAAGTGGCGGAACGGCAGACGCGCTGCGTTCAGAGCGCAGTACTCGAAAGGGTGTGTGGGTTCAAATCCCTCCTTCGGCACCAAGTCGAAATACAGACTTGAAAGATGGAATATGCCAGAACTAATAAATCAACTGGTGTTGGATCGATGTCCTCATTGCGGCGTGGACACGC
>JACZVF010000082.1 GCA_022572805.1 Chloroflexota bacterium
GTAGAAGGGCACGCCGTTCTCTCTGGCCAACACTGCCAGGCTGTACGTGCCGATCTTGTTTGCCACATCGCCGTTGGCTGCGATCCTGTCGGCGCCCACCACGATTGCCTGCACCTTGCCGCGACGCATTAGCTGACCGGCGGCGGAGTCCGGCAGCACCGTTGCGTCGATGCCGGCCTTCACCAGCTCCCAGGCTGTCAACCTGGCGCCCTGCATCAGAGGCCGCGTTTCGTTGGCGTAAACGTGGGATATCTTGCAGTCCTCCCAGGCGGTGCGTATTACGCCAAGGGCTGTGCCGAATCCGCCAGTGGCCAGCGCCCCGGCGTTGCAGTGAGTCATCACAGCGCCGCCATGCGGCAGCAGGTCCGCGCCATAGCGGCCCATGCGCCTGTTGGCCTCCTCGTCCTCTTTCTGAATTAGGCAGGCCTCCCTTGCAAGCTTGTCGGCCATTTTAGCGGGTGCTATCGAAGACTGCATAACGGCCATCATGCGGTCTACGGCCCAGGCCAGATTTGCACCCGTGGGTCTCGCGTCACCTATTTCTTTAGCGGCGGCATTTACCGAGCTTTCAAAGTCGGCCCTGGAATTGGCGGCGAACTCGGAGGCGGCCAGTGCTACGGCATATGCGCCGGCCACGCCAATGGCAGGTGCGCCCCGTATTTGCATGTTCTTGATTGCAAGAATAACGTCTCGAAAGTCCGAATACTCCAGCCAAATCTCCTCATGCGGAAGGCGTGTCTGGTCTATGAGGCTGACGCTGTCGCCTTTCCAGAGGATGGGCCTTAATTCCGACGTCGTCACTGTATTCATATGAATAGATTTGGGCATCGCGACATGCCGTGGCCTGCGGTCTGCCTGAGTCCTTGATGTGGTGGAGACAGGGGCCTCCTGGCGTCCCCTGCGGCGTACAGAGGTCAAAAAAAGACTTCTCACGATGAGAGAAGTCTTTGCGAAACTCCACTCTCATCTCTGCGAGTTCATGGAACTCGCCGGACTTGGCACCGTTTCCAGAGCCACTCCGGCTCCGGGCGGTTGCCGGGCATCACGGGGCCGATCCCTCCGCCACTCTTGATAAGAGCACCAATATTAAGTTGTAACCCAATAATGGTACTAACTGGCGATACCCGTGTCAAGCATTACGATGCGCTAGCGAACCCGTCCGTAAGCTGGTAAAGGGCTCCCCAGGAGAGGCGTGAGGTAGTCCAAAAAACTCTCGGTCACGAAGTGGTTCGCTGGGTCCAGATACTCTGCGGGCATGGTTTTCACCTTGCCGCCTACATCTTCCAGTGGGGCCGTGCCTGTAGTGCAAGAGTAGGCCTTGCCGGCCGCGCGTTCCAGTGTGATGATCAGGTCGTTGCCGCCATCCAGGGCCAATCGGACCGCCGCCCTGCCTGCCTCCTCGGCCTCAGCCGCGTCGGTCTCGGAAACGCAAGCCATCATTGACCGCTGGATGGTGCCCGGTTTCTCGTAGCGGGCACGCACATTGAGACGTTTGCTGACCAGCCCGGCAAGGTAGCGGCTGGGCCCGTCGTAGTAGGGGTGGCCGAAATCGTCCACATACCACGGCTCCGTGTCGCCGCCGATGACGCCGTTCGGCCCGCGTGTGTTCTCCGCAATGACGGCCACGGCAAACCCGTACCTGCGATACGCGTCTTCGATGTGGTCAAGGAACCTCGTTTCGTCCATGGGAACTTCCGGGAGGCCGATGATGTGAGGGGCGTCCCGCTCCTCATGTTTTGCCGCCGCCGACGCTGCCGCCAGCCACCCGGCGTCCCTTCCCATCACCTCGATGATGGTCACGGGGGAGGCAAGTCCCATAGCCTCGGCATCGCGTCCGGCTCCCATCGTGGCCAGCGCGATGAAGCGGGCGGCGCTGCCGTAACCGGGGGAGTGGTCCATCAGCACCAGGTCGTTGTCGATTGTCTTGGGGACGTTGACGACGGTCAGCGGGTATCCGGCCTCACGGGCGGCCTCGCCCACCATGTGGCCTGTCTCGGCCGAGTCGTTGCCGCCGATAATAAACCAGTAGCCGATGCCGTGGCGCTTCAGCACGTCGATTATCACCGGTACGTCTTCGGGACGCATCTTGCGCCGGGTGGAGCCCAGCGCGGCGGCAGGTGTGTTCGCTATGCGCTCCCATTCAGCGGCGTCCACGGCGCGGAGGTCCGCCAGCCTCTCGTCCAGAACGCCCTCCATGCCGTAGATCGCGCCGTGAATTCGATCGAAGGCGTCGGAGGCAAAGGCCTCCTGCACCAGTCCATACAGGCTGCGGTTTATGACGGGCGTGCATCCGCCCGACTGCATTATCAGGACGTTGTTGCCGGTTGACGTGGACATGGGAAGTGAGCCACCTGGTCCGGAGTAAGTTCGTCAATATAAGGTCAATATAAACGGCCTCGGCGGCGCGGAATCGAGCGGGCTCAAGGCCAGTTCAGCTTGCCGTCGTCGTAGGCCGCGTCGAGGAACTTGTCCGTAAATGCAGTCCTGTAGTCGAAGGGCTTGGGCAGCGCCTCGAACTGGATTAGCTGGTCGTATAGCGCCTTCCACTGCTGGTCTGTCATCCATGCCCAGCCCTGGCCCTCGGCGGTGGGGCTGATGGCGTCGGCGATCTCGGCGTCCAGCATGAAGCCTTGATGCTCCCGCTTTTCGTCAGGCGCGAATTTCAACACGATGTCAAGGGTCTCCTCGCGGTTCTCGATGGCGAACTCCAGGCCTTTCAGCGTCGCCTTCAGGAACCGCTGCACCACGTCCGGATCGTCCTCCGCCAGTTCGCTGCGGGTTATGTACGTCAGGCCCAAAGTGGGAACGCCAAAGTCCGCCGGGTCCCACAGGTTCACGTCGAAACCAAGTCCGCGTATGGTGTCGGGCTCGTTGGACTTGAAGACAGCCAGGATATCCACCTGCCCTTCGGTCAGCACCCTGGGATCAAAACCGACGCGCACCTCCTGGATCTTCGACCGGTCAACTCCCTCCGCTTCCAGGATGGCCAGGTAGTCGGGAGGCTGCGAGAACTTGTATCCGAAGGTCTTGCCCTCCCAGTCCTTCGGGTTAACGATGCCTGAATCCGCCAGCGACACGAAGCCCTGCTGCCCTCTTTGGCCGAACAGCGCGAAGGCCACTATGGGCAGGCCAGGGTCGGAGCGTCGCTTGAGCACCGATGTGGCGTCCGCCGTGGTGAAATCCACGTCCCCGGACATCAGAAGCTGGAGGTGCTGCCCGGATGACGAGTGCCTGAGGTCCACCTCGAGACCCTGCTGGGCGAAGTAGCCGTTCTCCTGGGCAACGTAGGCCGCGACGAAGGGCAGGTTGGCCTGCGGCTTGAAGCCCGCCATGAACGTCACCTGCGTTAATTCCCCGGGTGAGCCGCCACCGCAGGCAGCCGCTGCCGAGACCACCAGTATGACAGCAAACGTCAGCATCAGGGCCGTTCTCGCCCAGCCGGTAATCTCAGCGGTAATGCCGGTCAAGATTTGGATAGTCTCCTAATCTGAATTAGCGCCTCAGGGGACAATAGCGGACGAGTGCCAGAAAAGTATCTTGCGCTCGAAGTAGAACGTCAACAGAGTCAGCGTTATGCCCAGGAACGCCAGGGTGATTATGGCCGAGAACAGCGTGGGCATGTCCAGATTGCTGTGGGCCACTATGATAACGCTGCCCAGGCCCCTGTCGCCACTGAACCACTCTCCCACCACGGCGCCGATAACCGACAGGGGTATGGATATGCGGAAGGCGGCAAACAGGTAGGGCAGCGCGCCGGGCAGCCGCAGCTTCAGGTAAATCTCCTTACGAGAGGAGCTCAGGGACCTGAAGTAGTCCAAGGCACCGGGGTCCACTGCCCGCAGACCCGTCATGGCGTTGACCAGCACAGGGAAGAAGGTTATTAGCGCCGCAATGAATATCTTTGGCAGGGAGCCGAAACCAAACCAGATCACGAATAACGGGGCCACCGCAACCACGGGCGTGACCTTTACCAGGACGGCGATGGGCAGCAGGCTGCGCTCCAGAAACCTCGAATGCGCCATCAGCGTGGCCCCTACCATAGCTACGGCCGCACCCACGGCGAACCCGCCCAGCGCTTCCAGCAGCGTGATGCCACCGTGCCGTGCGAAGAAGCCAATGTCTTCCGCCAGCCGCAAGGCCACCACGGAAGGGAGGGGCAGAATGTAGACCGGCACGTTTGCGATTCGAAGCCATACCTCCCAGACGGCTACCAGTATGGCCATTGCGACGACAGGCGGGACAAGGTAGGCGGCCGGTGTCGCCCAAAATGCGCGTCGATTTCGGGGGCCTGCGATTGGCCGGCCGAGGTCGTTGGCCAGGTCATCACCCAAGTCCTCAGGAGGGGCACTGGAGGTCCTATCCAGGAGACGTCGCTGCACCGACAGCACCTTCCTCACCACTTCCACAGGCTTCCTCAATCCCCTGAGCAACGCCCCTGGACAGTGTGTCACGGACCGTGTACGTGTAGTCCAGGAAGTCCTGGGATCTTTCGATGGACTCGTCCCTGGGATGGGGTAGGTCTATGGCAATCTCCTGGAGAATACGACCCGGGCGTGGGGACATGATTACTACCCTGTGTGACAGCGCTACCGCCTCCGCGATGCTATGCGTAACGAAGAGCACGGTCTTGCGGTGGCTGCGCTCCCAGACGTTTAGTATTTCGTAGCGCATTGCCTCTCTCGTCATCTCGTCCAATGCGCCGAGCGGCTCGTCCATGAGCAGCACATCCGGGTCGGTGGCCAATGCCCGTGCCAGCGCCACACGCTGACGCATCCCGGCAGACAGCTCGTGCGGATAGTAACCGCCGAAATCCGCCAAACCCATGGCACCCAGCAGGCGGTCCACCTCCTCATGCCCTTGTTTGGAATGGCCGGCGTCCAACCCTCCATTCAAGCCTTTGTTTAGCTCAAGGGGAAGCCGAATGTTCTGCAAGACGGTGCGCCACGGCAGCAATGACGGGTCTTGGAACACAAAACCGATGCGTTTGCGTCGTTGGGCCTCACGCGGGGGCGCGCCATCTATTGCCAAGGAGCCGGAATCTGGCTCCAGCAGACCGCCGATTAGCTTCAGAAGCGTGGTCTTTCCGCAGCCGCTGGGGCCTATGATCGAGATAAATGAGCCCTGACCGACCTCCAGGCTTATGTTGGAAAGAACTGGAAGCGTGGCCCCATTCAAGCTGTCATTGACTTGGAAGGAGTGGGATAGCGATTTGACCGATATTGTTGGCTTCATGGTGGATTACGCCTGTCTTTGCCTGCCATCGGAATCATGGTAGCATAGCACCCGGTAAATCGACCATTTGACGAGGCCATGAAGGGCCTTGTTTACCGCGACTTTGAGTCTGGCCGCCGGTAGATTAGGAAGAATTTCAATCACTCGAGTGGAGACAGCTTTCCGCGCTGTCACCTGGAGCGCACACTCTGGACAGATGCCGTTTGAGGTCTTCCAGTCCCGGGCCACCATCCTGGCATCGTGGATGTATAATCGTGCAAAATGTCACCAAAGTAACAGGTTATACCAGTCCGGCAAAGATCGTTTAGGAGGGAAAGATGGTTGATACAGAATCTCCAATAAAAGACGAAGAAATAACGGACGCTGGAGCGCTGACTGATGGCTTTCATCTCGTCATCGATGCTCTCAAGCTCAACGATATCAACACGATTTATAATGTGCCGGGGATCCCGATTACGGATCTGGGCCGTATGATGCAGGCATCTGGAATGCGGGTGCTCTCATTTCGCCACGAGCAAAACGCGGGCTACGCCGCGGCAACTGCGGGCTTCCTGACGAAAAAACCCGGTATTTGCCTGACCGTGTCGGCACCGGGTTTTCTCAACGGTCTCACCGCCCTGGCTCACGCCACGACCAACTGCTTTCCGATGATCATGATTAGCGGCTCGTCCGAGCGTGAGATCGTCGATTTACAGCAGGGCGACTATGAAGAGATGGACCAGCTCGCCATTGCGAAGCCGCTCTGCAAGGCCGCCTACCGTGTCCTTCATGCCGAGGACATCGGTATCGGCGTTGCGCGTGCCATCAGAGCCTCTGTTTCCGGACGCCCGGGCGGCGTTTATCTTGACCTACCGGCGAAGCTCTTTGCTCAGGTCATGGATGCTGATGCGGGTGCCAAGTCACTCGTCAAGGTCATCGATGCGGCACCGCGCCAACTTCCCGCCCCAGAGTCGATTGAACGCGCTCTAGGTTTGCTCAAATCAGCCAAGCGCCCTCTGATCGTTCTCGGTAAGGGGGCTGCCTACGCGCAGGCAGATGACGACATTCGGGCATTGGTGGAGAGGAGTGGGATTCCCTATCTGCCAATGAGCATGGCCAAGGGGCTGTTGCCGGATACGCACCCGCAGTCGGCCGCTGCGGCCCGCTCGCTGGTGCTGAGAGAAGCCGATGTCGTCATGGTGATCGGCGCCCGACTAAATTGGCTCCTGTCCCACGGTAAGGGCAAGACCTGGGGCGATCAGGCCAAGAAGTTTATCCAGATCGATATCGAACCCAGGGAGATGGATAGCAATGTGGAGATTGCGGCCCCATTGGTCGGCGATATCGGTTCATGCGTCCGGGCCTTGCTTGACAGCATGGGTGAGGGCTGGACACCGCCGCCATCCTCCTGGATCGATGAGATCAGCTCCAGGGTGGAAACCAATATTGCGCGGATGGCGCCCAGACTAGAAAACAAGAACGTGCCAATGGATTTCCATGGTGCGCTTGGCGCGCTGCGTACTATTATCAAAGAGCGACCGGATGCAATCCTTGTCAATGAGGGCGCCAACACGCTTGATTTTGCCCGCACAATCATCGATATGTACAAGCCCCGTAAGCGCCTGGACGTTGGGACCTGGGGTGTCATGGGAGTTGGCATGGGGTCGGCCATTGCGGCGGCGGTTGAGACGGGCCAGCCAGTGCTCGCGGTCGAAGGCGATAGTGCCTTTGGTTTTTCGGCCATGGAAGTTGAAACAATCTGCCGTTACAACCTGCCGATCTGTGTGGTGGTCCTCAATAACGGCGGTATATATCGCGGCACCGACGCCAATTCCACGGGCGGTGCAGACGTCGCCACGACCATCTTCGTCGAGGACGCCCGCTACGATAAAATGATGGAAGCGTTTGGCGGCGTCGGCGTGCAAGTAACGTCGCCGGATGAATTGAGCCGCGCGGTGAACGAGGCCATGGATTCCGGCAAACCGACATTGGTGAACGCTATGATTGACGGTAACGCCGGCACGGAGAGTGGCCGTATCGGCAATCTCAATCCGCAAAGTGTCGTGGCTAAGCGATAACGAATAAGCGATAACGAACAGGTACGACAACAAGCCGGGCATTCCCCGTAAGCGACGGAAAATGGCACAAAGGGAAATCTTCCCTTTGTGCCAAATGGAAAATTGGGTAGGAGTGATAGATGAAAGCTCTCGAAGGCGTCCGTGTACTGGATATGACTCACGTTCAATCAGGCCCCTCTTGCACGCAATTGCTGGCATGGTTTGGCGCGGACGTAATCAAGATCGAACGACCTGGCGTTGGTGACATCACCCGCGGACAGTTGCGCGACATTCCCGACGTCGATAGTCTCTACTTCACAATGCTCAACCACAATAAACGTAGCGTGACGCTCAATCCCAAGACCGAACAAGGGTCGAAGATCTTCAGGAAACTGATCGAGGAATGCGACGTGATGGTGGAGAATTTCGGCCCCGGCGCCATCGACCGCATGGGGTTTCCGTGGGAGAAGATCCAGGAGATCAATCCGCGCATGATCTATGCCTCGATCAAGGGTTTTGGCCCGGGCCCTTATGATGATTGTAAGGTATACGAGAATGTTGCCCAGTGCACTGGTGGGGCGGCGTCGACAACCGGCTTTCTCGATGGGTTACCGGTGGTGACCGGGGCACAAATAGGGGATTCCGGTACAGGAATGAATCTCGCGTTGGGTATCGTCACCGCACTCTATCAACGCGAGCAATCCGGCAAGGGCCAACGTGTCGAGTGCGCCATGCAGGACGGGATTATCAACCTTTGTCGGGTGAAACTGCGCGATCAACAGCGTCTCGCCCACGGCCCACTGAACGAATACAGCCAGCACGGCGAGGGCGTTCCCTTTGGTGAGGCCACGCCCCGTGCGGGCAATGACTCCGGCGGCGGCCAGCCGGGCACGATCCTCAGATGCAACGGGTGGGAAACGGACCCCAATGCCTATGTCTATTTCATTGCTCAGGCTGCGGTTTGGGGCAATGTCTGCGATCTGATCGGCAAACCCGAATGGAAGGAAGATCCGGGATACGCCACGCCCGGCGTGAGGCTCGACAAGATGAAGGACATTTTCGCGACTATCGAGGAATGGACCATGACCGTAGATAAGTTCGAGGTTATGCGGCGGTGCAACCCGCTGAATATTCCCTGTGGTCCAATCCTGTCGATGAAGGAGATAGCGGAAGAGCCTTCCCTGCGTGATACCGGCACAATCGTTGAAGTCGATCACCCCGAGCGAGGTACTTATCTCAGTGTCGGCAACCCGATCAAGCTGTCGGAATCGCCGGTCGATGTCGTGCGTTCGCCGCTTTTGGGTGAGCACACCGATGAAGTCCTAGAATCGGTGGTCGGCCTAAGCGAGGAAGAGATTGCCGCTGCCCATGAATCGGGCGCTGTCTAATCGGAGCCGTCGCTGGGTATTTATAGGAAACGTTGGCCGTACTTCCAGGTGCCCGCTGAGGCAGGGGATAGGCATTCGCATGCGTTTCCAAGTGGAATTAGAAAGGGGCTCTATAGAAGCGCCCCTTTTTCGTTAACGTTAAAAGTTAGGCGTCGCCCAGTATGGAGTCGCGTATTTGACCCCACCTGAGGGAATCGGATATGCCGTCCTCGATTGTTAGCTTGGTGGTCCAGCCCAGCAAGTCCCTTGCCCTGTCGGCGTTGGCGAATGCGCCCGCCACGTCTCCCGGTCTTGCAGGCGCCTCCGAGTGGTTGATCTTCGCGCCGTACACCTTCTGGAAGGCGTCCACGAACTCCCTGACCGTGACGCCGTTGCCCGTCCCCAGGTTGATGACGCCGTAGGAGCCGGAGTCGCCCGCGCCCGCAATAGCCGTATCGAAACGCTCCACGGCCCGCACGTGCGCCTGCGCCAGGTCCCACACATGAATGTAGTCGCGGATGCCCGTGCCGTCACGGGTTGGCCAGTCGACGCCGGTGATCTGGAATTCCGGAAGCTGCCCCAGCGCGACCTTCACCAGGCGGCCCAGTATGTGTGTCGGGTTCCTGTCCTGCAGGCCGGTGCGCAGCTTCGGGTCAGCGCCTATGGGATTGAAGTATCGAAGGGCGATTGCCTTCAAGTCGTATGCCTCGGAAAAGTCCTGCAGCACCATCTCCATCATGTACTTGGTGCGGGCGTACGGGCTCAGCGGCTTCAGCGGCGACGACTCCGTGACCATAAAGCCCTCCACCACGTCGTAAATGGATGCCGACGAGCTGAAAACGACGCGGTGACATCCCAAATCGGGAAGCGCCTTGAACAGCTCCAGCGACTTGGCGACGTTCTCTCGGTAGTAGTTATACGGCCGCTCCATGGAGTCTGGCACCACGATCAGCGCGGCGCAGTGGATGGTGCAGTGGATGTCCGGGTGGTCCTTGAAGACCTGACTCAATGCGGCGTTGTCGGCGATGTCTGCCTCGTAGAAAATCCGGTCTCCCACGAACTGTCGCCTGCCGGTTATCAGGCTGTCCAGCACCACCGGGGTATGGCCGTGCTCCTCAAGGGCAGCGGATATGGTGCTTCCGATGTATCCGGCGCCGCCTGTGACCAGAACTTTCATTGATGACCTCTGGATATCGCGATTTATAACGTTTGTGACAGCGTTTCAATGAAAAGCATATGGCATTGCGTTGCAACGCTCAATGCCGGACGAGACCGGCCTGGGGCGAAACCTGAAATCCCGCGCCCTTCGACAAGCTCAGGGCGACGTGTACGCAATAGCACATCTTGGTCAGGCGGGATTATGGTCTCTATTCTGACATTATTGTCTTCCACCGTTATGCGTTCTACCACAAGCCGAAGTAGTTTCTGACGGTCCTCAAAGCTCAGACTTTCGAGGCCATCCGATATGCGATGACGAAACTCCTCCAAGTATCGGAGACCGGCATTGGCATCTTGCTCTTGCTTGGCCCTTCGTCCTAGCTGGTTTTCCATTACCTCGAGGCCAGTACGCCGCTCCCTTAGTTTCTCCATCTCGGTCTTGTACCGATCAAGTTCCATCGCCTCGTTGACGTATGCCTCTGTAACTCTGTCTTCCTGAACTGCCAGCCGATTTAGTGCTACAGACAGCTGTTTTCGCTCCTGTTCAAAAGCGTCGAGGGAACCTAGCCCGGTAAGTTTGCGTTCGTACTCTGCCACAAGAATGTGTGGCTGTTTCAAGGCTTCAGCCACAGCCTCCCATACGGCCTGCTCTACAGGCCCAGCCGTGAACGAACCGGGGCGACATCGCCTTCCCGTCGAGGACACGCTGGAATCAGTCCGGGTACATCTGTAACGACGAACTCCATGGGTGGCATGACCGGAATACGTAGACCCACACCTAGGGCATCGTATGAGACCTCTCAACAGGTATGGTTGACGACTGTTGCGTTTTGAATGAAGCGAGTTTCGACTCAACTGTGCCATCGCTTGGTCCCAAATGGACTCGTCCACTATGGCAGGAACGGGAATGGTGATCCATTCTTCCTCTGGCCTGGCCTTCCTGCCAGTCTTTCGACTTTGCTTGTAGGGATCCTGGGTAAGTCTCCTGGATGGCGCTATGGCCTCCGTCTTGCAGTATATGAATTTGCCCTTGTAGACGGAGTTCTTGAGGATCCTATCGACGGCCGTGGGCTGCCACTGGTTAGCTCCTCTGGCTGTGGGTATACCTTGATCCGTTAACTTTCTTGCTATTCCTCGAGTGCTTAGGTGGTCCTCAACAAGCAGGGAATACATCTGCCGTACAACGGTTGCTTTAAACTCATCTACCTCAAGTCTGGCCCTCTCGGTGTCAGTCCGACGGATGAAGCGATAGCCATAAGGCGCATGGCCGCCAACCATGGCTCCCTGTTTTGCCCAGTAGAGTTTGCCCCGACGCGTACGCTCGGCAATCTTGGTCCGTTCATACTCGGCGATGGCGCCCTGCATGTGCAAAAGCAGCTTGCCCTCGGGAGTTTCTTCCACAGACCCTTTGAGAAATATGACCTCCACGCCGTTGTCCTGAAACTCTTCCACCAGGATAACGAGTTTCGCCCCGCTGGCCAACCTGTCCGGCGCCTGGATATATATCCGATCGATATCG
>JACZVF010000285.1 GCA_022572805.1 Chloroflexota bacterium
GCTTATCGTGGTTGTTGTCGCGGGGCTGATTGCCTGGGCTGTGGTCAGGCTTGGTCTCAGTAGAACGGAGCCTGCGGACGAAGGCGATTCACCCATAGCCGTTCTCCAGATGAGGCTTGCCCGCGGCGAGATAACGGCAACGCAGTTCGAGGAGCGACATGAGTCAATCCTGGGGAGCCGGTAAAGTGTCTGGCAGCGGGTCGAGCAAGAAGAATTACCTGGCCGTCGGCCTTGGCGGTGCAGTCGTTGGCGCGGTAGGTGGCGGTCTTCTGGTAGCAATAATTACCAGGGCCTTCCCCAAGCTTATGGCGGCTATAAAGGACATGATGAGCCGTTGACCTTGAATGCAGATGCAGGGCTTCGGAGAAGCCCAAGAAGAACCGTCCGCACCAGAGGAGACCGCTGCGGTAGCGGACTGACGCAGTGGCCTTCCCTTATCTACTCCACCTTCTCCAGTTTGGCGAAGCCTTGCATGAGGCGCTTGACGCCCGCGCCGTCTTTGAAGGCCACCGTTACTTCGAAGTCCTCGTGGGAGGGCTTGCACTCCACGACGATACCCTCTCCGAATGTTTTGTGTTTTACCTTGTCTCCCGTCGAGAAATGGGGCATAGCGGTTGTGGCCGCATCCGGACGCGCCGGTCTTTCGGACCTGTCGCCATTCGACGAGGCGTTCTCGCTATTACCGGAGAAATTGCGGGCGCGGCGTGCTCCGGGAGTCCAGGCGGCCGACTTGATAGTCTTGGACTTCGGTTGGTTCTGCACCGGCGCGGTGATGAGTTTGGCCGGAATGTCCAACAGGAATCGTGAGGGTACGCTGGGCTCGGACCCGCCCCGGAATCCGCGGCGGAAGGAACGACAAAGGTACAGCCGCTCCCTGGCCCGCGTGACGCCCACGTAGCACAGCCGGCGCTCCTCCTCCAGCTGAGCCGGGTCGTCCAAGGAGCGCACGTGGGGCAGCAGGCCCTCCTCCATGCCCACCATGAACACCACCGGGAACTCCAGCCCCTTGGCCTGGTGCAGCGTAATCAGCGTGATGGCGTCGGCCCTGTCCTCCATGCTGTCCACGTCGGCGACCAGGCTTACGCTTTCCAGAAAGGCTGTCAGCGCTTCATCGCGGCCAAACATCAGGAAATCCCGGGCCGAGGCCTTGAACTCCTGTATGTTCTCCAAACGCTCTTCGCCCCGGTCCGACTGGTCCATGAGGTAGCTCTGATAGCCCGTGCGCTCCAGGATGCTGTCGATAATTTCCAGCAGGTCCGATTTCTCGCGCTCGGCCTGCAGGCTCCTGATAAGGTCATGGAAGTCTGTGAGGGCTCGCAGTGAGCGGGCGGGGAAGGGATTTCGCATATTATTGTCTGTAACCGATTCCTGGGGAGCGCCCTGAGCCAGCGAGCTGATGGCCGAAAACATGGACATATCGGCGTTGCGGGCCAGCCGGGTCAGCTCGTCCACGGTGCGCTGACCGATGCCTCGCGTGGGTGTGTTGATGACCCTCTCCAGGCTCACGTCATCGTCGGAGTTGGCTATCAGCCTCAGGTACGCCGTGACGTCCTTGACCTCCTGCCGCTGGTAGAACTTCAGGCCGCCCACCACCTGGTAAGGCATTCCGTAGCGCAGGCATGACTCCTCCAACGCGCGGGACTGGGCATTGACGCGGTACATGACTGCGACGTCGCCCAATTTGTAGCTGGGGTTGCGGCCCCTGGTCAGCGACTGGATTTCCTTTACGACGAACTGGGCTTCCTCGCCCTCGTTGTAGCCCTCGCTGACGACGATGGGCACCCCCTCGCCGTTCTGGGTCCACAGGTCCTTGTCGACCCGCTGCGTGTTGGCGGCGATCAGGCTTTTGGCGGCGTCCAGAATGGTCTGCGTGGAGCGATAGTTTTCTTCCAGCGCGATGACCTTGGCCTGGGGATAGTCGTCCTGAAAGCTGAGGATGTTTCGGATGTCGGCGTTGCGCCAGGTGTAGATGGACTGGTCGGGGTCGCCGACGACACAGATATTGGAGTAGGCGTAGGCCACCTGCTTGGCGATGGCGTACTGGGCGACGTTGGTGTCCTGAAACTCGTCGACCATGAAGTGGACGTAACGCTCCTGGTACTTCTTGGCCGACTCCGGCACGCGGTCGAAAAGCTGGTACGTCTTCAGCAGCAGGTCATCGAAGTCCAGCGCCGAGCTCTTCTGCAAGAGGCCTTCGTAGTGCTCGTAGGCCCGCACTACAATCTCTTCAAAGTAGCTGCCGGACTTGTAGGACAGGCCTTCGAAGCCCAGCAGTTGGCTCTTGGCGCTGGAGATGGCGGAGAGAATGGCCCTGGGGGCGAAACGCTTCGGGTCCAGCTCCAGCTCTTTCATGACGCGCTTCATCAACGACATCTGGTCCGAGTCGTCGTAGATGACGAAGTCACGCTTTACGCCGATGCTCTCTCCCTCCTGGCGGAGGACCTGGGCGCAGAAGGTGTGGAACGTCTTGGCCGTTACGTGTTCGGCGGCCGGGCCTAGCGATGGCGTCAGCCGGGCCCGCATCTCTCTCGCCGCCTTGTTGGTGAAGGTGACCGCGCCGATGCGGTACGGCGACACGCCCACGACGCGGACGAGGTAGGCGATGCGTTGCGTGATAACGCGGGTCTTGCCGCTGCCGGGGCCTGCCAGAATGAGCAGCGGGCCGTCTATTGTCTCGACGGCCTCGCGCTGGTTTTCGTTTAGCCCTTCCAGGATTTGCCGGGCTGCCTGTGAGGAATTGACCATATGTTCTCCCAAGCAGATTATAGCATCTGGTGTGGGTTCTTACGGGGGGGCATTTGCGGAATTATCAGTGGGCAAAGTGAGTCTGCCGGACGTAGTAGTGCCAAGACCAGGGCGTTTAAGGCTGTGCTCACCGAGGCTCACACCTGCGAATTGTCATTCCTCGTCGCTCCCCCTGTGAGCCACAGTCATACG
>JACZVF010000083.1 GCA_022572805.1 Chloroflexota bacterium
CACCTCCCCACACCGGGGGGCCATGATTTGCCGACGTGATGAAGGCAACGCCAAAATCTTTCAGTGCTTCTACCACGCCTGGAGCTTCAACACCAAGGGGGAGCTGGTTGGCATGCCTGACGAGGCAGGTTGTGGCAGCGGTTTCGACAGGAAAGAGCTAGGTTTGAGCCCCCCGCCCCGAGTGGACAGCTATCGCGGTTTTTATTTGCTCAGCTTTAATTCAAAATTGAGGACCTGGCCACATATTTGGCCGGCGCAGTGGCTCATGTCATCGGCCAACCGGGACCCCCGCAAGTTTGATAACCCGGACACATTCGACATCACCGGGTGGCCGAATCCTCACGTTGCTTTTGGCGCCGGTATTCATCACTGCCTTGGCGCGACGCTGGTGCGTGTAGAGGGGCAGGAGGCCTTCAAGGCGCTGGCGGAGCGGTTCCTGCGCTTCAATCTGGAATCGGAGCTGGACTACCATCCCAGCATCACCTTCCGCTCGCTCAAGTCGGTGCCTGTTGCATGGAATTAGCCTGTGAAACGGAACTAGGAAGTTGGCATGACTAGAAAGCTGCGAATTATGGTTGATCACGGCGTATGTGTCGGGAACGACATGTGCACCAACATCGCTATCAACCTCTTTGCGCTTAACGACGACCTTCATTCGGAACCCGTAAACGCGGCTGGAGACCCCTTGGAGAAGGTCCTCGAAGCGGAGGAGAACTGTCCTGTGAGTGCCATTAACGTGGAGGATGAGGAAACGGGCGAAACGCTGTTTCCGTAATGCGTGGGGTGCGATGCGACGTCGGCGAGAGATCGACAATCGTATGCGAAATAGGCTGGTCGCTCGGCGCCCCGAATTGCCGGACAAGCAGGCCCGTCAAGAAATGGGTGGTCCTTTGCGGCAGTTCGAACGGGCGGTGAACACCTGCGATCTATGCGGTTGATTCCCTGTGCCAAGCCAAAGCCCGCGCCTCCTGAGTAAGCTGCGGATTTAACGGCTGGCATGTGGAATCTCGCGAGACGAAGCGACGAACCCCTACCAGATATCACCTATCTTGCCTCTTTTCGGCAGGCCCTTGCGCTCCCAAATGCCTTCAGGGAATCCCTTCACCAGCTCAATTTTCGTTACCCATTTGGGCCACTTATAGCCGTAGGTGCCCAGGGCAACGAGCCGCATTGGGAACCCGAATTTGGCGATCCGCTCACCATTGATTTCAAAGGCCATGAATGCGTCACTCTTGAGAAGGTCCGAAATCAGGTGCGCGGTCTGATAGTCGTCGGCACAGTGAAACACGGCGGAATCTGCTGCCGGCTGAACCTTGGCCAGGTCGAACAGCCTTTTTAGCGGGATGCCTCGCATTGTCGAGTTGTTGCGAAACCCGCCAACACAGTCCATGCGGACCGGCCTTTCGACTGATTCCATCGTGATCAGTTCATCGAAGGTGCAGCTCAGCGGACTGCCGACTTCCCCTGCGATCTCCAGGGTGTATCTGCGCAAATCAATCTTGGGAACGCCCCAGAAAGACAGGTTCCCCAGGTCGTCCATCGATGTTGGCTTGTCATTACGGTCCACGCCAGTGGCCTTTTTCATGGCAAGGGTCCATAGTATGAACAGCGCGGTAAGCGGCTTGCGTATCGGGTAGGGGAAGGCAATCCACGTGTAGTACAGGACCCTCAAGACCAATCGGCTGTTGCCGATTCGCCGGATTGAACCCGCTTTATTCTTGAACAAGTACAGCATCAGGGCGCCACTCCTATCTCCAAGGTGATCTGGTTGGGAGCTACCGTAGCGAGGTTTATGTTGTACATGACGCGGCCCGCCGTGACTACGGTGTTCTCATTCAGGTTTATCGAGTATTCAACGGCGGACCCTCCGGCGTGAATATCCGGTCAGGTAAAAGCCCCGCTGTCCGGTTCGGTGCGCAACGCGCCGTCCCGGTGCAGGAAAAGACGCATGCGTCCAGCACTCGTCGGTATCTCAATGTAGTTGTCGAATTCCCGGCTGAAGTTTATCGTGGCGCGCGAATTTGTTGACCCGGACGGCCGGCTCAGGTTGCGAAGACGTACCGTCACTATGCCTCCGCCGGACTGGTCCGGGACTGACGTCACTTCGGACTCTCCCGCCACCTGAGTGCGGAAGCCATCGTGCACGAACGCGAAATCCGCGATGATGTTTTCGGCAGCAGTAGCCGGGGGGGATGGAGTATCGGCGAGTACCACCTTGGATATGCTTTGCGGTCCGCCCACGGGTGCGGCACCGGCAGGCGCCGCAGGCCGTTCGGCGCTGCCGCATGCCGCAGCTGCGCCGATAAGCAACGTGGTGATAAATACTAGCAGTTTCATGTGCAGGTAACGCCTGAGCAGGACATGCGGGACAGGCATGGTGCTCAAAGTGGTCTTGAACTTTCAGATGCGCCATCGGGGGATCGCGATTCTGGCCTGAAAATTCCCTGCGAAACGGGACACGGGCTGTCCATATCGGCAAGAGCTAAATCCACCCACCGTCCGAGGCCTGCCTGCAACAGGTCGGCGGGCGGCATTTTTTGGGCAGGCTACATCAGCCCATCTTGGATTGCCGGGCCTCAGGCCGCCCGATTCAATCCCAAGACCTAGATAATGGTCCGTGGCGCGAAGGTCATTTTTTCGAACGACCTCTTATACGGAGACTCTCCTGTCTTGCGAATCTTTCCTTTGCCGAGCTTGAAGCGGTAGCGGTTTGTTATAGGGTCCGGCACTCGGTGTACCAGGCTGTTTGCTTCCGTCTGCGGCCAGCCCAAAGCCCACAGGAAGTCGGTGAACAGCACGCCCGGTCTTACGGCGTCCGTGACGAATGCTACCGCCTTGCAGCTACCGCTTCCCGTCTTTATCAGGCCATTCTCCTCCAGTTTGGAGAACAGGAACTCGTCGCCCTTGACCAACGACCAACCTCCGGTCTGGATGAGAATATCATCGCTTTCTATGACTACCTCGTCTCCGCTCTCGATGCCGTACCTGGCCGCGTCGTCGGGATGAATCTCCACGTGGTTCTCCGGCCATCGCTGCATTACGTACGGCTTACGGCTGTCGTCGAACATGGACTGCCAAAGCTCGTTTACACGGCCGTTGGTCACCCACATCTCGTCGCCCCTGGGCGTGATGCGCTCGTAGAAGCCGCTGAACCACTCCCACGGACTTTTGCTTAATACCGCCTTGCCGGAGTGTGTCTTGAAGTGTGTGTACCACTTCTTGTGCACCGTGGGACCCTGCGGCAGGCCCAGGTCCAGCGTGGTGTCGTGCAGGCGCTTCGTGCCGACGATAACTCCGTTGTCGCGGGTCTCGTACGTGCCGACGTAGTCCAGGTAATCCTGGTCGTAACGTGGCATGTCTTGGAACCACCTGATAGGCAACTGAATTCCGTGGGTGCCCATGTCCCTGAGCAGCTCATGAGCATTTCGGCCCTCCCGCTGCGCCAGCCACACCAGCGGGCGATAGTTGCGGTGGCTGTTGCGCCCGAACCTGGCGGACTCCTCGAAAATCTGGTTGGAGTTCTCCCAGTCGTAGCCGGAGAAGCCCATCTTCTTGGCGAAACCAGCGATGATCCACCAGTCCGGCTTGGCGTCGCCGGGCGGGTCGGTGAATTTCGAATACAGGCGGAGGCGCCGTTCTCCGTTGGCGCGGGTGAAATCCATCTCTCCCCAGGTGGCCGCCGGCAGCACCAGGTCTGCCATCTGCTTTCCGATTGGGTTCTGCAGGTAGATGTCCTGGTCGACGATTACCATGCCGCCGCTGTCCGCCCTCCGAATAAGCGCGTCTGAAGCGGCGTCGACGTTCGCGCTGGTGACCTGGTTGGGATTCTCGACGGTCAGCTCCAGGAACTTTCGCGCCAGTTCGCCGGAAGCGGCCATTGCCTGAATCCAGGTGGTGCCGATGACCCAGGCGAAGCGTAGCTTGCCCTCTTCCACCCAGCGGTCCAGGTCTATCTCCTGCCTGCGTCGGCCCGGAAGTTTGTTGGGCGACTTGTCCCGGGGGTATGATGCACCGCCGATCCAGCCGCGCTGGTGGCCTCCAAGGCGCGCCGGACCTGCCCCGGCCTGTTGCCGGCGCCGCATATCAGGGCCAGCGCCGCGTAGGATGTGGTGTTCAGGTAGTTGTTGGACCAGTAGTTGCCCTTTTCCAGGGCGAAGGAAGTCTTTGGACGCCGACCGTCGATTGGCGCGGTGAGCATCCGTGCCGCCTCACGAATTTTCGACTCCGGGACACCGGTTATCTCCGAGGCCTTGCTCAGGTCCGAGACCTCCTGCTGCATGATCCAGTCACGGTAGCCGGCGAAATCCGTGCCCAGCCGGCCCCAGGTGGTGCGCCACTGCCACGGCGTATTTCGTGTTCCGCGGCCCATGCCCGCGTCGATCTCCCAGCTATTGGCGATCCACTTCTCGATGAACTCAGTGTCCTCCCAGCCGTTCTCCAGTATCAGGCGGATTATTGCCAGGTGCAGCACCGTGTCCGTGCCGGGAATGAGCTGCAAAAACACCCCACCGTTCTTCTCGGCCCACGCCACACCAGTTGATCTGCGCGGGAGGGTGAAGATGAGTTTCTTATCGCGGTTGCCGGACATCATCCACTCTGTGAAGAGTACCGTCTTCGTCTCGAAAGGGTCTGTGCCCGAGATGAAGATGACGTCAGCCTGCCCCCAGTCGTCGTATGACGCGTTGAACGTTATGAGCCCGGCATCGTCGATCCCGGCGGTGTCGCTGCCCGGGCCGGGCTTGTCATGAGGAGAGTAGGCCGGTGTGCCGATGGACCCGAAGGCCAACTTGGAGATGGCGTACGTGTTCTCGAAATACTGGTACGAGTACGTCTTCATACCCCAGGCGGCCTCGCCGTAATCGTCCAGTACGTGCCGGGATACCCTTGACATGATGTCAAAGGCGTCGTCCCATGATATCGGTGTCAGGTCGCCGTTGACTCTCAACAGGGGGGTCTTCAGACGGTCTTTCGTGGGGCCGTCCGGGTTGTAGACCTTTAACGCCAGGGTGCCTCCTCGTATGCTGTGATTGCCTTTGCGGTTTACTACCTCTGCGTCGCTGTCCGGCTTGACTACGACGTGGTGGCGCTGTCCGTCTATGATCGTCATGTCGTGCTGGTTGGGGCTGACCCAGCCCTGAAAGGCGCGCGACGGAAAGTCTATGCCGAGGGCGTTCTCACTGGGCTTGGCGCCGCCCTCCTGACCGTCCGGCCACGTGTACACCTTGTATCCGCAGGCCACGATGCAATAATCGCACGCCGTTGTGTAGACCTTGGCATCCGCCGGGGGAATGGGCACTCGGTCAATAGGCTGGTGCTTCGGAGTTATTGCTGATGCCTCTTGCCGTTACGTCGTCGGATTTACTTCGTTGTCGCTGAAGCCGTAGATAAGCGCCATCATGCCCACGGCCCATATTTCGTCGCCTCGCAGCTCCAGAAGCACCTGTGGCAATCCCTGAGTAGCGTGCCCGGCGATCACCATGCCGTGGCGTGTCAGATCATAGGTCGTGAGGTGTGCGGGGCAGGGTCCCATGGCCCGGTATTCATGCTTGTAGGTGCCTTTCAGCGAAATTCCCATGTGGGTGCAGAGGGTGTTGAACGCGACTACATCCAGGTCCGGACCAATGCCCTTGCCTGCCGGCGCGCCCAGCTTTATGAGGTTGCTCTCGCAGTTGGCGTGGTCCCAGGGGTACCGAAAGTTCAGCGGCTCTCCGGGGCGCAGGCTGCTTAGATCGCCCACCTTCGTACCGTCGTAGGCGGCGACCTCTGCCTGGAATAGCACACCGGGCAGCAGGCTGGCAATCGTTATTGTTCCTACGGTTACGGCGCCCATGAACAGGAATTTTCGCCTGGTCACAGCGCAGTCCAGCACACTCGAAAGCGCGCTGCTCCCTTCTTTTTCTTTGACCATCAGCTTATCCTCTGATTCGTATCTTAATAGACAGGCTCGCTAAGGAAGCACCGCGTACTCCGGCATATCCGAGGGCTGTACGATTATATCGTCGCCAGTCAGGCTCTCCAGGAATGCCACCAGGTCTCCAATTTCCTCGTCGGCCAAGCCCAGGGTCCGAAGCATATCCGACTTGTTCGGGTCGTCACCGCCGCCCGCGTTGTAAAACCGCACTACCCCTCAAGTGTATCGAACACGCCGTTGTGCACGTAAGGCCCCGTCTGTCCCAGCTCTCGCAGCGGTGGGGTCCGGAACCTGCCTCTGTCACCTTCCTCCTTGGTGGTGTAGAAGAGCCCAAGGTCCCGGTCGGCGCTTCGGTACAACTCTTCGGGCACGCCCCTTGTCCTGTGCTGGTACCTGAAGGCTATCTGGCGCAGGGAGTCCACCTCGAAATCGGGATGAGGTGGAACGCCTACATTATGAAAGCTCTCGTCGGTGAACAGCGGCCCGGTATGACATTGCAGGCAGCCGGCTTTGCCCGTGAACAGCTCCAACCCCCGCAGGTCCTGGTCGGACAGGGCCGAATCGTCGCCCAGCATGTAGTTGTCGAAGGGCACGTTGCGCGAGGTGATGGTGGCTTCGAATGCGGCTACCGCCCTCAACATGTTGTCGAAACTGGGCGCGCCGGTGCCGAACACCTCGTTGAAACGCCGAACGTATTCCGGAATCTGGCGCAATCGTTCCTCGGCCATGACCGTGTCCAGGTTTCCTGCCAGATTTCCGGTGAAGGCAGACTTGGCCTGACTTTCGAGGCTGGTGGACTCTCCCGCCCAGAACAGCTTTTGCAGGTGTACAGAGTTTAAAATCGTCTGCGAATTGCGCCAGTGCAAGTTGCCCGGATACCCCAGTGACAGAGCGTTACCATCGCCCCAACCCTTCGTTGGCGCGTGACAGGTGGCACAGCTTACCAGGCCGTTACCCGACATCCGCCGGTCGAAGAAGAGCATCTTGCCCAGCTCCGCTTTCTCTGTCGTCAGCGGATTATCGGCGGGCAATGACACAGGAGGCAAAATGCCCAGGCCCATGGCCTGGATCTGGGCTACGTCGAGCCGGGCTATGGATTGGGGTGGAGGTGAGAGAGGAGCCCCGCCTTCCTCCGACGAGGGCCTCATGGCCGCAAACCATATCACGAAGCCGGTCACACCGATGGCCACCATCAGGCCCCCCCAAAGGGCTGTTAAAACGATTACATTGCGGGGATTATCGAACATTAATTCGCCCCCAATGTACGGGGTTGGTAGGGAGGCGGCGCCGGCTCGTCCACCGTTGGCATGTCTCTGCTGCCCAGGCTTTCCAGGAACGCAACGAGGTCGGATATCTCATCGCCGGAAAGCCCCAGCGGCCGTATCCGCGAGTCCTTGTTGGGGTTGGCGCCGCCGCCGTCATTGTAGAACCGGACTACGTCTTCCAGCGACGCCAGTTCGCCGTTATGCATGTATGGCGCTGTGTGGGCGACCTCCAGCAGGGACGGCGTGCGGAACTTTCCGCGGTCGGTCTCCCGCAGGGTTAGCGCGTACAGTCCGGGGTCGCTGCGCATCGTCACGTATTCGCTCACGCCAAACCCACGGAAGAATCTTCGGAACGTGATATGCCTGAGAGGCTCCTGAAAGATATCCTGGTTGTCCGGGACTCCGAGGGCGTAGAGTTCGCCATCAGACAGCAGCTCGCCGCCATGGCACTGGCTGCAACCGGCATTGCCCTCAAACAGTGCCAGCCCCGACAGCGCCTTTGACGATAGCGCGGAATCGTTGCCCGCCGCGTACTCCAGATACGGATGGTCCTGGGAGTTCAACGTTTCCAGGAACGCCGCCAGAGAACCTAACACCTTGCCGTATGAGACCTCGCTGCCAAACAGCTCACCGAAGGCGGCGTCGTATTCCGGTATCTGCTTCATCCGCTCCACCAGGAGCCGGCCATCCAGGTTCATGAAGTGGGCCTCGGCGATGTGGTCCCGGATGAGGGTGTTGAAGTCACCCGCCGCAAAGCGGCCGTCCCAGTCAAAAAGTGGCATCTTGGCGGCGTTGATCACCGTGGGGGTGTTGCGGAAGTAGAGCGTATTCCTGCTGTAGCCCTTGGACAGCGCCTCGCCATCCGTCCACGCCAGTTCCGGAACGTGGCAGGTCGAGCAGGAGGTGGACGCATCACCCGAAAGACGGCGATCAAAAAACAGCGCCCGGCCGAGCTCGGCCTTGGATTGAGGCAGGCTCTCCTGATTATTTAATGCGGATGCTAGCTTATGCCTGACTGCGCCATCCGCACCGTATCCGTATAGGGAAGTCGCTGACAATATGGCCAGAGAGGCGGTCAATAGTCCCGCCGCAACTACGAGTCCAAACAGGACCCTATTTACTGCCGGACTTCGGACGATTTTAAGCATTGACCGACCCTTTAGGGCGAATGCTGCGGCCTCGGCCCTGTTGCGGAGGTTTATCTTGGCGTAGAGGTTGGTGGTATGCCGTTGCATGGTGCGTGGACTTGGCACCAACGCGCTGGCGATCTCACGGGTGGTTTTGCGCCGCGTCATGAGCGGCAAGACCTGCATCTCGTGTGCGGTTAGGCTGCCCGATGCACGCGGCTCCTGTGGACGCCAGGCTTCGCGGCAATGTTTCGGATGCTCTTGCCCTCGTCTCTCAGCCGTCTAACCTGTTCCGGGAAGTCCTGTCCGTCCATCTACAGGCCTCGCCGACTACTGGTGTCTCATTACACAGCGAGACGGAGGGAGACAGACTGAGACGGGATATTAGTGAACAAAGTTAGTGAAGGTGGGACACGATTGAGGCCGAGAATAGCAGAGATTATTGTAGAAAGTGAGAGCTCCTGAAACAGGGATAAACGATCGTTATTGGATTCCACTCGCTCCCGGCAGGATTGCCGGACGCCGTCGACCTATACAGGGCATCCGAGGACCCCTGCAGGAGGTGCAACTTATGGCTCCCGCATTCTCGCGGCTCGTCTATTCATTGCCAGGCCAACTACTCCAGCCGTAACAGCCAAAGCCAAAATCCCTCCGATGATTATGGCGTTTCTGGCCGCTCCTGATTGAGGCACGTCGCCGAGTCGCTCGTCAATTTCGGAGGCATCCGTCGTTTTTTCCGGAGGGAGGGGCGCTGCCGGTATCGGCGGCGAAATCCGCACCTCGGTGGGCGTTGGCGACGGGGCCTGTTGCAATGTCACAGGTGTCGAGGTCAATACCGGCGCAGCCGTGGGAGAAACTGTCGGCGTGGCCACCGCATCCTTAGCCGCGCTGGAATCCCTGGATTCAGGAACGGCGGTCGCATTTGGAGTAGGTATGGCCGTGGCAGTTGGAGTCGGCCCGCGACCTAGAAGATTGAATTTGGGGCGCACCTCGAACTCGCGCACAAGTCTGCCCACACGGACGATGTGATTGCCCACGGACTCCGTCATTGTGAACGTTAGCTGCGCCTCTTCCCCGGACGGCAACTCCACTGCCTCACTATTGACTAGGGCCCCGTTGATCCAGAGGTTGGCCCCAAAAACAGCATCCGCCGAGCCGATATTGGCCACTTGCAACGTTACAATCATGCGCTGCCCCTCAATTCCCGACGGCGGCAGAACCCTCAGGTTTGAGGCAACGAATTCCGGGTCGGCCAGCGAGGTCTTGCCTGTAACCGCGAACGTCGAAAATCCGGGGACGGCGGCTACGTAAATCAGCCTGTCACTGGTCTCATCCACCAGGCGGGCGTTCCAGTGTGACCACGATTCGAACTCCTCATCATATCTGCTCAGCTCAATGGACCATCTGTGGATACCGTTGGCGGCGACCCATTCTTTTTCCAGGCTCAATGTGACTTGCGCAACCTCGATATCCTCTGGACCGACATCATTCACCTCGACCTTGAAGGCGGCGTAAAGGAGTCGGCCCTGCCCCAAGCCCGGCGACTCCTTGGGAAGCTCGCCCAATATTTCAACCTCCACCTGCACGTTGGCTGTGGCCCTGCTGAACCTTGCCAGGATGTTGTCTATCGGCCCCGGGCTACCTACCAGCCTGGTCCAGCCAGTTGGGCTAACGGAGGCCACATCGTAAATGGTAGTCGAGGGCCCTGTCTCCGTAGCGACCGGGGCGGGCAGGTCGGGGTCCGCCGACGCAATCTGGACCGGCAGCAGCTGTTCCGCCGACACCAGTGGAAGCTTTTCCAGCAGCACTTCCGTAGCGTCGACATTGCTAACAATGTCCATGAACTTGGCAGGCGCCATCTCGGACAGCGGCTTTTGCAACTGACTGAGATCAGACGCCTTCAGGATCTCGATCACGCTGTCGCTTCCCAGTTCGCTGAGTATTGATCCGGCTGCATCGGCGTCGATTCGTCCCATAATATCCGCCGCCCGCCGGCTGTCCAGGGAAGCTGTTAACTCGGCGGCCTTCTCGATATCGAAGTCATTCACTATGACCACCGCCTCGTCCAGATCGACCGCCTCCAGCAATTCGACAAGCTCATCGAGCTCTTCCGGTATATCCTCCTCAAGTACCAGCGTTATTTGGAACTGCTGTGGATCGTTTCTCGCCTTCCTGCCGGATATGGTGACGGTCCCAACGTGAGTGCCGGCATCCAGCCCTGAGATGTCCACGGAGATATCGATTCGTTCCTTGTCGCCTGGGCTGTCCGATATGCCTTCGATCTCATCCAGGTCTATCCAGGGCACATCTGCCGAGAGCTTGAAACGCAGCACGCTCCTGTTTCGTGTAGTCCATATGACTAGCTTCTGAGGCTCTGGGTTTTCACCGCCAACCATGGCCTCAAACTGTAATCCCTCCAGCGGGCGGAATCCGATCTCCGGTGCGGCGCGCCCACCGCCACCGCCGCTGCTGCTGCCGCTGCTTTGCTGAACTACAACCGGCGCCGTCACGGTTACGACAGAGCTCGCCGTGCTATGCAGGGTGCCGAAGAAGGGAGTGTCGGAAGTCACGGATACACTGTTGGTAGCGGTGCCTCCGAATTGGCCGATGGCTACTATCGTGCTGGTAGCCAGCCCACCCGGGCCGATATCCCCGAAGAGACATGTAACCGTTGTTGTGCCTGCTCCCAGCCCGCAGCTTGGATTGCCGGCGGAACTGAACAGCAGTTGCGGGGGAATCACGTCGGTCAAAGTCACGGCGGTCGATGTCGAAGCACCGGTGTTCTCCACCTCAATTAGGATGGTGACGCTCTCGCCAACTTGAA
>JACZVF010000286.1 GCA_022572805.1 Chloroflexota bacterium
TGTAGTTTAAGTGTTCCCGTTATCAGGTTGCCACAAGCCGATATCTCAGAAGGTCCCGTTTCGCTGCAGCAAACTATGATGCCAAAAAAACAGCGCTCACCGTGAGCGTGTCGATAAGCTCACGGCGAACTTACGTAATGGAATAATCCCAAAGTCTGTTCGTCCTGAGCTTGTCGAAGGACAGGCCATAGATTACCAATCTCTCCAGAGAAAGGCGGGTGAGAAAGCGCAGGGCGACCACTGGCCTCCGACGGTTTCCAATCTTCACCTAACAATCTGGAACGGCGGCATCATGTTGGGGAGCTTTACCTCCAGCAGCACCGGGGCTTCGGCGTCCAGGGCCTCGCGCAGGGCGGGTCCCAGTTCGTCGGGCGTGGCCTGCATGCCTTTGATAGAGAAGGCCTCGGCCAGCTTCATGAAGTCGGGGTTGTGCAGGTCCGTGCCAATGAAACGCCCCTTGTAGCGGTGCGTCTGGTCCCACTGCGACGCTCCAAAGGCGCTGTTGTTGAAGATTATCGCCACCATATTGATTCCGTATCGCCCCGCAGTCGATAGCTCCTGCGGGTTGTACATGAAGCCGCCGTCTCCGCACAGCGCCACAACCTTCTTGTCTGGCATGCCTACCTTCGCCCCCAACGCCGTCGGATACTCGAAGCCCAGCGTGCCGAAGTACGACGACGTCAGGTACGTGCGTGGCTTCTGCGTGGGGTAGGCCAGGTGGCTCCAGTAGCCCACGTTCGTCATGCCGCCCAGCAGGATGTCGTCGTCCGCCAGCTCGTTGCGAATGGCATCGATCATTCGCACCTGGTCCGGGGCCAGCGTCTTCAACTCCTCCTGAAACCCTTCCCTGTAGCGGTCGATGTCCTGCTGTCTTGGCGGCTTGGGCGCGCTGATTGCCTTCAGCCGGCTGACCAGTTGCCCCAGGGCGTCTTTGGCGTCCGCGGCGATTCCGACCTCCGTGGGTAGGTTCTTGCCTATCTCCGTCTCGTCGGCGTCTATGTGGATTAGCGTCGGCGGGTTCTCCGGGTTGAACTCCCGGAACAGCAAGCGCGTGCCCACCGCCAGCACAACGTCGCTCTCGGGGACCACCTTGGACGCTACCTCAATACCGGCGTAGTTCACGCCAACGTAAAGCGGGTGTCGGTCGGGGATGATGCCCTTGCCCTGCTGCGTTGTCATGACCGGCGCCTGGAGGAACTCCGCCAGCTCCCGCAGCTCATCGGATGCACCGGCGAGAATTGTGCCTCCACCGGCGATGATGGCTGGACGCTGCGCCCCGGCCAGAAGCTGCGCCGCCCGTTGTATATCTTCGACGTTGGCCGTATGCCTCTCGAAAATCTCTGGTTCAATCACATCGGTATCGCCGGTTCCTTGTAGAATATCCGGCGGAATCTCCAGCTCCACCGGCCTTGGGCGGCCCGTCTTTAGCTGGCGGAAGGCCTCGTGCACCGCCTCGGGTATCTCCTCCACCCTCGTGCTGCGGTGGTTCCACTTGGTGATGGGCTTGAAGACATCTAGCTGGTCCTCAACCTCATGAAGCTGTCCCTGGCGTTTGCCAATGGCGCGGCTGTCGATCTGCCCGGAGATCAGCAGCACCGGCGAGGAGCTCGCGTAGGCCGTGCCCAGTCCGGCCGTGGCATTGAGCGCGCCCGGTCCGGGCACTACCATGGCCACGCCGACCTTGCCTGTCGCCTTGGCGTAGCCGTCGGCCATGTAGGTTGTCGCCTGCTCGTGGCGCGTCTGGATCAGGCGGATATCGTCTTGCAGCTCGTACAGCGCGTCGAAGGCCTCCATGATCTGCACGCCGGGCAGCGTGAATATGGTATCCACGCCCTCTGAGCGTAGCTGTCGTGCCAGGGCCTGAGCGCCGGTCATCTGTGCCATATTGGGTCTCCGATCACCAGTGGATTTCCAGCCAATGGATGGCAGGTGGCCGGATGGTATAGCCAAACGCGATTCGCGACAAGCCTGAAGCCGCTGCTGCCGTACGGACGTGAAGGGCCTCAAGATTGGCAGCAGCGCGGCCCGGCGTGTTTGTCGGGCAACAATGTCTGTGCAGATCGAGTGGCCTGGTCCGGTGTTTGTACGGGAGACCTTGTCAAGGTTCTCAGCCCCAGGGGTGAAGCTCGGCGCGATGTGCCGTTCGAGCGTTTTCATGTAGTCTCGAGACCTTGTCTTTGTAAACGACGTGAAATTTGCGGCCATTGGTTGCCGTTGACAACATTCCCGGGCGGTCATATAGTCTGTGCTGTCTCAGTAGAGCGCCCTTATAGCAGCAACCGACCGCATCCGACTAACTTTTGGCGAGATAATCAACTTCGCCCAGAAACAACCGGCAGTCCCTCGATTTGAGGGGATTCGTAGAGTGAGATCTGCACATGGTCTTCACGCAAGGTAGGAGGGTGAGATGACTCAGCCACAGCAGCAACAAAGTGGCGGCACGGCGCTGGAGAGCCAGGACCCGGTTGCCGAAGCGACTATGGCGGCAATGCAGCGATTTGGTGAGGCTTTCAACCGACAGGACCTCGATGCCGTTTTGGCGGCAATGACTGATGACTGTGTATTGGAAAGCTCATTTCCGCAGCCAGACGGCACAATTTGTAAAGGTAAAGATGCAGTCCGAGCCCAGTGGCAAGGTCTTTTCAGCGGACCCACCAAGGCGGTGTTTGAAACAGAGGAAATTTTCGCTGTGGGGGACCGCTGCGTCTTCCGCTGGATATGTCGGTGGGTCGATAAGGACGGCGAGCCGCGACGCCTGCGAGGCATGGACCTGATTCGCATTCGGGACGGAAAGGTGGCTGAGAAACTCGTCTACGCTAAAGCCAATCCGTACCTTTAAGCAGCCCGTGTCCACCGTGGGCCGATGTCGACACGGTCTGGAGATGCCAAAGCCCA
>JACZVF010000287.1 GCA_022572805.1 Chloroflexota bacterium
GTCGCGTTGGCTGGGGTCGTCGCGATTCTCAGCGAACGGATCGGGAGGAACGACCATTGCCGGTCCACCTTCGCTGAATCGCTCCACTACGAGACGCAACGCAACATGCGTGGGAGCGAAACTGGGCAGGGCGGCAATCTTGACGAACTCGGCGCCCGTGGCGACCTTGTCGTAACGGGCCAATTGTTTCTCCAGCACGTCGAGTCGAATCGCCACCGGCTCCACGCCGCACCTGCCGCAAATCCCCGGCGCGGAGGGCGGAAACGTGCTCACGGCGCGGCAGGTGTTGGAGACTGACGTGGCGGTCGGGGAACGCGTCGTCGTCGTGGACACGCAGGGCCTGATGCAGGGATGCGACGTTGCCAACTACCTGTCCAAGCAGGGCAAGGACGTCGAGATCGTTACCGGCATGCCATACGTCGGGGAGAACATCCAGGCGGGCGTCTGGCGTCACCTGTACGAGGAGCTTTTGCGGCAGGGCGTGACGATGTCTCCGTTGACCGGAGTCTCGGCTATCGGTGAGAGCACGGTGAGCACCTTTAGCGCGGTGTACACCGAAGCGAGGCGAGTTATCGAGGGGGTGGACACGGTGGTGTTCGCGTCTGGCGGTGAAGCCGACGACCAGTTATTCCGCGCGTTGCAAGGTTCCGTGGCCGACCTGCACGCCATCGGGGACTGCGTGCAGCCCCGCACAGTGGAGGCGGCAGTGTACGAGGGGCACAAGCTAGGCAGGCTGCTCTAGCGTGAGACGCAGGCTATTCCGCGGCAACCTACGAGCTTGGCACCTCCGCGCCTGTGAACAGGTGGCAGGTCACTATGTGGCCTGGCGTGACTTCCTCTATCACCGGAATCTGGTCTGGGCACGGCTCGAATGCGACGGGACACCGGGGATGGAACGTGCAGCCCGACGGCGGATCAAGTGGCGACGGCACCTCGCCGGTCAGCACTATCTCCTCGCGCTGCAAGTTGGGATGCGCGGGCAGCGACGCCGAGATGAGCGCCTTGGTGTATGGGTGCAGCGGGTTGGTGAACAGCTCGACGGGAGAGGCCTCCTCGATGATCTTGCCCAGGTACATCACCCCAACTCTGTGGCTCATGTAGCGGACGGTCGCCAGGTTGTGGGCGATCAGCAGATAGCTGAGGCTATAGGTCTGCTGGAGTTCCTTCAGAAGGTTGAGGATCTGGGCACGAATCGAAACGTCCAATGCCGACACGGGCTCGTCAAGGACCATAAGCTTGGGCCGCGTTGAGAGCGCCCGCGCGATCGCGATTCGTTGGCGCTGACCGCCGCTGAATTCATGGGGATAACGCTCCGCGTGGAAAGCGTGCAGACCCACGACCTCCAGGAGTTCGTTTACCTGCTTTTTCACCTCTTGCTTGGTCAGATTTTGGTGGGTAATCAGCGGCTCCGAGATGATGTTGTCCACACGCATACGAGGGTTCAGGGAGCTCCACGGGTCCTGAAAGACCGCCTGCACGGAGGAGTGGAAATCCCTGCGTTCGCTGGTGGTGAATTCCCTCATGGACTTGCCCTGGTAGTAGATCTCGCCTTCGGTGGGCTGCTCTACCATGAGAATCTGGCGTGAAGTCGTAGTCTTGCCACAGCCGGACTCGCCCACCAGGCTGTACGTCTGGCCTTCAGGAATGGCAAACGATACGCCATCTACGGCTTTAACGATTCCCACGGTCTTCTGGAAGATTATGCCCTTAAGGACGGGATAATGTTTCTTCAGCCCTACCAGACGGATAAGGTCACCTGTGTCCGTAGCGCCGTTAGTTTGCACCATCAAGCCTCCAGCAACTCGCGACGTGGTCCTGCCCTGTGGAGAACTGCTCGGGATATTCCTCACACCTGTCGAAAACGTAAGGGCAGCGCGGCGCGAATGCGCAGCCTTCCGGCAGATTGTCCAGGGATGGCGGCTGGCCTTCGATCGATGGTAGAAAGTCCACGTCCTCGTCCAGGTCGGGCACTGATTTCAGCAGGGCCTGCGTGTACGGGTGCTGTGGGTTGTCGAAGAGCTCCAGCACGTCCGCCTGCTCCACGATCTTGCCGGCGTACATGACGGCCACGCGGTCGCACATGCGGGCCACAACGCCAAAGTCGTGGGTGATAAACAGGATAGCAGCGCCCGTGTCCGCCTGAATTTCCTTGAGAAGACGAAGGTACTGCAACTGTATCGTAGCGTCCAGAGAGGTGGTTGGCTCATCTGCTATCAGCACGTTCGGGGAGCGGGACATGGCTATCGCGCCAACTACACGCTGGCGCATCCCGCCGCTCATCTGATGAGGGTAGGCCGACAGGCGGGTCTCTGGGGCCGGTATTCTGACGTTGGCCAGCAGCTGAGTAGCCCTCTTTATCAGGCTCGTCTTGGGCTCGTTGAAGTCCATTCTCAGGGATTCCAATATCTGGTTGCCGATTGTGAACACGGGATTTAGCGAGGTTAGGGGGTCCTGCATAACCATGCAGATGCCCTTGCCCCGGATCTCCCGCATCTCGTTTTCATCCTTCTCCAGCAGGTCCTCGCCGAGGTACATAATCTTGCCGCCGACGATTCGGCCGGCGGGCTTGGGCACAAGTCCCAATATGGACCAGGCCGTCATGCTTTTGCCGGAGCCCGACTCGCCGACGATGCCCAGGGTCTCGCCCCTTCCCACCTCAAAGCTGATGCCGTCCACCGCTTTCACAACGCCGGAACGAGTGAAAAAATGCGTTTTGAGGTCCTCTACTTTTAGGACGGGGCCGTCGAAGACTGGTTCTTCAGGGACGTTTTGGTTCTTAAGGGCCGGGTCTTCCTGCAATTGTGGATGTCCTTCCCTAAGTCACTACCTTAAAATCGTCATGGGGGAGGCCGGAGGGGCTGGGGGGTGTACTCCCATGAACGCAAGC
>JACZVF010000084.1 GCA_022572805.1 Chloroflexota bacterium
TCCCCCCAGATAGGGCCAGACCGCTCTGCGTGGCGCTGGCCCCAGCGACCACCTCCAGTAGAAACGGCAGCTGGATCGCCATCATCATGAAAACGGTCATCATGATAAAGGCGGTAATGTACACAATGACCAGCCGGTTGAAGGGGAACCCGGAGCCTGCCTGGTCCGTTGCGCCGTCGTCCTGAGCAACGGCCTGCCTTTTGGGCTCAAAAAGGGCGACCATGGCGAAGGGCACCATCACTAACGCTATCAGGTATATCAGGAACGGCGTCTGCCAGGTAACGTCGGCCAGGAAACCGCCGGCGGCCGTAAACAGAACTCCCCCGAGGTTCATGAAGGCGGCCTGCATTCCCATGAATTTCGCCCTGGCCTGGCCCTGGTAGTAGTCGGCTATAAGCGTCGTGACGCTTATCATGATGCCTGCTACGGCTATTCCCAATAACGCCCGGCCAATCAGCAGCCCCGTGAGCGAATCGAAAACGAAGCCCGAGCTGCCTGCTACCCCGTAGAGGACGGTGGAGACGACCAGCAGCCGCTTTCGTCCGTACTTATCCACGATTACGCCGGCAACCGGGGCGCCCATTACGATGAACAGACCTGGTATGGTCAGCACCAGCCGCACGATGAGGTCGACGTTGGGCACCTCCGCGAAGGCCGCACGCATGGCAGGCAATGCGGGCGCAATTGTGGCCACGGCCATCACCGTTAGAGTACTGACAGCCAACAGTGTTATCTTGGTTATTCGGTTATCCGGGCCTGACTGAATCACGGGGCTGAGACCTCTGAAGTATCTTGGCGCTAACTATCTTATCCAAAAGATATCCTACCGGGCAGCTATCTTCTTGTCAAGTATCTTAGTTATGAGATATAATTGGCCTATGAATACAGATTTGATTGATAGAATCATCAGGGAATCCAGCGATGTGTGGCCTGGATACTGCGCCGAATCCGAGGAGGTGGTGCTTCGCATATTCAGGGCGTTCCACTTTATCGAACAGGAAATGGTCTTCGGCCTGTGTCAGTTCGATCTGATCCCGGGGGAGTTCGGCGTGCTAATCGAGCTACGCCTATCCGGCCCGCCGTACAGGCTAACGCCGACGCAGCTCTACAACCGGCTTCTGGTGACATCCGGCGGCATGACCGGCCGTATCGACAAGCTGGAGAAAAGAGAATGCGTTCGGCGAATTCGGGACCCCAACGACAGGCGCTCCATTCTCGTGGAGCTCACCGGGCGAGGCCAGGAAGTAATCAACGAGGCCGCCTGCTCTCAGCACCGGATGGAGGAGCACCTGACCGAAAGCCTTAGCCCTGACGAGAAAGGGCAGTTGGCGAAGCTGCTGCGAAAGCTGCTGGTCGACCTTGAGGCCCACGACTGCTGCAGCAGACCTGTGGGTGGAGAGAGGCAACGCCTAGAATAAGCCGTAAAAATCGGAGGAGGTAAATTGCGTAGAGAAGTTCCAATGGGCGATGGCGTCGGCGTGGTGGCTGCAACCCGGAGTGGTTTGAACGGCCGTATAGTGGCTATTTTCCGACCCTACAGGGCCAAGGTCTCCGCCGTCGGCGCCCTCATCTTCGTAACGGCCGGCCTAGGCGTCGTGAACCCGGTCCTCATCCGCACCGTATTCGACTCCGCGCTGTTTCCGGAAAGCGGCACGCCCGACCTGAATCTGCTCTGGATCATCGCCGGCGTCATGGTGACGGTGACGGTGGTGACCGGCGGCCTGGGCATCGTGCAGACCTTCTACACCAACGAGGTGGGCCAGCGCGTAATGCGGGACCTCCGCAACAGCCTGTATGAGCACCTGCAGAAGCTGTCCCTTCGCTTCTTCACCGACACTCGGACCGGAGAGATCCAGTCGCGGGTGGCCAACGATGTGGGCGGCGTCCAAAACGTCGTCACGAGCACCGTGTCCAATGTGCTGTCCAATACGGTTATCTTCATCAGCACCCTCATCGCCATGTTCATACTGTCTTGGGAGCTGACTCTGGTGGCCATGGCCACGGTGCCGGCGTTCGCCATACTTTCCAAGTACGTTGGCGCCAAGCGCCGGGCCGTTAGCTCCGAGACCCAGAAGGCTGCCGCCGACCTGACGGCCATAACGCAGGAGACACTGTCCATATCGGGCGTGATGCTGACGAAGCTCTTCGGCCGGGAGCCTGAGGAGATTGGCAGGTTCAACGAGCGCAACCTTCGCCTTGCGGACCTGACGTTGCGCCGGCAGATGACTGGCCAGGCCTTCTTCACCGTCATGCAGATCTTCTTTTCCATATCCCCGGTGATGATTTACGTTATAGCCGGGTACGTGCTGTCCGGCAGCGCGCCGTCCGGCATCACATCCGGCACAATCGTTGCGTTTACCACGCTGCAGTCCCGCCTGTACTTCCCCATAGGCACGCTGCTTCGAGTGTCGGTGGAGCTTCAGGCCTCCCTCGCCCTGTTCGAGCGCATTTTCGGCTACCTGGACATCGAGCCCGAGATCGTTGATAAGGAACTGTCCAAGGTTCTGAAACCCGGGGATGTGAAGGGCAGAATAACCTTCGATAACGTGAGCCTGGACTACGGCGCGATTGCGGCACATCAGAGTGACAACGGAATCACGGAAGAGGCCCCCCATGGAATGGCGTTGAGCGGGGTGAACTTCGAAATCAAGCCTGGCCAGCTGGCTGCGTTCGTGGGTCCCAGTGGCGCCGGCAAGACATCTATCTCGTACCTGATACCGCGCCTGTACGACGTTTCCGAGGGCGCCGTCAGCATCGATGGGACGGACGTGCGAGACATTCGCCTGGCGTCCCTGGCCGGTCTCATCGGGTACGTTACACAGGACAGCTACCTTTTCCACGCCAGCCTTCGGGACAACCTGCTGTACGGCAATCCCGAGGCGACACAGGAGCAGATAGAGCAGGCGGCCAAGGCTGCCTTCATACACGACCGCATAATGGAATTTCCGGACGGCTACGATGCCGTGGTTGGTGAGCGTGGCTACCGCCTTTCCGGCGGCGAGCGCCAGCGGTTGTCCATCGCCCGAGTCATCCTGCACGACCCGCGCATCCTGATCCTGGATGAGGCGACTTCGGCGCTGGACACGGCCAGCGAGCGCTCCGTGCAGTCTGCCCTGGAACCGCTGATGGTGGGCCGCACAACCATAGCCATCGCCCACCGCCTGTCCACGATACTGGCAGCCGACGTTATATTCGTCGTGGACCGGGGCAAGATAGTGGAGCACGGCACCCACGGCGAACTACTGGAGCTGGGCGGGCTTTACGCCGATCTTTACAATGAGCAGTTCGATGGAGGACGGGTGGAGTGCCGCTGCGAGGACGGCATAGTCCTCAGCGACGGCAAAGTGATTGCGCCTAGGGGCGAGATCTACGCGGACTGACGAGCGGAAAGCCAACTGCCAAGACCAGCGGCACAAACGCAGAATGGGTGGCCCGTCATTGCGAGCCACCCATTCTGTACGTCACTCCACAGCTACTCACAATGGGCAAAGGTTATATGTCCAGGTTCTGGACATCCAGGGCGTTGGCCTGAATGAAGTTCTTGCGCGGCTCCACCACGTCCCCCATCAGTATCGTAAAGATTTTGTCGGCTTCCACGGCGTCGGCGACGGACACCTGCAGGAGCGTCCGCTTATCCGGGTCCATCGTGGTCTCCCAAAGCTGGTCGGCGTTCATCTCCCCCAGGCCCTTGTAGCGCTGCGTGGTGATGTTGCGTCGGTTTCCCAACTGGGTCATCACGCCTTCCCTTTCGCCCTCGCTGTAGACGTAGTGGGTCTGACGTCCTGCCGTTATCTTGTACAACGGCGGCTGTGCAATATAGAGGTGTCCGTGCTCGATTAGGTCCCTCATATGCCGGAAGAAAAAGGTCAACATCAGGGTGCGAATGTGGGAGCCGTCCACGTCGGCGTCCGTCATTATAATCACGCGATGGTAGCGAAGCTTGCTGACATCGAAATCGTCGTCTACCCCGGCGCCAATGGCCGTTATCATATAGCGAATGGCTTCATGGCCCAGAATCTTGTCGGTCCTGGCCTTCTCTACGTTGAGGATCTTGCCACGCAACGGCAGGATTGCCTGTGTCCGTCGGTCCCGCCCCATCTTGGTGGTGCCTCCTGCCGAGTCTCCCTCCACCAGGTACAGCTCACACAGCGCCGGGTTTTTCTCGGAGCAGTCGGCCAGCTTGCCGGGCAGTCCTCCGCCGTCCATGGCGTTCTTGCGGATGATGAGGTCGCGTGCCTTGCGTGCTGCGTCTCTGGCCCTCTGGGCCGTCTGGCATTTTTCAATTATGCGTCTGGCCTCTTGAGGGTTGTCCTCGAGGTAGATCTGCAACCCATCGGCCACCACGCTCTCCACCTGGGCACGGACCTCGGGGTTGCCCAGTCGGGTCTTCGTCTGGCCTTCAAACTGCGGGTCCATCAGCTTCACACTGATAACCGCCGCCAGGCCCTCCCGGGTATCGTCGCCGGACAGGTTGGGCTCGTTGTCCTTCAGAAGCTTTTGCTTGCGCGCGTAGTCGTTGATTATGCGGGTGATGGCGCTGCGAAAACCTGTGATGTGGGTGCCGCCATCTATAGTGTTGATGCAGTTGGCGAACGAGTGAACGGATTCGGTAAAGCTATCGTTGTACTGCATCGCCGCCTCAACGATAGTGCCGTCCTGCTGACTCTCGAAGTAAATTGGGTCCTTGTGGATGGGAATCCTGTTCTGATTCAGACTCCGAACGAAGCTGGAGATACCGCCTTCGAAATAATAGGTGACCGTGGTATTGGGCCAGAGGCTTTCGTGGCCGCGCCAGTCGCTCTTGAAGCTGATCCAGAGCCCTTTGTTGAGGTAAGCCATCTCCTTGAATCGCTGGCTTAACACTCCGAAGTCAAAAATGAAGTCCCCGAAGATTTCTCTATCGGGCGTGAAAGTGATCGCCGTGCCCGATTTGTTGCGATCGACCCTTGGCAGAGGCTCCGATACCAGTTCCGACGTCTTCTTGCCGCGGGAGAACTCCTGCGTATGCAGGCTGCCGTCTCGCGTGACTTCCACGGTTAATTTCTCGGAGAGAGCGTTCACGACGGAAGCGCCCACTCCGTGCAGGCCGCCGGACACCGAGTAAGCCTTTCCGCCAAACTTGCCGCCTGCGTGCAGCGTCGTCATCACGGTTTCGACCGCCGTAACCTTGGTTGCAGCGTGGACATCCACGGGGATGCCACGGCCGTCGTCCTCAACCCGCACCGAGCCATCCTGCCGGATGTGAATGCTTACGCTGGAGGCGAAGTCGGCCATGAACTCGTCTACACTGTTGTCCACGATCTCGTATATCAGGTGGTGGAGGCCTCGCTGGTCGATGCTGCCGATGTACATGCTGGGGCGCCGGCGTACGGCTTCCATGCCCTCCAGCACCTGTATGTCATCAGCGGTGTAATCATCTTCGCGATTTCCGTTGCGGCTTGTCGCCATGTTTCGCTCCTGAGGTCTGCCGTTTCGATGACCTGTTCCGCGGCGGGTGGCTGAATTGGTTGCACAGCACACCTGCTATCGAGGCTTTGGCTAAACTAAATTCCCTCAACTGGGAAGGGGCTTTCCGAGGTGGTTTTTGTCCACTTTCGAAGGGTCATCTATCCCCTGTTAGTGGACTACATTGCTAAATTTGATGCTAGGCGCTTAATGACTTCATTATAGCAGTTTTTGAAGCTAATTTCAATTATATCAAGCACAAATGAGCTATGGGCTTGATGCATCCTTCGCCTTCTTCGCCAGTGCGCTAATTATCTCCAGACCAACCCTGTTTGCAACCTCGGCAGTGATTGCGCCGGGGCCGTCATACGGGGGAGAAACCTCGACGATGTCGGCGCCCACAAGCTCTACGGACGCCACTATGCGGCGTATTGCGCCAAGAAGCTGCGAAGAGGTCAACCCTCCCGGCTCCGGAGTGCCGGTTCCGGGCGCAAAGGCCGGGTCTAGCACGTCGATGTCAACGGACAGGTAGACGACCTCGGGGCCGTCCAAGGCCTCGCTGATGGCCTGCTCCAGAACAACCTCGAAGCCCCGCGTTTCGATCTCCGACATCAGGTGCCAGCGCATGCCCTGGTTTTGCATCCATTCGAACAGCTCCCGCTCCGGCCAGTAGCCTCTTAGCCCTATCTGCACGAAGTTTTTGCCAGGAATGGCGCCGCTTTCCAGCAGCCGCCGCATGGGGTTGGCATGGGAGATAAGCACCCCGCCGTAGCCAGACAGACCGGTGTCGGCGTGGGCGTCGAAGTGGACCATGCCCACCTTGCCGTAGCCGTGGTGTTGGGCGACGGCCGTTGCGCTGGGTAGCGTTATCGAGTGGTCCCCTCCCAGGACGATGGGCAGCGCGCCTGTGTGAAGCGCCTGCATCACCTTAACTCGGATAGCTTCGTGACTCTGCTCCAGGGAGCTGGGCGGGCAGTTGGCGTCTCCAAAGTCCACGACTTTTAGCTCGCGCATGGGGTAGACATCCAGCCCCATGTGGTAGAAGCGGTCGTTGGGACTGCCGGCGTATCCCGCCTGCCGAATGGCGCGCGGCCCGAACCTGGCGCCAGGCCGGTTCACAACGCCCATGTCCACCGGCGCGCCTATTATGGCGACGTCGGGTTTCAGCGACCTCAACTCTTCTTGCGTCAGGGCGAATGGCGCGTGGGCGAATGTAGGTATGCCTATGAAGGCGGGCTGGATATCGGGTCCTCTGAGATCGGCCATAGCTTGGGCTACTCCTGCGAACGACGTTCTTCGGGGCTTGCGTTATCTTAATTTAAGGCGCGATTGATGGGAATGCCAGCCTTCGCTAGAATCGTGCTTTTCAAGTAATAGCGCTGGAAAGTGTTTTGGAGGCATACGTGAGGAATCAGGAGACGGTGCTGGCTGGGCCTGCGGACATCCGACGCAAAGGCTGGTTCAGGATTTCCGGACTGGCCATGGGGCACACCCTGTTCCACTGGTTCATACAGAGCTTCGTCGTCGCGCTGCCGGAGATTCAGGCCACGTTTGGGCTAACCGGCGTGGGCGTAGGCGGAGTCCTGACCGTGCGGGAGCTGGCGTCCGGCCTCGCGACGCTGCCGGCCGGCGTGGCCGTGGACGTTATTCGGCGGCACTGGGGCGCGTTGCTGGCCGTATGCATCGGTGGCCTTGGGCTGGGGTCCGTCCTCATGGGACTGTCGCCGGCGTACCCGCTGCTGCTTGCAGGAATGGCCATTGTGGCGGTATCCCACTCCATTTGGCACCTTCCGGCGTCGGCGTCACTGTCGCAGCACTTTCCCGAAAAACGAGGCACCGTCCTCGCGTTTCACGGCGTCGGAGGCAGCGTGGGAGATGTGGCGGGACCTGCAGTCACCGGCGTGCTGCTGGCGGTGCTTAGCTGGCGGGGCATCCTGAGCTGGTATGCTGTCCCGCCCTTGGTCCTGGCCTTCGTGGCGCTGTGGGCTTTCAGAGGCATTGGAGGCGCTACGAACCAAGATTCCGGGCGTCGAGAATCTTCCGGTGAGATAAACGAGACCCGCCTGGAAGTCACGAAAACCCTGCTGAAAACCCGAGCCCTCTGGGCCATATCGCTGGTCAAGGGGCTTCGCGGCATGTGCCTGGTTGCCCTGGTGACGGTGCTGCCACTGTATTTCAGCAACGACCTGGGCCTTAGCACGCCCGCCAGAGGCGCTCACATCGCGCTACTGATAGCCATCGGCATCTTTGCCAAGCCGGTGGCCGGCAACCTCTCCGACCGCTGGGGTAGGAAGCAGGTGCTTGTTCCCGGCCTGGCCTGGTCCTGCCTGATAACGCTTCTCCTGATTCCCTTTGGCCAGGGGATCCCCCTTACCGTTTTAATCGTCTCCCTCGGCCTCTTTCTGTACCCTGACCAGCCTATATTAAACGCCGCCACTCTGGATACAGTTGGCCGGGAGGTCGCGTCCACGGCGCTGGGACTGACCTCATTTATCGCCTTTATCATGAGCGCAGCATCGCCTCTTATCGCCGGTGCGCTGTACGAGTTCGCCGGAATCGACGCCACGCTGTACTACGTCGGCGGCCTCTTCGGGCTTGCCGCAGTGGTCATGGCGGTGCTGCCGCTTAAGGGCTCCAGGCAAGCCTAGTTGTCGGAGCATTCAGGCATAGGTATCATGAGGTTAGGTGCCAGTTCCCCCAGTAAAAGGTAGGAGACAATTGGATTGCCTGACATGCCACGGCCATTGCCGCCGGCCATCCTGTTCGACCTGGACGACACAATACTGAGCTTCGCCACGCTGGCCGACGCCGCCTGGAAACATGTGGTCGACAGCTACGTCTCGCAGCTTCCGGGGGTGACGGCAGATGCTCTTCTGCCTGTCGTGCTTGAGCGGCGCGACTGGTACTGGAGCGACCCCGAGCGTCATCGAAGAGGCCGCCTGGGCATCGACGACGCCTACGGCGAGATTGTTCGTCAGGCATTCGGAATAATCGGCGTGGCAGCCCCGGAGGTAGCAGGCCGGATGGCGGAGGAATACGGAGTGGTTCGTGGCAAAGGCATCAGGCCCTTTCCCGGCGCAGTGGACACCCTCACGGCGCTTGGAGATAGAGGGGTGAAGCTGGCGCTGGTCACGAATGGCGACCGGAAGACCCAGCGAGGGAAGATAGACGATCATGATCTGGAGCGCTTCTTCGACTGCATCGTTGTCGAGGGCGAATTCGGCATCGGCAAGCCCAACGACGAGGTATATGTGTACGCCATGGAGACCCTGGGCGTCAGGCCCAACGAGACCTGGATGGTCGGCGACAACTTCGAATGGGAGGTGGTGGCCCCAAAGCGCCTGGGCCTCACGGCCATCTGGGTGGATTCCCGAGCCGAGGGCCTGCCGGCATCGCCATCCGTGATGCCAGACCGCATCATCCGCTCCATCACCGAGCTAATTTAGGCACTATCTCAAAATCGTCGTGGGGGAAGTCCAGAGGGGGCCTTCCCCCTTTGGCAGAGGGCCTGGGGGATGTGCCCCCAGGAATAAGAGCCCCCCAGGGTGGGTGGGTGGGAACAAGGCATCCGCCTTTTTGAGATAGTTACTTGGTGCGGGCGGTAACGCGTATTCGATGGCGATGACTTTTCATATGATGTCGCCCGCAATATAATCGGGCTGAGCTTGTGAACGCAAATGTCGTAATCGCAGGAGAAACGAAAAATGCCTGACCAGCAGACCTTCAGGGAGGCCTGGGGCAAGTACGCTTCCAGTGTCTCCGTCATCACGTGCATAGAGCCGGATGGCGGCGTCCACGGCATGGCTGCCAGCGACATCAGCTCGGTCTCTCTGGACCCCATGTTGGTGCTGGTGTGCGTTGGACACAACCGCAACTCCTTTCCGCTGATTCAGAAGACTGGGCGATTCGCTCTAAATATCATGGGTGAAGGCCAGTCGGACGTCGTGATGCACTACGCCACACCGCCGGAGAAGCGTGGCTCGGATGAGGGTATTTCCTTCACCTTCACCGAAAGCGGCGCGGCATTCATAGATGGCAGCGTTGCGCAGATGGACTGCCGAGTCGTTGACGAGCACGTAGCCGGCGACCACACCATATTCATAGGCGAGGTGGACGACATTCGTGTTCACGAAGGAATGCCTCTGCTTTACTGCGAGGGCAGCTTCGGCAAGTTCAATGAGGACAGCTCCGGTGAGTAACGGCAGCGCGTTTATATGATTTAAGTTAGGGGCGGCCTGCCGCAGTTGGCCGCCCCTAACTGATTCTGGAAGCGGTACAGTCTGTCGATCAAACACCAGCGAGAGCTAAAGTTAAGGAGCAGGAAAATGAAAGTTGGCGTGAATCTCATCAACTTCGGCCCGGGAGCCACACCAGATTCAATGCGGCGGTGGCTGGGGCTGTCGGAGGACCTGGGATACCACCTGGTGATGACTTCCGACCACATTGCCATCACGCCCGATGTGCAGGCCCGATACCCTGCGCCCTTCTATGAGCCACTCAGCACCCTGGGATGGATGGCCGGCGTGACCAGCAAGATGGAGATCGGCACCACCGTCATCATCGTCCCGTACCGCAATCCCCTGGAGACGGCCAAGGCGTTGGCCAACGTCGATCAGCTAAGCGGCGGCCGGCTCATCTTCGGCGTGGGCATCGGCTGGGCGCAGGGCGAGTTCGATGTGCTGAACGTGCCGTTCAAGCAGCGGGGAGCTATCACCGACGAATATCTGGAGGCCATCAAGCTTCTGTGGACCCAGGACGTGGCGTCGTACCAGGGCAAGTACGTCTCGTTTGAGGACGTGCACACGGCTCCCAGGCCTGTGCGTTCGCCTCACCCGCCCATCTGGGTTGGCGGGCCCAGCGACGCCGCCATGCGCAGGGCCGTGCGTTACGGCGACGGTTACCACCCGATTCGCATTCGCATGGACTGGTTCAAAAACGAGGCCATCCCCCGGCTCAAGGCCATAGCAGACGAGGAGGGCAAGCCGGTTCCGGCGCTGTGCCCCAGGGTGCGCTTGCGAATCATGGAAAGCGATATGCCGGATGACCAGCGCATCGTCGGCGAGGGCTCGGTGGAGCAGATTCGGCGGGACATGGCCGAGCTTGAGGAGCTAGGTTGCGCCTACGTGCTGCTGGATACCTACTACGACGACATTGAGGCCACCAGGCATAACGAGGTCTCGTGGCGAATGCTGTCTGAGATGGCCGAGAAGGTCCTGGACCTGGACGGCCAGACGGTGCGGTAACTGTCGTTCTTAACTCGGTTGCGTCAAGGGACGCGACGGTCGTCAAGCCTGTCATTGGACGTAGATGGCTTGGAGGAACTCATAGGCTGCGGGGTCTTCGTCCAGCACCGCCGCCGGACCGCCGATTTCGTTGTTGACCGAGAAGAAAGATTGAGATAGCTCGGCAAAATACTCATCCGGATGAGTCATCGCGAATGTCCCTGGAAACCTTCCTTCTTGGACGGCGTTCTCGTAAATTTCAAACCATTTGGCGCGCATCGTAGGATCGAACCCCAGG
>JACZVF010000085.1 GCA_022572805.1 Chloroflexota bacterium
AGCGATGGCAGTCCGCGGCATCCGATAAGCTGAACGAGCTTCTGGGCGCCTACCCACTGCCCGTGGACATGAACGCCGAGGTCGAATACTCGGTCCAGCGGAACGGCCTGATCCGTGAGCGGGTGGTGTTCGACTCGGAGGAGGGCATGTCGGTGCCGTGCACGCTGCTGAAGCTGCCGACGGTGGATGGAGACGGCTCTACGCCGGCCATCCTGTGCTGCCACGGCCACGGTCCGTATGGCAAGGAGCCGGTGGTTGGGAACACGTCTTCTGAAGGCCTGCGCGCAAGCATAGCTTTGCACAACTACAACTATGCGGAACAGATGGCCCTTCGCGGGTTCGTGACGCTGAGCCCGGACCTGAGAGGCTTCGGCGAGAGGTCCGACGGCGGCAGCCCTTATACGGGCAAGGACCCATGCAACGTCCACTTTATCCGGGGCGTCATCATGGGTATCTACACTCTGACACTGAACGTCTGGGACATGATGCGCTGCGTGGACTACCTGCGGTCCAGGCCCGAGGTGGACGCGGACCGTATCGGTATGATGGGCCTGTCCCTGGGCGGCACTGCGACGGCGTTTACGGCGGCGGTGGAGCCTCGCATCAAGGCCGCGGACATCATCGGCTACGTCAATCCCTGGGAGACATTTGGCATCCGGAACGCCAACTTCTGCGGCTCGCAGATCGTGCCGGAGGTCTACCGTTACCTGGACACCTCGGACATCGCGGGGCTTATCGCACCGAGGCCGCTGTTGCTGGAGATGGGCGAGGCCGACACGACGTTCCCCATCGAAGACCAGTTGAAGGGCTACGAAGCCGTTAAGCAGATTTATGCGGCCGCAGGGGCATCGGAAAGACTTTGGGCGGATATTCACCCCGGCGGGCACGCCTTCGCGGGAAACAAGGCCTTCGCATTTTTCGAGAAGTTTTTGTAAATCGGTAATGAAAGCAGGAGCACTGACATGGGCCTGGAATTGAGCGGCCGCACGGCGTTAATCGCCGGAGGTAACGGGGGCATCGGCAAAGCCATAGACCGGTAGCTGTTGAAGGAGGGTGTTGCCGTGGCCATTTGCCGGCGCGTACAGCATACGTTGGAGGATGCGGCCAAGGAGATCGAGGCGGCGACGGGAGGAACCGTCGTTCCCCCCGTTCCTTATCAGGGCGCGGACACGACGCACAGCGAATCCGTCAGGTGCGTGGCGCACCAGGTAGTGGACGCCCCGGGCAAGCTGGAAATCGGTGATTGACCGGGGCGATTTACTGGACGATCAATCAACGGCGTACCGTTCCAGGGCCTCGTCGTCGAACTCCATGCCGAAGCCGGGGGCGTCCGGCAGGACCATCATGCCGTCCTCCACCTTGGGCTCCTCCTTGAACAGCGGGTACGCCCAGGGCATAAGCTCCACGGTCATGCCATTGGGAATGGCGGCTATCCCGTGCGAGAGGAACTCGGGGGCAAGGTGGCTGACAACGGGCAGGTTGTACGCCTCAGCCATGTGGGCCACCTTCATCCACTGGGTGATGCCCCCAGCCCGCAGCAGGTCAACCATGACGATGTCGATGGACCGGTGCTCCAGCATGTAGCGGAAGGGCATGATGCCGTAGTGGTACTCGCCGGCGGCTATCGGCGTGTCCAGGGCGTCGGCGATGCGCGCCAGGCCTTCGTAGTCCTGGTGGTTCGTTGGGTCCTCCAGCCAGAACAGGTCGTATGCGGCCAGCTCCCGTCCGATGGCTATGGCCGTGTTGACGTCCCAGCCCTGGTTGATATCCAGCATGATGTCGATGTCGGGGCCCACAGACTCGCGCATGACCTGCATGCGGGCGATCTCCTTGGCTGCGGTGTCCTCTGCGCCCATGCGGAATTTCATGGCCTTGAAGCCCTGGGCCACCAGGTCTGCCGAGCTCTCAGCCAGCTCCTCCAGGTTATAGGGACGCCACAGCTTGCCGCTGAAATAGGTGGGAACGCGGTCCCTGAAGCCACCCAGGAGGCGGTAAACAGGTTCACCTAAAGCCTTGCCCTTCAGGTCCCACATGGCCACGTCGATGGCAGACACGGTCCGGGTAACCAGGCCAGCCGGAGACCCGCCGCCTGCCCAAGCGGTTAGCCTATGGTTGATGGCCTCAACATTGATGGGGTCCTCGCCAATTACCAGCTCACAAAGCGAGTCCACGGCTGCCTTCAGAGCCTTCAGCATGACGAAGCTGGTGAAGCCCGCATAGCTGATGCCGTCCACGCCTTCGTCTGTGTGCAGCTTCAGCGTCACGAAGTTGGACGCCATTGCGCCGGGCCCGTCTCCCAGTGGGCCAGTCTCTCGCGGCACGCTGACGACCTTGGTGGTGAATCCCGTTACCTTCATTCCTTCCCCTTTCCCAGCCTGGGTTTATGCACCTGTTCATTTGGCATCGCCGCGCCATAGATTATCAGCATCGACGTGCTACCGCCATATCGCGGCCCTACTTGTGCCATGCGGGGTGTGGACGGCGCAGGCTGGGAAACGGCTATATGTGGGAGAGGCCGTTCGAAAGGACGCTGGGACGGCTGAGGAGATAGCCTGTTAGCGGACGCACGCCGTTTTGGAACTGAACCAAGGCACAGGTGTTAATAATGGGCCAAACGGGTTATCTCCGGTAATGCCTAGCCTCCTCTATGTAAGTGGTGCATGCAGGGGCTTTGGGGCGTCAAACCCCCTGCATCGCCTGGGCCGGACCGGCCAGTCTGCGCAAGCCCAAGAGCCGGTGTAGCGGCGGCCTACCTAGCAGATAAGTAATTTGCTCGACGACAGGCGTTACGCCCTCCGTCGAGCCTTAAAGGGAACGCATGAGCTTTACGGAATCCACTGGCACTGACCAGGTCATGGACGTCGAGACGGCGTTGGAAAGACTGGGAAGCGAGAAGCTGCTCAGGAAAGTTGCCGGCGTGTTCCGGGCCAACGCCGTCAAACATACGTCTGATATAGAGCAGGCCATAGCTACTGATGACGGGAAGATGCTGGAGATGGCCGCCCACACGTTAGGGAGTTCCATGGCCTACCTGTCGGCGGATTCTGCTTCCAAAGCAGCGATGAAGCTGGAGCATATGGGACGGGATGGCGTGACGAAGGGGCGGCAGGCCGCTTACGAGGCGCTAATGGTGGAGATCGACAGACTGGCCGAGGCTCTCCGTCCCCTTTTGTAACACGCCGATACGCCGGGCGAGCGAGTACGACCATGACAAACAGAGTGCTGATCGCGGAAGACGACCCCGTATCGCGGACCGTGCTGGAGGAGCTCCTCCATGAGTTCGGCTTCGAAGTAGTGGTGTGTGTCGATGGTGAGGAGGCGTGGGCAGAGCTCAGCAAAGACGACGCGCCGGAGCTGGCCATCATCGACTGGATGATGCCTGGGATGCATGGCATAGACATATGCCGCAAGCTCCGCGAAAACCCCAGAGCCAACAATCCATACCTCATGCTGCTTACCGTCAGGGGCGCCAGGGAAGACAAGATTAAGGGCCTTCAGGCGGGGGCCGACGATTACCTGACAAAGCCGTTCGACTCCGAGGAGCTCCGCGCGAGGGTTCGCGTGGGGCAGCGCATCGTGCGGCTGCAGCGCCAACGGATCGAAGAGGAGACCAGCTACTACGTCAGCAGGCTGGAGCAGACGGTGGAGGAGCTACGTCAGTCCCGTGGCCGCATAGTGGAGGCTGAGGAGGACGTCCGGAAGGCCATCGCGGAGGAGCTTCATGGCCACGTGCAGACGCAGATGATGATTCTGTACATGGCCATGACCGACCTCTCCGCCAAGATCGAGGACCAGGAGGTCAAAAGGGAGCTGGACCGGCTGGCCCTACAACTGGACGACATCAGGGAAAACGACATTCGCCAGATATCTCATCGCTTGCATCCCAGCGTGATTCGGCTCAACCTCAGCGCCGGCATTATGTCGCTTCGGGACCAGTACGAACGGGCCATGCCCATCGACATTGACATCTCGGAGGAAATCCAGGAGCGCGAGGCGATGGGCGGCTCGTCCATTCCGGCCAAGGTGCGGCTCGCCATGTACCGCGTGGCTGAGGAGGCCATCGGCAACATCGTGAAGCACTCCGGCGCCACACGGGCGAAAGTGGGCTTGTGGATCGAAAAAGAAACCATTGTATTCATGTCGGTTGAAGACGATGGACGTGGATTCGATCTGGATGACACCTCAAGCAGGCGCAGCCTTGGCCTGTTGACGATACGGGACCACATGGGCGCGGTCGGTGGGGAGTTCAGTATAGAATCCAAGCCGGGTCAAGGGACGAAGATCACGGCGCATGTGGACATATCAGAAGACGAGTGACCGTATGCGCTGAGTCACTATCTTAAAATCGTCATGGGGGAGTCCAGAGGGGCTTTCCCCCTATGGCAGAGGGCCTGTGGGATGTGCCCCCAGGAACGAGAGCCCCAGGGTGGTGGGAACAAGGCATCCGCCTTATTGAGATAGTTACTAAGACGTCCGCGGCGCCATCAGCTCCATAAGCGCCTTTCCTTTGAGGTCGGGCTTCGGAATGAACCCGATCGCGCCTACCTCGTCGGCTAGCCTGGCGTACTGGGCATCCTTATTCATGCTGGTAATGGCGATGCAGATTTCGGGGTGGCCGGCCAGAATCTGCTTCGTGGCCTCCAATCCGTCCATATCGGGCATCTGAACATCCATCAAGATCATGTCAAGGCGCTGGCCCTCGACAAGCTCCACAGCCTCCTTTCCGTTGGAGGCCTCGCATACAACGTGAAAGTCGCCTTCAGCTTCCAGGATTTTTCTCATCATCTGGCGCATCCCGCGCTGGTCGTCCACAATCATCACGCGAAGCATTGATTAAGCTCTCTAAAACAATGAAATAGGGATAAGCGTCGCCGTAGGGCGTCTACAGGCCGCTTGTCTGCTCCAGGTAGGTGCGCACGGCGGCGACTCGCGGGTCCACCTCGCCGCGCATGTCGATATCAAGCTTACTGTAGACGTGGGCAAGATTGCGCTGGACGTCTGTCGGCTCCATGACCAGCTCCCTGCCGATCGCCTGGTTGGAATACCCCTGGGCCAATAGCTCCAGGACCTTTAGCTGCCCCGGCTCCAGCCTGGACAGCGCCCCCCCTTGCCTGGGCCTCAGGGCGTCGGTCAGAGTCGGATCTATCACCAGCAGGCCCCATGCGGCGCCCTTGACGGCACGCAGCACGGTATCTATGTCGCGGACGTTTCGCTTTATGAGGTAGGACCAGCCGCCGGAGGATACGATGAACTGCTTGGCCTTGTGGTTGGACAGGAGCACGATGCCCGTGGCCGGACGCTCGGACTTGATAGCGTAGCCGGCTTCGATGCCCGTCATGCCTTCGCCCAACTCGATATCCATGAGCATGACCTCGGGCTTCAGCGTTCGGGCCAGCTCAACTGCGGCCTCCCCGTTTTCCGCCTCGCCGATAACCTCCAGCTCCGGGTCCGCCGAGAGTTGGGCGCGCAGCATCTGCCGAAACAGCGGCTCATCTTCGACTATGACCACCTTGGTCGCGCTCAATCAACTCTCCTAATCCTACAGTTTCAAAGTAACGCCGGCAGTGTGGGGCCGAGAGGGTGCGTCCAACAGTAGTCACATGAAGTTTTCACCCAAAACCTCTGCAGGCACACCAAGTCGCCAAGGCCAGCCACTTCGCTGAACCGCCGCAGACAGGCGACTCTTTGCAAGGAAGACCATTAATTACCGTAAATTTATTGTCCACAGATCGTCACCAATTATTTACTTTCAAGGGTCGTCCGATGCCGGGCCGCTAGTGTAAGTTGGTTTACATAATCCGTAAAAAGGGAGATTTCGTGAACAGCCAGATCGTGAACCAATATCTGACTAGCAAAATCAGTCGTCGGCAAGCCATCAAAGTGGGTGGGCTTGCGGCGCTGGGACTTGCGTTCAGCAAGCCCATTATTTCGACCATCGCCCCTACGCCGGCCTTCGCAAATTACGCCGGCAACGGATGCACCCCTGGCTTCTGGAAGAATCATACGAGCACCTGGCCGTCCCCGTACAATGCCGACCCGCTATTCGAGTCGGTGTTCACGGTCCCGACGGCCTATGCGGCGACTTTGGGTTCGCCCAACAGCCTTAGCGATGTGCTGCAACTGGGCGGCGGATGTGAGCAGGCGCTAGGCCGGCACGGCGTAGCAGCATTCCTCAATGCGGTAATGCTTGGAGCGACCGCATTCGGAATATCCAGCGCGGCGGTGGTGAGCGCGGTCAATAGCGCCCTGGCAACTGAGGACTGCGCGCAGATAGAAAGCGCCAAAGATAATTTGGAGGGCTTTAACGAGCGGTCATGCCCGCTGGGCGGAATGATTTCGTAAACTCCGGCCGTCCAGGCCGTCAACGAGATAATAAGCGCCAAACCGAAACGCCCGGGCGATCTAATCGCGCGGGCGTTGTCGTTTGTCTGCGGCGATTGCGTTCCGGCTTCGCGTTCGGACCGCGCCTAACTTATACATTACGGCCAGGTTTCGGCCCATGTTGGGATGGACCTGGGATTGTGTGGCTGACTTGTGCGCCCGTCCGGCATGCGGCATGGCCTCGCCAATTCCGGGTTTCCACCGGGCTGGAAATATCCAGTCGTTGGCCGTCCCGCAAGCGTTTGGGCGCTGCTGTGGCCGCAGCCGAGGCCCGTATCGTTCCAGCGGTGGCGGCCACGGCAAATGCGTTCTATAATGCTACGTGCGGTCGCAAGTCGCCCATGTGTCCTGCGGCCATCCAGAGTGCGTTTTGTAGGCGGCCGCGAGGCTTTAGCATAGGCAACAAGCGATACGAATTCGGGTACTGCGCCTGGTAGCGTGGGCCCGTGAAGAAAATCCAAATGAAGGTGGTGTAGATGGCAAAGCAGTTCCAATTCCAGCAGGACGCCTGGCTGCAACTCATGGCAGGCGTGGACACGCTCTCAAAGGCGGTTGGCGTCACGCTCGGTCCCAGCGGGCGCAACGTCGTATTGGGGAAGGACTTTGGGCCTCCCCAGGTATGCAGCGATGGAGTGACTATCGCCAAGGAGATCGAGTTGAAGGAGCCCTTCGAGAATATGGGCGCACAGCTTGTGAAGGTCGCGGCCAGCAAGACCAACGACATTGTGGGCGACGGCACCACTACGTCCACAATCATAGCGCAGCATCTGCTTCGTCAGGGCTTTAAGAACATGGCCGCCGGCGCCAACCCTATGGACATGAAGAAGGGAATAGACGCGGCGGTGAAAGCCATTCGGGAAGAGCTTGTCGGAATGTCCCGCTCCGTGGTGGGCAGGGACCGGATTGCACAGGTCGCCATTCTGGCCGCGCATGAAGAGGAGATGGGAAACCTCATCGCCGACGTGATGGACAAGGTAGGCAAGGACGGCGTGATAACCGTGGAGGAGTCCAAGGGTACCGCCTATGAAATCGAATACGTCGAGGGGATGCAGATTGACAGGGGCTACATCTCTCCCTATTTCGTCACCGACCAGGACAAGATGGCCGCCGAGCTTGAGGAGCCCTACATTCTGCTTACCACAGAGAAGATTTCGGCGATGTCCGACCTTCTTCCTCTTTTGGAAAGCCTGAAACCTGTAAGCCGCAACATTGTCATCATCGCCGAGGACATTGACGGCGAGGCTTTGGCGACGCTGGTCGTGAACAAGATGCGCGGCAACCTGAACGCGCTGGCCATTAAGGCGCCAGGCTTCGGCGAGCGACGCAAGGCCATCATGGACGACATGGCTGTGCTGTTCGGCGCCAACGTGATCAACAAAGACATCGGCCGCAGCATCGACTCCACTACTATCGATGACCTGGGCCGCTGCCGAAGGGTCGTGGCCAACAAGGACGAGACCACATTCGTGGAGGGTGTTGGCAGCCAGGCGGACATTCAGGCCCGCATCAGCCAGATCCGTAAGCAGGCGGAGGACACTTCGTCGGACTACGACCGGGAAAAGCTGGAGGAGAGGGCCGCGAAGATGTCCGGAGGTGTGGCGGTCCTCAAGGTAGGCGCGGCGACCGAGATCGAGCTTCGTGAGAAGCGTGAACGCCTGGAGGACGCGCTGTCCGCTACCAGAGCCGCTATGGACGAGGGAATTGTGCCCGGCGGTGGGACGGCACTGGTCAGGGCTGCACAGGCCGCCAGGGGAAAGCTCTCCCTAAAGGGTGACGTTCTCACAGGCGCCAACATCACGTTCGAGGCCATAAACAATCCGCTAATGTTGATCTCGGACAATGCCGGGTACAGCGGTGTGGTCGTGCTGGACGATGTTCAAAATGGCGAGGGAGACTACGGCTTCGACGCGGAGGCGGGAAAATTCGGCAGCATGTACGAAATGGGCATCGTCGACCCAACCAAGGTAGTACGCGCCGCCCTGGAAAATGCCGCCAGCGTTGCGGGCATGATGCTAACTACCGACGCCATCATGACGGAGCTTAACCCCATGAAGCTGCCGGCGCCTTACGACGACTAGTTTCCGCGGGGCGGGCACCTTGACTTTTTGCGAGGGCAGGCAATGCGTCTGTCCTCGCATTTTCATGCCGTCTCTGTCACGACAGGCCCCGGCCGTCCGGCGGCAGATATACCGACGAAACGAAACGGCGGCGGCGGGCGGCGGAGAATGTTGAACCGGACACTCCATGCCCCTATAATCTCCTGGCGGCCTGTGCGTAAATTCCTGTGAAAATCCGTGCGCAAATCCAGGACGGCTGACAGAGCGTAATTCTGTAGGAGGTGAGCAGCAAGTGGCAGAAGCAGGCGTAGCCGACAGCCAGACGACCGAGCCCGCGACAGCCGCGTCCGCTTCCAACAGGGACACGTCCATCGAGGTCACCGGAGTCAGCAAGTTCTTCGGACAACTGACGGCTGTCAACAACCTGTCCTTCACCATTAAGAAGGGCGAGATCGTGGGGTTCCTGGGCCCTAATGGCTCCGGTAAGACCACGACAATGCGCATGCTCACATCTTTCTATACGCCCGACGCGGGACGAATCAAGATTGACGGCATGGACACTCAGGACGATGACCTGCTGACCCGGTTCCGCATCGGGTACCTGCCGGAGAACAACCCCTTCTACGCAGACCTGCTGGTTAAGGAGTACCTCGACTTCGTGGCGGACCTGCGCGGCCTGTCCAAAGAGGACCGGAAGCGGAACATTCCGACCACGGTGGAGGAGACAGGCCTCAGTGAGGTGTACTACAGGCCAATTGGGCAGCTTTCCAAGGGCTACAAGCAGCGCGTGGGCCTGGCACAGGCAATTCTGCATCGCCCATCGGTTCTGATACTGGACGAGCCGACGGAGGGTCTGGACCCCAACCAGCGACTGACCATCCGCGATCTCATAAAGTCGTTGGGACAGGAACGCACCGTATTGATCAGCACCCACGTCATGCAGGAGGTGGAGTCAACCTGCCAGAGGGTCCTGGTTATCAGCCGCGGTAAACTTGTGGCGGACAGCCCCGTCAACGACCTGCTGCTCAGGGCGCAAGGGGTCCGCACCGTGCACATCGAGGTTGAGGGCAATAACGTTGAGAAGGCATTGGAAGGTCTGCCCAACGTGGCCTCAATAGAGCGCGAGGATAGGGTGGACGGCCGCAAACGCTACACCATAACAACGCAGGCGGACGAGGACCTTCGGCCGGAGATATTCAACCTCGCCAAGCGCCGGGACTGGGTGCTGTACGAGCTTCGCGAGGAGCGTGCCCGCATGGAGGACGTGTTCCACGATCTCACGGCGGAGCAGCAGAACGAGAGCTATAAAGAGTCTTGAATCTGTATACGGACCGCAATAACAGCCGCCGGAGCTGTCCGGCTCAGGCGCGTAGGGGCGTAATCTAAGAGATGCGTTCGCTGTTGGCGCTTGTTAGAAAAGACCTGAAGGGCTACTTCGACCAGCCGACCGGCTACATTCTCATAGTTGGCTTTGTCACACTGCTGTCCTGGTCATTCTTCCGTTCGGCATTCGTTACGGGGGAGGCTGCGTTAAGGCCCCTGTTCACGGTGGACTTTGCCGTGGAGAGCCCATCCATACCCTGGCTGCTTGCCATATTCGTGCCCGCCGCGACAATGCGGCTGCTGGCTGAGGAGCAGCGGGACGGCACCCTGGAACTACTGCTGACGCAGCCCATACGCGGCTGGGTGATCCTGCTGGCCAAGTTCATCTCCGGCCTACTGTTCGTGTCGGTGGCCATCATCGCCACGCTGGGAATCCCTATCTCGCTGGAGTCGGCAGGCAACCTGGACTGGGGCGCTGTCACAGGTCAGTATTTGGGCAGCATATTCCTGGCCGCCTCCTTCGTCTCAATCGGCCTCTTCACCTCCAGCCTGACGCGCAACCAGATCGTGGCGTTCATCCTGGGACTTTTCGTTACGCTTGTGCTCATGCTGATAGGTCTGGAGGCCGTTGGTGTGACGTTGCCCGGCCAACTGGCGACGCTCTTGCAGTCCCTAAGCCCGATATCGCACTTCACCAGCATGGCCAGGGGCGTAATCGACCTCCGCGACGTCCTGTACTTCGTGGCCCTGGTGTCCACGTTCCTCAGCGCAACGTTCCTGAGCATCCGAGGCAGGACCCTGAGTCACAAGTCGCCCCAGTACCGCAACCTGCAGCTGGGGACCGTGGCCCTCATCGTGCTGAGCGTGCTCGTTGGCTGGTTCGGAACCTCCGTGCAGGGCCGGCTGGACCTTACGGCTGACAAGATTTTCACGTTGAGCCAGGGAACGGAGAATATTCTGTCCGGCCTGGACGACATTCTTACGGTTGAGCTGTACCAGTCCAAGGATCCGCCGGTGCAGGTTGGCCTGGTATCCCGAGACGTACGGGACTTCCTCGAGGACTTTGCGGGAAAGTCCGGCGGGAGGGTCAAGCTCATCCAGCGCTTCCCGGACGCCGACGCGGCCTCCGCTCGCAGGGCGCAGCTCGCGGGTGTGCCGCCGGTCC
>JACZVF010000288.1 GCA_022572805.1 Chloroflexota bacterium
AAAACCCAACTGCCAGACCTGCCAGGTATGCCGCGCCCAATGCGGTGGTCTCAACAACCTGGGAGCGTTCCAACGGCATGTCCAGTATATCCGCCTGGAACTGCATCATGAGGTCGTTGGACGAGCCGCCGCCATCGACCCTCAGCAGGGCGATGTCCAGGCCCGCGTCAATCTTCATGGCCTCGATGACGTCGCGGGTCTGGTAGGCGGTAGACTCCAACGCGGCGCGGGCAAAGTGACCTCGGTTCGTGCCCCTGGTTATTCCGAGGACGGCGCCACGGGCGTACATGTCCCAGTGGGGGGCGCCCAGCCCCGTGAAGGCCGGAACGATGTAAACGCCGCCGTTGTCTTCAACGGACCGGGCCAGCGCCTCCACCTCCGCGGCGGAATGGATCATGCAGAGCTCATCTCGCAGCCACTGCACAGTGGACCCCGTGGAGAAGATACTCCCCTCAAGGGCATATGTCACCCGGCCGCCAATACTCCAGGCAGGCGTGGAGATGAGCCCGTGCTCCGAGGTTGTGCGCCTGTCGCCGGTGTTCATGAGAACGAAAGAACCGGTGCCGTAGGTGTTCTTGGTCATGCCGGGACGAAAGCATGCCTGACCGAACAACGCCGCGTGCTGGTCGCCCGCCATGCCTGCGATAGGTATGCTCTGCCCGCCGAAGAAATTTCCGCCCACATAACCGAACACGTGGCTGGAAGGCCTCACATCCGGCAGAATCGCCTTCGGGATGTCCAGCTCCGAAAGCAGGTCCTCGTCCCATTGGAGAGTGTTTATGTTGTAGAGCATGGTGCGCGAGGCGTTGGTAACGTCTGTGGCGTGCACGGTGCCATTTGTCAGGTTCCACAGCAGCCAGGTATCTACCGTCCCAAAAGCCAGTTCCCCGGCCTCGGCTCTGCGCTGACCATCCGTGATGTTATCCAGAATCCAACGCAACTTGGTGCCTGAGAAGTACGCGTCAATGGGCAAGCCTGTCTTGGCGCGGACGTCGTCTTGCAGGCCCTGCGCCTTCAGCGCGTCGCAAAGGGCTGCCGTCCGTCGGCACTGCCACACGACGGCGTTGGCAACCGGCTCTCCGCTACTGCGGTCCCACACCAGGGCGGTTTCTCGCTGGTTGGCTATTCCGATTCCCTGAATCTGGCCGGGGGAGATTTCGGTCTCCTCCAGCAGTTCTTCTATTACGGCCATGCAGGAGCCAAAAAGCCCCTCCGGTTTGTGCTCCACCCAGCCGGGGCGAGGATAAATCTGCTCGATCTCCTGGTAGGCGTGCCACAGCACCTTGCCTGCGCCGTCTACCAGAATCGCGGTTGTGCCGGTGGTGCCCTGGTCCAGGGCCAGTATGTAACCTGATTTCGCCAACGTCGACCTCCGGCATCATACTTAGCAACGATTTGTAGCTTGTGTCAAGGATTTGGTTGAGTGATAATGGCCTGGATGTTCGTATTATCACAGGCACCGCATTGGCAAGGGTGCCGTTATGGCCAGCGGGTACCGCGCTAAAGATTTAGTCAATGGTCCCATACGAATAGGAGAGGCATGGAAGGGCGACGCATTAAGATCACGGCGGGGGACCAGCAGGTGACGGCGGTCCTGAACGGCAGCCATACGTCGGACCTGCTCTGGGACGCCCTGCCCATTGAAGCATCAGGCAGCACCTGGGGAGATGAAATTTACTTCCGCATACCGGTTGATGCCGAGGAGGACGACGCTCAGGAGGTGGTGGAAATGGGCGCGGTTGGATACTGGCCGCCTGGACAGGCGCTCTGCCTATTCTTCGGACGCACGCCGGCCAGCGTCGGCGACGAGATTCGCCCGGCCAGCGCCGTGAACGTTCTTGGTGCTATCGAGGGCGACCCTACGGTGTTGAAGCATGTTGCCTCCGGCGCCAGGGTCGTCGTGGAACAAGGGGCGTGACAGGGGGTAGAACAGGGCTGGCATGGGATTCTCCGACGAGCTAAGGCAGACCGTCGCCGACATGTGGGACCGAGAAAAACAGCACCCTTTCGTTACAGGAATCGGCGACGGCACCCTCGAATTGGAAAGATTTCGCTACTACATGCGGCAGGACTACGTCTTCCTGATCGAATTCTGCCGGGCGATCGGGATGGCCGTGGGATTGTTATTCTTGGCTCAGACTCCTGAAACCGTGGACCCGATGAGCTACCTTTTCGGCAATATCATGCTCATAACCGGCCGCGATCTGTGGTTGGTGGCCGGGCTGGACGTCGTTGTGGTGGTGTTGGGAATCATCTATTACCATCAGCTCGAAGCGATGTGTTTCGATGAAGAATTTGCCCGGTTGCGCGGGGTTCGAGTGAAACGCCTTTATCTGCTATTTCTTTGCCTTATTGCGCTCACGGTGATACTGTTGATTTCGATGGTCGGCATTGTAATGGTAATCGCGCTATTGACACTGCCGGCGGCCGTGGCCGGAAAATTCACGCGGCACTTGTGGCAAATGATGGTCTTGGCGGCGGCTCTCAGCGCCATTTTTATAGGCGCCGGGCTGGGCCTCAGTTACACGTGGGACTTTCCGAGCGGCCCGACCATAATCCTGTTAACAGGCATTGTATATCTATTGGTAACCTTGGCAGCCGGCCTCACAAAGCGCCGGGTAAGCTGAAGAAAGGTTCAAGAGTTCAATAGCTTTTTTTTGTTGATTAATTAGCGGCGCTGCCTTATGCGCAATTTGATTTATGGAAGAATCCTCGAAATTTTCCTCGTATAGACGCTCATTGGCAGGCGTCCTGTTTTTTGGTCTGTTCATATTTTCGGGACCTTTACAGGGACACGACGGCCTTAATTTAGGT
>JACZVF010000289.1 GCA_022572805.1 Chloroflexota bacterium
CCATAGCTCGCGCGTTGACGCTGGTCCAGCGCCCGGAGATTCAGCGGCCTGACCTGAAAGGAGTCGCCAGTCTGGAAGACGTTCTCATCGGAGCCGCCATCCGCCTGGTCTTCGTCCTGCGGCGGCTCCGGCGGCGGCGTGTCGCCCAGGTCCGGTTGATTTTTATTGTCGGGCTGCTGCTGATTTTCGAGAATGTCTTCCGCCATCTCTTGAAGCTTCTCCCTGTTCAGCTCAGGGTCGTCGAAGGGCTGACGGCGCATACGGTGGAGCAACGCCATCTCCGCCACCTCCAGCACATCATCGACGGTCACCTGCGCGTGGCCACGGTAGGCAGCCAGTGTCTGAGACGCCTTGTAGATGACGATATCCGCCCGAAGACCATCCACCTCATGCTCGGCGCAAAGCCTGGAAATGAAAATCAGAGTTGCGTCGTCAAGCACGACCGATGGAAGAAGCTTCTTGGCGGACGCTATCTTGTTTCGCTCATCCATCTCCGCCTCCTGCCACAGCGGCCTGAACGCTGCCGGGTCGGCGTCGTAGGCGATTCGCCGACGAACGATCTCGGCCCTGCGCTCCGCGTCGGAGATGTGTTCAATCTCCACGGCCAGACCGAACCGGTCTATGAACTGCGGCCTCAGGTCACCCTCCTCCGGGTTCATGGTGCCGATTAGCAGAAACTGGGCGGGATGCCAGAAGGATATGCCCTCGCGCTCCACGAAGTTGCGGCTCATCGCGGCCGAGTCCAGCAGCACATCGACCACGTGGTCGTTCAGCAGATTGACCTCGTCGATGTACAGGATGCCCCGGTGCGCCGACGCCAGCAATCCCGGCTCGAAGCGCCGTCGGCCATCGCGAATGGCCGACTCGATATCCAGCGTGCCGACCACGGCCTCCTCTGTGGCGCTCACCGGCAGCTCCACCAGGCGCACCCGTCGCCGGACCGCGTGTCGAGTCTCGTTGCCGCTGCAGAAGCTGCAGTCCTCGAATGGCGAAGCCGGGTCACAGCTATAAGGGCAGCCGGTCACCACATCCAGCTCCGGCAGCAGCGCCGCCAGGGACCTGGCCGCCGTGGACTTGGCCGTGCCCTTCTCGCCGCGAATGAGAACACCGCCAATGCCTGGATTGATGGCGTTCAGCACCAGCGCCAGCTTCATGCGCTCCTGGCCCACGATGGCGCTGAACGGGAATATCATGTCTTGTGCTGTGTCGCTGGACTGGGTCACTATGAACCTCTAACAGTACTCGGCTGTCGGCTGACCTCTAAAAGGAATTTCTTTACGTGTGGCATGGCGTCACGGCTGTACCTGAAAGCCTGCCCGTGGTCCAGCCCGGGAAGCGACACGAAATTGGCGTTTGGCATTTGCTCCGCGCACCGCTTGACATCTTGATACAACGAATCAGCCTCGCCCACATACACCAAGCATGGCATGGTCATGGTGGGGATAATGTCCGAGTTATCCGGCCGGTCCTGGGTCAACGCATTGAGGGCCTTCAGATCGTTGGCCTGCTTGCGGACCCTGTACCAGTCCGAGTCGGCCCGTTCCGGCGCTCCCGCCAGGGCGTTCTTGAAGAACGCCTCCATATCATTTCGTTCAAAAGGCCGTCGCGTTGCCGCCATGCTTCGCTCGTAGGGATGCGACGCCCCTATGACAAGGGCCTTAAGACGCTCCGGCGCATACTTGGCAAGTCCGTAGCCTATGTAGCCGCCCATCGAGTAGCCAAAGTAGTTGGTCTTGTCTATTGCTAGCTCGTCTAGAACGCCCACTATGTCGGCCACGGAGATCTCCAGGGAGTAGCTGTCCGGGTCGTGTGGCTTGTCGCTGTAACCATGCCCGCGATGGTCTATCAGGATGAGCCGGTTGTCGTCTTTCAGGCCGCTGACCCAGCCGTTCTCGTACCAGTCCCCGACCGACCCACTTGTGCCGTGCATCAGAACAAGGGGCGGCCCCTGACCATCAACCTGATAATGAGTCCGCACCCCGTGGTTGTCAAAATAAGGCATATCTCTCCCTAATCCCCTGTGACCTGCCGCTCCTGTCGCTCCTCCAGCACGGCCTCGGTACGGAGGTAGATCCGGCGCAGCTCGTTAAGCGTCTCCTCAGACGGGTTCTCCCACATCTCGCGGTCCGCAGCCTCCATGAGGCGCTCCGTAATCGCACGCAGGGCCCAGGGATTGCTCTCCTGGAAGAACTCCTGCATCGCCGGGTCCAGCACGTATGCCTCAGTCACCTCTTGATACATCCAGTCGTCGATGATCTGGGCCGTGGCGTCGTACCCGAAGATGTAGTCCACGGTGGCCGCCAGCTCGAATGCGCCCTTGTAGCCGTGCCGCTTCATGGAGTTAATCCATTTGGGATTGACCACGCGGCTGCGGAACACCCGTCGAGCCTCCTCCTTCAGGTCGCGCGTCTTGAGCTGGCTGGGGTCTGCCGAGTCGCCGAAGAACTGACGCGGGTTCTTTCCCGCCAGGTGCCGAACGGTGGCGATCATGCCTCCGTGAAACTGCATGTAGTCGTCCGAGTCGAAAATGTCGTGTTCCCGGTTGTCCTGATTCTTGGTGGCCACGTCGATGGAGGCAAATCGGCGACGGAACTCCTTGACGGCGCTGACCCCGTGCCTCTGCCGCGTGTAGGCAAACGACCCCCAAGCCGTGTAGACGTTGGCCAGGTCCTCGTCGGTCTGCCAGTTGCCCTGGTCTATGGCCTGCAGAATCCCCGCGCCGTAGCTGCCGGGCTTGCTGCCGAATATCCTGTACAGGGACTCCGATTCAGCCTCGTTCTGGGCTGCGCCCTCTGCTTTTT
>JACZVF010000086.1 GCA_022572805.1 Chloroflexota bacterium
GTTAGCGACGAGTCCGACGCAGCAATATGAAGGAGAATAATAGGGGTTCCCGATTTCAGGAAGCCCTTTTGGTCAGCCGCACTTTGAAGCCCGTTCATATGCTGTGATGTTGAGACTTGCACATAAAGTCGGCATGAACCGGTGGTTGGACACTCTCCGAAGAAGCGGAGTCCGAAGATATTCCAGCTAAAGAGTCGGACACCACGAACGTAAGTACAAAGTTCCGTTCCCCCTGTCCGACTCCGCAATCAGATTATCTTCGGACTCCGCCGCGGCGGAGAGCTTGTCGAAGGGTGAACCGTGCAAATTTGGCACTTCCTGTACAAGGGGGTAGCGCTAAACAGGCATCTCCCTTTTCGTGTGCGCCCTGCCGATCTTCGCGGCCTCCTCGCTGTTGCCGGCGCATACCATCACGCCCTCGTCGATCATCTCCGTCACGTCGTCTACCGCTACCGAGTTAAGAAAGAACAGGCCTGCCTTTTCACAGGCGGCCTTGATGCGCTCACGCGCCGCCGTCAGCTCCGGCGGCATCTGGTCCTTGGGCGGCAGGCGCTTGTAGCCGTGCACCAGGCTCATATCGCCGGGACCCCACTCCGCGAAGGCGATGCCCGGGATCTGCGTGCTCAGCTCCACGTTGGACAGCGCGCGTTTGTTTTCTATCTTGAGGCCCAGGAGTAGCTCGCCATCGGGATTTAGCGGCCAGGGGTCGGCCCTGTCCAGGTAATCGTCGCCGGAGATGCCCCAGACCTCGCCCGCCCCGTTTTGTCCGCCCGCGCCGCGGTGACCCTCGCCGAGGTTGTTGCCTACGCCGATCTTGTTGATGGGGTAACGGCAAGTCTCCACGAACGCCCGGACCGCGCCGGGATTCTCCGCGTGACACAGAAGGATTCCGTGCACGCCCCTTGACAGTATCTGACGGAACTGCCACGAATTCGCCCTCACCACCTCGGCGCTACCGCCGTCGACAGGGACCTCCACTATGACCGCCGGTGTTCGGTGGCCGCTCCTGGTGGGGCCGCCGTCGATGAGTCCCCGCATGAACTGGTCCAGCCCGGCCATGTCGAATGCGCCGTGTTCCATACCTACGTTTATGTAGTCGGCCCACGTCTTGGACATTTTGAGGCCCTCTTCGTAGTTCAGGACGGCCCCTGAGTGCGCCCCCGTGTAGTAGATGGGTTGGCCTTGCTCCAGCAGCTCGATGGCCCTGTTAACTCTCTTTGGCATTTGCTACCCCTTGAAATTGAATTGACTGATATACGCGTGGAGTTTATCCCAAATTAAGTGTGACGCCAACTATCTCACGGACGTTCAGTGCGCCGCCTCCACCTCACGAATTTCCACCGAGACCTCACCCTCGTCCAGCGTCAGCACGGCAATGGTAGCGGGCACTCTGAAGGAGGCGTAAGCCTGACCCGGATTCACGAACAGCACGCCGTTGCGCTCCTCATTCATAGGGATGTGTAGATGGCCGTACAGAATAACGTCCACAGGCCCTGGAAAGTCGGGCAATAGCGCCTCCGGCTCGAACTCGGGTCCGCCCCATGCCGGGTGTATCACGCCGATACGCCTTCCCTCCGATTCGATGACGTCAACGTAGGGAATCGCGTTGCGCAGGTCTACCGGGTCGGTGTTGCCGTGCACCGCAAACGAGCGTTTGGCCTCCCGCCGGAATCCCTCTAAGACGTCCATGCGCACGAAATCGCCGCAGTGTACGGCGATATCAGCCTCGGCCGCCGCCCGGCGAATGTCCGGATGCACCTCGTCCCATTGGTAGAGGTGAGTGTCGGAGATGACTACGATTTTCGTGCTCATGCCGCGAGGATTTTAGCACAGGCCGGCGCCGGATTTGCCGCCGAATGTCGACAATGCGGATGTATGTTATTCATTTCGGTAATCGGTCTACTTCCGGGCACGGCCTTTGTGCTACAATGCCGCCGAAAATTATCGAGTTTTTGAGTAATGAGGCCAAAGGTCTGGAGGCTGCTGATGTTTTCCAACGGTTCTGTAAAAGTGGATGGGCCTTTGAAAGGCGTTAGGGTCCTGGACTGGACTGTCTGGCAGTTCGGGCCTGTCTCCACCTCAATGATGGCGGATATGGGCGCCGATGTCATCAAAATAGAGTCGCTGGACGGCGACTCGGGTAGAGGCCTTTGGAGGGCCTCCAGCCTGACAATGGACCTGGGCGGCGGCCGCAACGCATACTTCGAGACGACCAACCGGGGCAAGCGCGGCATGGCCATAAACTTCAAGACCGAACGCGGCCGGGAGATCGTTTACAAGCTGGTGAAAAACGCGGATGTATTCGTTCAGAACTTCCGCCAGGGCGTGGCCGAGCGTCTGGGCATGAGCTACGAGAAGCTCAGCGAGATCAATCCAATGCTGGTGTACGGCTCGGCCAACGGTTACGGACCCAAGGGTCCCGATTCGCACCTGCCCTCTTTTGACGGCTGCGGACAGGCAAGAAGCGGCCTGATGATGTCCGCATCCGACCCCAAGGCCGAGTACCCTACCCGCGTCACGCAGGGCGTGTCCGACCAGATAGGCGCGATCATGTTGTGCCAGGGCGTGCTTGCGGCGCTGGTGTGCAAGCACATTCAGGGCAAAGGCCAGAAGGTGGAGACGTCCCATCTGAGCGCCAACATGTGGCTACAGGGCATGGGCATGACTATGAGCCTGCTGAACAATGGCCGCAGCTTTCAGTCCTACGACAGGGAGGCGCCGACCAATCCGCTGTCCAACCTGTACAAGGCATCAGATGGCAAGTGCATTCAGATGATGCACCTGCAGCCAGACCCTTACTGGGAGCCGTTGGCCCGTGTGTTGGGCCTGGAGCATCTCATCGACGACCCCAGGTTTAGCGATATGGCCGCTCGGGCGGAGAACTCGGCGGAGCTGGTAAAGATCATCGACGGGGTGTTCGCCACCAAGACCGTTGATGAGTGGGACCAGGCATTGCGAGCGTCTGAAGTGGACTTCATTTACGCCAAGGTGCAGAGCGTGGAGGAGTTGGAACAGGACCCTCAGGTCATCGCCAACGACTACATCACGGAGTTCGAGCATCCGGTGCTTGGCTCTGTTAAAATGTGCAATCATCCCAACATATACAGCGAAACGCCCGCCGGCATCTGGCGGGAAGCCCCCGAGTTGGGCCAGCATACCGAAGAGATTCTGATAGACGAGTTGGGGTACGATTGGGACGATATCCAGGAGCTCCGGGAGGCCGGAGCAATACTTTAGAGGGGATCGCAAAAGCTGAGGCGAGCCTGCCTGATTGCCCATGGCCGGATTCCCAAAACCATAAAAGCTTAGGAGGAGCGATGGCTGAGATAGACGGCGGACATTTGTTTGCGAAGGCACTCAAACGTGAAAACATAGAGTATGTTTTTACGCTCAACGGCGGTCACATTTACAACCTCTACGAGGGCTGCGCGGACGAAGGCATCAAGATCATCGACTTCCGTCATGAGCAGGTAGCCGCCCACGCAGCGGAGGGCTGGGCCAAGGTCACAGGCAAGCCCGGCGTGTGCATCGTCACGGCAGGCCCCGGCGTCACCGATGCGGTGACAGGCATCGCCAACGCCTTCCAGGCGCCAAGCCCCATGCTGATAATCGGCGGCAATGCCGGAATCAGCGACCACCTTCGCGGCGGCCTGCAAGACTTCGACAGCGCCACCTTCCTGAGGCCCATCACAAAGTTCTCGGAGCAGGTGAAGCGCACCGACCGCATCCCGGAGTACGTCTCAATCGCCTTTCGGCATGCGATGTCCGGCGTTCCCGGCCCAGTCTACCTGGAAATCCCCATCGATATCGTAAACGGCAAGGCCGAAGAGGATGACGTTAAGTACCCTGAGCGCTACAGGACCGAAGCCAGGGCCTATGGCGACCCTGAGTATATCCAGAAAGCCATAGATATCATCAAGAACACCGAACGGCCGATGGTGCTGGCCGGCTCCGATATATGGTGGACCCAGGCCTCTGAGGAGCTTCGCGAGTTCATTGAGCTAATCGAGTCCCCGGTCTTCCTGAATGCAATGGGACGGGGCAGCATACCTTCGGACCACCCGAATATCGGCAGCCTTGGCCGGCGCTACGGTATGGTGAAGTCCGACACCGTGATTCTTATCGGAACGCCCATCGACTTCCGACTCAGCTACGGCTCCGAAAGCCTGTTCCCTCAGAACCCCAAGCTCATCGAAATCATGACGGACGGCACCAAGATCGGCCAGAACCGAGCTGTCGATGCCGGCATCGTGGGCGATACCAAGGTCATTCTTCGTGCGATCATAGACGGCTTGAGGGATTCGGGATACAAGTCTCCGGGGCGGTCATGGGTGGAAGAGGTTATCACGGAGGACGCCGCTTTGAAGGCCGTTGACGAGCCCATGCTCAACAGCGATTCCACGCCAATTCATCCGATGCGCTTGATGGGCGAGCTTCGAGACTTCCTGGACCACGACGCCACTGTCATTGGCGATGGAGGGGATGTTGTGACGTTCGCGGCCCGTGTGCTAAATATCAACAAGCCGGGCCACTGGCTGGACCCTGGACAGTTCGGCTGCCTGGGCGCCGGTAGCGGCTTCGCTGCGGCGGCGCAGCTTGCCAGACCCGGCAAGCAGGTCTGCATCGTGTACGGCGACGGCGGCTTTGGCCTGACCGGCTTCGACGTGGAGACCTACGTCCGCTTTAACCTGCCAATCGTCTGCGTGCTGGGCAACAACGGAGCCTGGAACCAGACCACGCAGGGTGTTCTCAGGCGGGGCGGACGGGCGCTGGCCACAATGCTTTCGCAGGAGACCAACTACGCCAAAATCATGGAGGGCATGGGCGGCTACGGCGAGCGCATCACCGATCCCAACGAGATTAAGCCTGCTCTGGCGAGGGCATTTGGATCGGGCAAGCCCGCGCTGTTGGACGTCGTGATCGACCCCAATGTCTCCTACGGTCAAATGGGAGGTCGTTCCAGGGAACAGAGGCAATACTAACCCGACCTGAGGGAAATTCAAGGGCGACCCGCTGCGGTGGGTCGCCCTTTGTTTTTCGCCGGAATTCTTAGACTGACGATTGAAATCCGGCTATAATGTCGGGCGGGAGTTAATGGTCCGTGTCTTCAGACGACACCTGTACAGCCGTCTTTGGGGGTGCTAATAGTGACCGACGACGCTAACGGGGCCGCCCATGGGTCCAAAGGTCCTCTGGACGGAATTCGTGTAATCGACTGGACGATGTGGCAGTTCGGCCCCGTGTCCGCAATGATGCTGGCCGACCTTGGCGCGGAGGTGATTAAGGTCGAGTCGCTGGACGGTGACCACGGTCGGCAGTTCGGCGTCATCGGTGGCCTGCCATCGGACCTTGGGAACGGCATCAACGCTTACTACGCCAGCATGAACCGCAACAAGCGCGGAATAGCTCTTGACCTGAAAAACCCCAAGGGCCTTGAGATAATGCGGAAGCTTATCAAGAAGTCCGACGTATTCATCGAGAACTTCCGGAAAGGTGTGGCGGAGCGCCTGGGTCTGGGATACGACGATGTGGCCAAAATCAGACCTAACATCGTGTATGGCTCCGGCTCCGGCTATGGGCCTAACGGACCGGATTCCGGCAAACCGGCATTCGCTCTAACAGGCGAGGCGAGGTCCGGGTCGTTATGGTGGTCGGGTCCTGCCGACGACACTCCCTATAACATAAATGGAATGGCCGATCAGATGGCAGGCATCATGCTGTCCTACGGCATATTGGGAGCAATCATAGCAAGGGAACGCTTCGGCATGGGCCAGCGTGTGGACGTCTCGCACCTGGGCAGCCTCATGTGGCTGGGCGGCATGCGCGACGGCATAGCCTTGCGCGCCGGCAAGATGATGGAGCGGCAGCACCGCAAGATGGCCGGCAACGTGCTTTGGAACACCTACAAATGCGGTGATGGCAAGTGGATCGCATTCTCCATGAGTCAGGGTGACCGGTACTGGCCCGCTTTTTGCAGGGCGCTGGACAGGGATGACCTGGTGGAGGAGATTCGCTTCAGCACCATGGTGTCCCGCAACGAACACCGGGAGGAGCTCATCGAGATATTGGACGAGATCTTCCTGACCAGACCACGCCTGGAATGGGAGCAGCGGCTGAACGAGGCCGGAGACCTGATCTGGGAGCGGGTCCAGGATGTGATGGACCTTGCCGACGACCCGCAGGTAATCGAAAACAACTACCTGATCGATTTCGACCACCCGGTGCTGGGCCCGACCAAGTGGCACCAGACGCCGGTGGGCTTCAGCGAAACACCTGTCTCCACCAGGCGAATGGCCCCCATGCACGGCGAGGAGACGGAGACTATCCTCATCGATTTGCTGGGCTACACGTGGGACGATATCGAAGTGCTCAAGGACGATGGTGTGATTCTGTAGGTCCCACCAATAAATTGAATGAACATAAATTGGCAGGTGGAAATCAGACATCAGAAGGGAGGACTCTATGGCTCAGCAGACGGCTCGAGACCCGGAAGAAGCTTACGTGGGTAAAGACCTGGGTTCCATGGAATTTACGGTTACGGATGATCTCGTTCAGCACTACTTCGATGGGCTGGAAGTCGACGCGGACTGGTACACAGACAGCTCTTTGTTCGGAAAGGCGCTGGTGCCGTCCATGATTCTCACCAACGCCGACACCGGATTTTCCGGCGCGGGCTTCAAGGACAACTTCGGCAACCTGTGGATTCGCCAGGAGTGGGATATCCGCAAGCCCATGCTTCAGGGAGAGACCTACCGCAGGTCCTCCAAGATTGAGGACATCTACCAGTGGCGGGACCGCACAGTGGTGAAACAGCAGGTTACGCTGTGGTCGCTCGATGACGAGGTCATGGCCATTGGCGTGCATCACCAGAGCTACCTGCTGGGGAAGAGTGACCAGGGCACGGTGAAACTTCGCGACCCGAAATCGAAGGAAGGCGTTCGCAAGTTCCGGATTCCCGATGGCGACGCGGTAGGCCCGGTGGAGAGCGACATCTCACTGGAGATGTGCGGCACCTTCTTCCACGGCAACAAAAACTACCACACCGACAAGGACGCGGCCAAGGAATTAGGATTCGAGGAGGTTGTCGTCGGCGGCCGCCTGACCGTGTCCTACATCGGCGATATGATGGACCGCCGTTTCGGCAAGGGCTGGTTCGAGGGCGGCAAGCTGGACGTTAAGTTCACCAACATAGTCTGGCCCAACGACCACGTCATAGCCCGGGGCGTTATCACGGACAGGGTGCATGAGAACGGCGGCACCCGTGCCAATGTAGCGGTATGGATGGAGAAGCCCGACGGGACTGTTTGCATCGTCGGCACGGCCAGCGCCCTGGAGTAGCTTGCATTGGGCTAAACGCGCATCCTTGCCGAGGAATATTGGAGTGGGTGAATGGCGGGTCAAACGGCCCGCCATTTTCTTTGCCCGATCTGCCATGCGAATCCATCGCATTACGCCGTTGCGTCAACGCTACACCCCTTGGAATCCCTGCCCGTCGATCATGAAGCACGGGTTATGTCTTTCTTAACCAAACCGTATGCAATCCATTCGCACACGAAGCACTCACATAACAGCCTCCGCCATACGTCTAAATTAGTAATAACCTGGTCATCCGGCCCATGTACACGGGCTAAGCGAATTCAAGCGAAATGAGAATTCCTCTCCGGTTAACCAGGGGTTTCGTATTTGGTGGCGTTGACCGCAGTCCCTTCCTGGGATGGTGTGCGGCGGACAATCGGCAATATGTGCGAGAAGATTGGTTAACGCAAGATGTGTGTATCTCTAGGAATGGGTGGCCACGCGTCAGGAGCTTCTGGAGAACAGCCAGAGCTCCCACAGATGAAAGGAGAGATAGTTCATGACGGTTGAACGATTGCTTGGTGGAGACGGAATGTCTGAAATACCTACGAACGACTTGCCGGATAAGTCGTCTACGGAGCTTGTTCAAGAGTGGGAGCAGGCACCGGCCCGAATTAAGGTCATAGGTGTCGGCGGCGGCGGATGTAACTGCGTACGGCGCATGCTGCAGCACAGGCACGTTCCCGGCGTTGAGTTCGCCGTAATCAATACGGACGTCAAGTCCCTGGAATCGGTGTCGGGCAACCACAACATCGACTCCATTCAGATAGGCCAGAAGTCCACCAGAGGCTGGGGCGCGGGCGGAGACGCGAACATCGGCGCGAAGGCTGCCGAGGAGTCTTCAGCTGCGCTGCGCAAGGTCCTAAAGGACGCGGAGCTGGTATTCATAACCGCCGGTATGGGCGGTGGCACAGGCACTGGCGCCGCTGCTTACGTGGCTTACCTGGCCAAGGAGATGGGCGCCGTTGTCGTGGCCGTAGTGACCACGCCATTCAGCTTCGAGGGCAGCCGCCGGGTGGACAGGGCTATTGCCGGTGTCGCCAGGCTGCGGCCTTACGTAGACAACCTTATCGTTATCCACAACGACCGGCTGCTGGAGTACGTGGACCACGACGCCGAGATGATTGAGGCGTTCCGCACTGCGGACGAGGTCGTTACCCAGGGCATCATGAGCGTTTCCGAGATAATCAACGTGCCCGGCGAGATCAACGTTGACTTCGCGGACGTCAGGACGATTCTCTCCAATCCTGGCGGAGCTCTGATGGCCATCGGCACCGGCCACGGACACATGGGCGCACTGGAGGCAGCCAAACAGGCCATCGCCAACCCTTTGCTGGACATCTCTATTAAAGGGGCCAAAGGAGTCCTCTTCTCAGTCAAGGGCGGCGAAGAGCTTACTCTTGGCGGCGTAAACGCAGCCGGGGAGCTGATCTCGAAGTCCGTTAGCAAGGATGCCGACATCTACTTCGGAATGTCCATCGAAGACGACTTCGAGGACAGGGTCAGCATGACGCTAATCGCCACCGGCCTGAAGCAGGATGATCTGTCAAAGGCCATCTCCAGCAAGGGTGGCGCAGGCGGAATGTTCAAGAGCGGAGGTTTCTTCCGCCGCTAGTCCATTCGGCATGAACTGATCCCAAGTGTTAAGGGCGGCCCGCTTCGGTGGGTCGCCCTTTTCTTTTGTGGTCAGTCACCACTCTGTTATTTCCTTCAAGGCAACTCACGGGCATTTGATAGAATGCACCGTATGCGCCGTAGGTCCAACAGAAGTGAAACATGCCCACACTCTTTGTAATTGGCACGCCCATTGGCAACCTGGAGGACATTACCCTTCGGGCCCTTCGTGTCCTGAAGGAGGTCGGGTTGATTGCTGCCGAGGACACCCGGGTCACCCGCAGGCTCCTGAGCCACTTCGACATCCACACCCGCATGTTTAGCTACAACGACAACAACCGGGTTGCCAGGATGCCCAAGCTGCTGTCGGAACTGGAAATCATGGATGTTGCGCTGGTCTCCGACGCCGGTATGCCGGGAGTCAACGACCCGGGCCACCAGCTTGTACAGGCGGCACGAGAGGCCGGCTTTGGTGTGGTGCCCGTGCCCGGGCCGTCAGCCGTGACCACCGCGATATCGGTAGCAGGCATTCCCCTGCAGCAGTTTACTTACCTTGGGTTTCTCCCGAGGCGCAAGGCCGCCAGGCTCAAGCTGCTGGAATCAGTGGCGGAAGCTGAGCGTCCGCTGGTTATCCTGGAGACGCCGCACAGGTTGCGCGCGGCCCTGGCCGATCTCAGGGAAGCGCTTGGCAACAGGCGAATCTCCGTTTGCCGGGAGCTGACCAAGCTCCACGAGGAGGTGTTCCGCGGCGCCATATCCGAGGCGATTGAGCACTTTACCGCACCCAGGGGCGAGATAACGTTGGTTGTCGAAGGCGCGGACCCGACCCCCAAAGACGATGCCGCGTCGGAGGAGACCGCGCAACAAATGCTGCATGTCCTGCGCGGGCAGGACGCGGGATCCAGGGACGCGGTTTCCACGGTCATGGAGGCCACGGGTCTGGCAAGGAATCGCGTGTACGCGCTGTGGGTAGCATCGGAAAAGGGTGACGGCATCAAGCGTCGGACCACGAAGTAATCCGGACCTCCAATTTGCATCTGTGCTACCATATACAGGCGAAAACGCCGACCTTCCCGAGTAATTTCTCCCATGTCTGAGCGCATACTTGTCGCGGTTGCCTGGCCCTACGCCAACGGCTCCGCTCACATAGGGCATATCGCCGGGACCTACCTGCCGGCAGACATTTTTGCCCGGTACCATCGCATGAAGGGCAACGACGTGTTGATGGTGTCGGGTAGCGACGCCCACGGCACTCCGGTCACCATATCCGCGGAGGAGCGTGGCGTAACCCCCGAGGATATCTACAGCCAGTACCAGGCAGAATTCTTGGATGACTGGAAGAGGCTGGGCATCAGCTTCGACCTGTTCACGACTACGCACACAGACAATCACGCCCGCGTTGCCCAGGACATGTTCCTGAAACTGCACGAGCGGGGATACATCTACCTGGACACAATGGTGCAGGCCTTTTGCGTCACCGACAACCGGTTTCTGGCCGACCGTTACGTGGAGGGCACCTGTCCCCACTGCAATCATGACGGCGCCAGGGGAGACCAGTGTGACAACTGCGGACGCACGCTCGACGCCAAAGACCTGATCAACATCGTCTGTAAGATCTGCGGCAATACGCCTGAGTTCAGGGAGACGGAGCATTTTTTCCTCAAGCTCAGCGCCTTCGAGGACCAGTTGCGGGAGTGGGTGCGGAAGCAGAAGCACTGGCGTCCCAACGTCCGTAACTTCAC
>JACZVF010000290.1 GCA_022572805.1 Chloroflexota bacterium
GGCCTTGGCCTCTCGTGCACCTTCTCCGGGTAGCGGGTGGGACGTATTAAGACTTCTGCAACCAAGTAACAATCTTAAAAAGGCGGATGCCTTGTTCCCGCCCACCCACCCTGGGGGCTCTTGTTCCTGGGGGCACATCCCCCAGGCCCTCTGCCAGAGGGGGAAAGCCCCTCCGGACTCCCCCATGACGATTTTAAGATAGTGACTAGGAGCTGTCGGTCTCCGCAGGGGGGCGTGGAAATACTCGGCTGCGGGCTGCCCTGGCCTCACAAGTCTCTTTGATCTGCCCCATGTGCTTGGTCATCAAACGCTCGAATGTTGGCTTCGTGTAGATCATTCCACCGAACCAGCCGATGAACGGTATTCGGTTCCAGATGAACTCGCCGTCGTGGACCAGCTCAGTCTCAAACTCGCTCACATCCTCTAAAACGAACTCCTCCCAGGCGTAATGCAGAGGCCCGGACAGGTGCTTAAACGTTATGCGGCGCGGCGACTCCAGCGTAATCTCTTCCACCGTGTCGTAGGATATCGGCCCGGCCTTAGTACGGAACTTCACGACGAGCTTGTCGCCGTCGCGGGACAAGACCTCGGACGACTCGTTGGTATCGCCCCTCAGGTGGCCCCGCCCGAATGACGACATCTTCTGAAAGATGAGCTCACGTGGGGCCTTGATTCGAACTCGATGCGTCTTCAGCTGTATTCGCTTGGCCATTCGTCAGCCTCTTTTTTGTATCGGGATGGAAAAAATACTCTGGACCAACAAATTAGATGCGCCATTTAGGCAATAAATTTCGGCTAGGCGACGCCGACCGCGCGGACATTGTTCCCGAAGGCCATTATCTTATCGATGTCCTTGACGCCGTCGGTCTCCACGCCCGTGGAGACGTCCACGCCCCATGGGCCGGCCTTTGAAATGGCCTCGTGGACGTTCTTGGGGGTGAGGCCGCCCGCCAGTATGATTCGGTAGTTCTTGGCAATCTCCGCGGCGATGCTCCAGTCGAAAGACTTGCCGGCGCCTCCCAGTGCACCGGCGGTGTGCTTGTCCAGCAGGCACAGGTGCATCCGGCTCATTGCATCTTCAATGTGTTTGCGCAGGCCGGCCACCAGCTTTTCCTTGGGCCCGTCGTCTGCAACCTTCAGCATCTTGATGACCCAGGCTTCGACCTGGTCCCAGTAGTCCGGGGGCTCGTCGCCACAGAGCTGCGCGAAGTCCAGGCCGCATTTGCTAATTATGCGGTTGACCTCAGACATTGCCTGGTTGGCGAACAGTCCGACGATACGCGGCCCACCGGACCCTGTGCGCCTTTTGATTTCCTGTATGATTTCCGATGCCAGCGCCTCGTCAATTTGCCTGCGCACACCCGGGACGAAAACGAAGCCAAGGAACGACGCGCCTGCATCGGCTGCGGCCAACGCATCCTCCAAAGTCCTGAGACCACATATCTTGAACTCGGTCATGTCAACTCCCTAAGCCTCGCGCCCACGTCCGACGCCGTCACCAGAGCCTCGCCAATCAGCGCCGCGTCCACCCCAGCCTCTTTCACCGTTCGCAGGTGGTCCGGGCTGTTGATGCCACTCTCGCTAATTATAATCTTATCCGAGGGAACGCGAGATGCCAACCGCCCGGTAACGCCCAGGTCTGTCTTGAAGGTCCTGAGGTCGCGGTTGTTTATTCCGACAACGTCCGCGCCCGCCTTTAGCGCCATTTCCAGCTCCGACTCGTCGTGGACCTCGACCAGGCACTGCATTCCCAGCGAAACGCTGAGCTTCAATAGCTCGGTCAAGCATTCCGGTGTCAGCATAGCGACGATCAGCAGGAGGGCGTCAGCCCCGTAGGCGCGGGCCTCGAAGACCTGGTACTCATCGAAGATAAACTCTTTGCGCAGCACGGGAACGTTCCTGGGAAAGGCCACCTGTTGCACAACATCCATGTGGTCGACGCTGCCCTGAAAGTGGTCTGCCTCCGTGAGGACCGATATAGCCGCCGCGCCGTTGTCTACATAGGTCTTGGCCAGTTCAACCGGATCGAAGTCGGCCCGCAGCAGGCCTTTTGAAGGCGACGCTTTCTTTACCTCGGCGATTATCTTTACTTTCTCGCTGACGCCGTGGCCACGTAATGCGGCGGCGAAGTCCAGCGCGGGCTGACGGGCGTTAATGCGACGCTGCAGCTCGGCCAGGGGCATCTCACTCTTCAGGCGCTCGACCTTGACGCGATTCACGCTGACGATCTTCTTCAGAATGTCGGGTGTGCGATCCTCAGCCAATACTGCCCTCTTGAGCTGGTTGTGGGGCCGGAGAGTCATGCAACGGCCGTCTACTCCAGGCTCTGACTCAGCTTTACGAAGCTCTCCATGCCGGCCAGGGCCTTGCCGCTGTCGATGGCCTCGGCAGCCACGCCGACTCCCTCCGCAAGGGACGACACCCTGTCCGCAGCCAGCAGCGCGGCCGCGGCATTGAACAGCACGATGTCCCTTGCCGGCCCCGTCTTGCCGGCCAACACGTCTCGCAGAATCCGCGCGCTCTCTTCGACTCCATGCGCCTGTATTGCCGACATTGGAGAGGTTTCCATTCCCACGTCGTCAGGACTAACGGACATCTCGGAGACGGTGCCGTTCTGCATCTCCCACACACGGGTCGGACCGTCCAGGGATATCTCGTCCAGGCCATCGACACCGTGCACCACCAGCGCGTGCGTGCTGCCCAGCCTGGCCAGCACCTGCGCCATCTTCTCGGCCATGGAGGGATCGGCCACGCCTATTACCTGTG
>JACZVF010000291.1 GCA_022572805.1 Chloroflexota bacterium
CGTCATCTTCGACATTGGCCACGGCAGAGGGAGCTTCTCATTTGATGTGGCGGAAAAGGCGCTGTCCCAGGGCTTCTACCCGGGCAACATCAGCAGCGACCTGCATGTGTACAACATCGAGGGGCCGGTGCACGACCAGTTGACCACGCTGTCGAAATTCCTTCACCTGGGACTTTCGCTGGAGGAGGTGATTCGTCTTAGCACGGAGACCACCGCCAAGGCTATGGGGCTGGACGACAGACTGGGCACACTCAGGGTAGGCGCAGAGGCTGATGTGACCTTGATGAGGCTGGAGGAAGGCCATTTTCCGTTCGAGGACTCCCTGGGGGTAAAGGCGGAGGGAACGCAGCGACTTACGCACGCTTTGACCATACGTGGCGGCAAGGTCTACAGGCCCTGGTTGCAATAGGGATGGCGCAAGATTGCGCACAAAGTCACTATCTCAAAATCGTCGTGGGGGAGTCCAGAGAGGGCTTTCCCCCTCTGGCAGAGGGCCTGGGGGATGTGCCCCCAGGAACAAGGCATCCGCCTTTTTGAGATAGTTACTAATCGGCGGAGAGCCGCGTAAGCCCCAACCGCAGCAGGACGGCCGTCAGTAGGGATCCGATCATCCCGCCGTAAAAGCCGGAGTCCAGCCACCAGTCATCGGGCTCGTCCGTCAGCATGATGGTGGCGAAAACCAGCGCGCCGACCAGGACTGTCGCGAAGACCGCAACGGAGCCCTTATATGCCAGGTCGATATATCTTGGGTCCGGGCCTTGCTCGGGGTGACGCAGCGCCGTGAACGACACGTAGCCGCAGTAGAGCAGGGTGCCGGACAGAACGGCGATCAGCGGAAAGTAAACGGTCAGCAGACCGATGTAACCCGATTCCTCTACGGTGATTCCGCCACCACTGGTCGACGAGGACCAGCCGGCGAAGTCGGTAGCCAGCAAGAGCGCCGCCCCGACCACGGATGTTATCAGCGACCCGACGAAGAATGGCGACGCGGGGCCTTCCTGCACACGAGCCTCCCTGCCGTAGTGAACCAAGGCCATCTTACACGATACCTGGCGGAAGGTTGGCGGCTCCACATGCCGTTCCCCAAGTTGCCGCCGCCCCTGCGATACGGTATCCTACCGTGCTGGAAGACCGATCGTAATTTAGTCTTGAATTGCATCGAATGAGAAGAAAAAAATATCTGGTGGAGGAGCTCTGAATGAACACAATGCAAGCCATCGCGCGGATCCTCAAGATGGAGGGCGTGGAATGGATTTCCTGTTTCCCTTCCAACAACCTCATCGAGCAGATTGCCAAGGAAGGTATCCGCACCATAATGTTCAGGCAGGAGCGCGGCGCAATTATGGCAGCCGACGCCCTCAGCCGCCTGGGCCACCGAAAAGAGTTCGGCGTAATCGTTACCCAGGGAGGCCCCGGCACCGAGAACTCCATGGGTGGTCTCGCACAGGCATTTGCCGACAATATTCCGGTGCTGTACCTGCCGGGCGGCCCCGCCCTGGCGGCAAGGTCTGTGCGGCCCAACTTCTCGCCGGCGCGGACTTTCGCATCGGTGTCTAAACACTCTGAGGTTATTTACACACCAGAATCGGTCTCCAGCGTCATGCGCCGGGCCTTCCACCACCTGCGCAACGGCAGGGGCGGCCCAGTGACCATCGAGCTTCCCGCCGACGTGGGATTAATGGAGGTGTCGGAGGCGGCGCTGAATTACCAGCCGCCAAAGAGGCACATCCAGTCGCCAGACGTTAACGACGTTAAGGACGCCGTGAGGCTGCTGCTGGGGGCCAACAAGCCCGTTATCTGGTCCGGCATGGGGGTGCTCATGTCCGAGTCCAGCGCCGAGCTGACAGAGTTCGCAGAGCTAACGGAGATTCCAGTCTACTGCACCATGCCGGGCAAGTCGGGCTTCGACGACCGGCACCCCCTGGCGCTGGGTTCGGGAAGCTCCGCGACTTCCCAGCAGGCCCGTACCTGGCTGCAGGAGTCGGACGTACTGCTGGGCCTGGGCACCAGCCTGAGCCGCACCAGCTACGGCCAGCCCATCCCCGATGGCAAGGTGATAATTCACAACACGGAAAGCATCGAGGACATCAACAAGGATTTCACGGCGGACGTCGGGCTGCCAGGCGATACCAAGCTCACGCTGAATATGCTCATCGCCGAGGTCAAGGCGCAGCTGGGGGAGAACGGCCGCAAGGGCCAGACGGGCGTAGCCGCCGAGATTGCCGAAATCAAGAAGAAGTGGATGGCCGAGTGGAACGACATCCTGAACTCCGACGAAAAGCCCATCAATACTTACCGGGTGATTGGTGAGTTGGAGCGTGTGCTGGACCACGAGAACAGCATCGTGACTCACGACGCCGGTGCGCCTCGCGACACCATCATGCCGTTCTACTCCGCGACGACGCCGCACAGCTACATCGGCTGGGGCAAGACGACGCACCTGGGCTACGGCATACCGCTGATGATTGGGGCCAAGCTGGCGAGGCCGGACAAGTTCTGCCTGAACTTCATGGGCGACGGCGCATTCGGCATGTCCGGTCTGGACATCGCGACTTCGGTTAAGGCCGGCGTCCCGATCACGACCGTCGTGCTGAACAACGGCGGCATGGCCACGTATCCCGGCGGATATCCCACGGCGCGTGAGCTGTACGGGACCACCGAGATGGTAGGCGACTACGCCAAGATCGCCGAGGGTATGGGGGCAGTGGGCATAACCGTTACTGAGCCGGGCAAGGTTGCGGACGCCAGAAGGCAGGCGCA
>JACZVF010000292.1 GCA_022572805.1 Chloroflexota bacterium
CGTCGAATTGTTGAACAGGGCCGGAAGGTCGCCCGCTGGAAGCATTGGATGACGCGCTGCACGCCGACATACGATAAGCAGACTAAATCTGAGGGCATGTTGCCCGTGCGCAATACGAGCGGGAGAGGTGGGCGTAAGGCGACCTCACTCCCCTACCCCCTCTCCGCTCGCGGAGAAGGGGCGCACTAGATTTGCGTCTTGTTGCCAATGGCCTGGGGGTGAGGTCGAGGCGTTTCGCACAATCACGGGCTTTCCGTCCTCAAGTTCAGCGCCTCCGCCACCTCACCCAATACGCTATCCAGTTCAATCTCCACCTGTTGATTCGCAAACCGCATCACCCGCAGCCCACGGCTTTGGAGAAATACGTCCCGCGCGTCATCTTCCTCGCGCCTCTTCTCATGAATTTGGCCGTCCACCTCGACAGCAAGCTTCGCGTCGGCGCAGTAGAAGTCAACGATAAAGCGGCCCACTGCATGCTGACGCCGAAATCGGAAGCCGTTGAGCTTGCGGTTGCGTATCGCCTCCCACAGCTTGAACTCCGCTGCAGTGGGCTGTCCGCGCATGCGTCGCGCCTCTGGCTTGAGCCTTTGCCAAAGGCCAGGTGGTGTGGACCATTTATCCAAGTTGACGCCCAATACCTTCACTTTGCGAGACTCCGGCAACATCTACGCACAAGCTACCACCCACATGGTGCTGGAATCGATGGTGAGAGGAGTCAAGACGCCCTGTTCATCGTCGGACTGACCCATCGCCTCAAGGTAAGTCCAACCGGCCTCCTCCAGCAGTCGCTTCATATCATGCAGGCTGTACAGGCGGTGCTCCATATGGATACTCAACTTGAGTTTGAGATTCTCGTTTTCGCCCTGAAAGAACTCCCAATCGTTGAGCATCGTAGACGTCTCCAGGTCCAGGCCCCGCCGCTGCAGTATCCGGATGTCCCCTGCCCTGTCCATGGCTTCAGGCGTAAATTTGCGAATGATGGCATCCCGGTGCGCCGTAAGAATGACCAGCACTGCTGCGGGAGATGCCAGCTGGTGAAGTTGCCTGAAGATTGTCAGGTCACCTTCCCAGCCGTAGTAGCTATGGGAGGTGAACATGTTCACAATGGCGTCGAAGGGGGTATCGTCACCCAGAATGTTAGGGACACTTGCCGCCTTCAACACGTCGCCACACAGGAATATCGGCTCCACATTCTCTCTGGACGCGTACTCACGGGCCATCTTCACATACAGCGGCGATATATCCAGCCCTGTGACCTGATACCCGAGTTGGGCCAGCAAAACGGCGTGCCGGCCTATCCCGCATGCGGCGTCCAACAGCTTTGCGTTCTCCGCCACTCCACGCTCTTCCAAGATATCAGACAGGATGACGGTCTCCCGCAGCGCACGCTCTTTGCCCTGCTCGAGAAATGGCAGGTAAAGCTCCGCGTTTTCCACGAAGAGCTTATGAGTCCAGTGGTCTCTGCCTATATCTTGATCCAAACCGCGATCTCCACCAGTCCCGGTATTCAGACGTTCCGTCTTCATCTACACGAAATAAACAAAAACTTCCATCCCATCAGGGACGGAAGTTACCGCGGTACCACCCAGTTTCCCCGGCCACGCCGGAGCACCTCAACACTCTAGGACAGCAACGTAAATTTGGGCCCGCCCCGGAGCCGCCCAAGATAACGGTGGGTAAATCCGTCGCCGCCTACTCTTGACCGTCCATACGACTTCCCGTTACGCATTACCGCATACTTCTGGAAGCCGGCGAATTTCGGGGCGAGGCTCTGGAGGGATTTTCGCCGGGGCGCGCCGCGTCTGCTTTCACCGTACCAGACTCGCTGGCCGACTGTAGCCCGGTTACTCGTCTCCGTCATAGCCGTATTTTTTTATGAAATAACCTGCAAACTTCAGCGTAATCCAAGGGCAAAACACTGTCAAGAATTTTTCGACAATTCAAATAAGTCTATATAATGGCGTTCGACCTAGATTGAGCAACAGCAAGAGAGGATTATGACTCAGCTACCCATATCAGACAGCAGCACAGCGACGGCGCTTTTTCCAGAGTATGCCGGGCTCTACGAACTCATCGCGCCGGAGTTTAGCGGCCTGACGGACGAGCAGTTGGACTGGAGCTCAGAGCAGTGGGGCTGGGCCGAGTGGAGCGCACGCAGACAGCTCAGCCACATGGCGTCGCTGCTATACCGGTGGCTCATGGTGCGATGGGGCGGCGTTCTCTTCCCCAACGGCGAGCACGGAATTGCGGAGGCTGAACACGTCACCAGCGCCGATTACGACCGCGCGCTTCCCAAAGACCGGTACTGGGACCTGCCGGTGCTGCTGGAAAAGCTAAAGGAGTCCATCGACCTGGCGCAGCGGGTCCTGGCGGAAAGAAACGTCGGCTTCCTACGGGCCAACACGCTGCGCTACAGTCTGACGCCCCAGTGGGAAATCATGATAAAGGCCCACCCCACGGGCATGAGGCCTGACGCCAACCCCAGCCAGGGGGAGATGACGCTGGAGGCCACATTCCGGCACATGTACTTCGAGGAGATAACGCACCTGTACAACGTGCAGCGGCTGAAGCGGGCGCAGGGCCTGCCCACGGTGGTGGACGTGCCGGAGGTTGGCTACTGGGTGCAGGAGGGCTGGGACCGAAGCGAGGCTAATTAGGCATCCGCCGTGTCCATCAGGCGCCTGCGGATGTCGTCCGGTATATCGCGGATGCGCCGGCGGGTCGCCGAATCATTACGCTGCGCCACGCTGACGGCGGC
>JACZVF010000293.1 GCA_022572805.1 Chloroflexota bacterium
CGCCGATAGTTCTGCCAGCCTGACTAGATGTTGAGGATTGCACGCTTGCACAATATCTTCCTTGGCCACCTCTAACTGTGGTAGAATCTCTCGCTCGATATCATCCAACACCTCTGGCAGGCACCCCATCCCCACACTGGCCATCTCCATCACCGACGGCACCAACGGCAGCTCTATATCCTCGTACATGTGCCACAGCCCTTGACGATCAAGCGTCTGCAAGAGTTCAACATCTCTTTTGCATACACCGGCAACGAAACCGAGTTCAAGACCCGGAGATCGAGGTCCAGACTTGCTGATAATAAACCCGGACACATACAAGACGTTGGTCCGCCCACTGCTGTTCAAGCTGTCACCCGAGACGGCACAGGGCGCTGCTGAATTCCTGCTGCACCAGGACTATTTGTGGAAATTCCTGTCGCCCCTGCTGAAGGTGGAGAGCCCCCGGCTGGAGACCACGCTGGCCGGCATTCGACTGAAAAACCCCATCGGGTTGGCGGCAGGCTATGACAAGGACTGCAAGGTCATCCCTTCTCTGTCATCCATGGGCTTTGGCTACATTACCTGTGGCACCGTGACCGCAATGCCTCGTCCCGGCAACCCCAAGCCTCGTGTGTTGCGTTACGTCGAGGATGAAGCGCTGGTCAACGCCCTGGGGTTCCCCAGCAAGGGGCTGGCTAACGCTGCCGACGAGCTGGCGCGCGTACAGGAGGTGCGGGCGAATACTCCCATCGTTGCCAGCGTCTCCGGTGTGACCGAGGAGGATATCCTCAAATGCCATCGCAGGTTGGAGCCTCTGGTGGACGCCATCGAGATTAACATCAGCTCACCCAACACGGCTGGACTTCGCATATTTCAGGAGACGGACGGCCTGGACGCTCTGCTGACCAAGGTCAACGTTGGGAGGCAGCGCCCTCTGTTCATCAAGTTGCCGCCGTACCTGTCGCCTGCGGATCACCCCTCGACAGGCGACGAGGAGCGGGACAGGGTGCTTGGCCTGGTGGAGGTCTGCGTACGGCACGAGGTCAGCGCGGTGACTGTGTCCAACACATGGCCCGTGCGGGACTCCAGGCTGGCCGTGGGTTCCGGCGGGCTGAGCGGCAGAGTAGTCTTCCCGGATACCCTGAGGATGGTGGCCGATCTCAAGGCTGTCATCGGCGATGCGATGGCCATAAACGCGTGCGGTGGGGTATTCAGCGGCGTGGACGCCTTCAAGGTGCTTCGGGCCGGCGCGACAACGGTGCAGGTGCTGACTGGCCTTATCTACAGGGGCCCTGGCATCGCCCGAAGCATAAATGAGCAGCTTCTGGCCACCATGGATGAGGAGAGGGTGGTAGTTCTGGGCTAGGCGGCCCGGCGGCTAATGCGGGGCCGGCCTCAGAGACTGGGGTGCGCCTGCCAAAGCCGCCTTCGCAGCTCATCCACGCGACTCGGGTTATGCAGAAAGTCCTCGACACCCAGCGACCGGGCCAGAGACTCGGCCATGTCTGATATGTAGCTCGTGAACTGATTCTGCTTTGAGTAGTCTGTGCAAATCAGTGTGGGAATGTCCTGAGACTTGACATTTATGTTTATGCTTACTGGCTGCATAGTTTTTGCTTGCTAAAGTCCTCTCGCGGAAGTATCCGGCCTCTTGCCACGGACAACCTCATATTAGGCACGACACGCGAATTACTCAGGGAAAATCACGTCGTTAACAGGCGAACTATCGTGACATATTGTGACTTTCCGAAATTTCGTTCTACAGTCGTTGCCGTCAACAGGAATATGAGGTTCTTCCAAATGACGGCACTCGGGGGCCAAACACCGCTCACACGCCGTTCCCACACCTGCCGGCTACGATTCCATAGCTGAGTCGTTGTTACTCTCAATTCAGCACGCTGGGCAGCTACGCCCCGCGAATTTTATATGGCAGGGATTCTGTACCATGAAAAGGCTTATCAAGGGACCTATACGCAAATTCCAGGTGTGCGCTCTGTTGATGGTAGGCGTTGCCTTTGTCGTCGGGTGTGGCTCCAAACCGGTTGACACGCCGGCGGAGGCAGCCCCGGCGCCGGTGAACAAGGTCGTGGCGGCCCAGGAGAAGGTCCTGGATACAGTTCTGGACGCGGCCCTTGTCGCAGCCCCGGCAACCGCCGCGACGGGCGACAACACCAACCCCGGCGAGCTCCATGATTTGAATCCAGCGCCTTCGCAGGCCACGCCGGCCTACGAACCACCGCTCGCCGCAGAAGGTTCCGTCGCGCCGTCCTCTGCGGCTGAAAGCCCAGGCGAGAGCGAGTCCCCAGCCTCGGGTCCCACGGAGGGCCTGGTGGAGCCCGTGGTAGAGGAATCGGACCAGAGCGACCTATTTGTTGAGCGTGACGCCATAGAAGCGCTGGGCGACGAGCTTTTCTTGGAAATCATTAGCCCCGCCGAGGAAGTGGTGTTCGTGGAGTCTCCCATCTTCGTTCTCACCGCGAGGACGGTAATCGACGCCGCCGTGAGTGTTAACGACGACCTGCTTGACGTCGACGAAGAGGGAATCGTGCAAACGGAGCTGACGCTGGAAGAGGGCCCCAATATTGTAGAGGTGGTTGTCAGCCTTTCCGGCGGGCAGGAGAAGTCCGCGGTGTTGACTATCTTTTACCTACCGTAGGGGCTGTTGCGCTACGTTTTAAGTCACTATCTTAAAATCGTCAAGGGGGAGTCCAGAGGGGCTTTCCCCCTCTGGCAGAGGGCCTGGGGGATGTGCCCCCAGAAACAAAAGC
>JACZVF010000087.1 GCA_022572805.1 Chloroflexota bacterium
AACGACTCGTCGTCTCCGATAACCAGCAAAACCGTATCGCCGGCACGATCAAGGAAAGCCGCCCCATGCCGGACTGACCACAGTCTCTTGCCTTCGTCGAGCACACCAGCATCAACCAGGGGCGCATCCATGAACAGCGAATAGGACCGAAAGAACTGGGAGGCGTCCTCTGACGTGTCCCAATTTGTCAATAGCACCAGAAGCCGCTCTGCCTCGGGACCGGACAGCAGAAGGTAGCGGTCTCCACCCCAGCCTGCCGCCGCGTCTGCTGCTGCGGATGCATCAAGATTCGACTCCAGGTAGGTCCTGAGCAGGAACTCCCCCAGCGTATCCTCGGCAATCAACTCCCAGCCCCGGCCCATAGCCTCCGTGATGTCCTGCAGGGCTGGGATAACAGGTTTTTCTCCAGCCAGATATTTCTCGGGATGGATAATCTGCTCAGTTGAGACCGGCGGGTTGGAGTAAACATCGTTCACTCGCTTCCAGCTTCCCGCGGACTGGAAAACCTCCGCCACGAAGTCGCTGCCCTCTCGTTGCGGGAATAAGGCAACGTCCCGCACGACCTGCGGGGCGGCATCCAGCTTGTTGCCTGCTATGGGTTGGGTCACATCCGCCAGCTCGGCCTCCGTAAAAAAGGTCTCGGCGTAACCCTGCTGTATCTGGGCGACCTCGCCGCCGGCAAAGGCAGTCAGCGCCCTGTACTGGTCAGAGTTGGCTGATTCACGGGCAACGCGGCGCAGATCAGACACGAAAAAGAGCTGCTCCTGCACCCCGGCAAGGAACACGCTGGCGTAGCTAAGCTCCTCGGCCGGGCCAAGGTTTGGCGCATCGCTTAGCACGTACAATCGTCCGCTGGCATCGTCGAAGAGGGCTCTCACCTGCTGCAGGAAAACCGCCCGCGTTATGTCCTCCAGGTCATCTTCAGGCTGCAACAGGCCCAGGGTCTTGTAAAGCTCCTCCGCCTTGAAGACCTGCTCCCGAAGAAACCTGCGTTTGAAGTGGGCATCGGCCAAGTCGTAAAGCTTGTCGGTGGTCTCCAGGTTGCTCTCGATAGGCGAAACGGGGACCAGCCCACGAAGAGATGAGACCCTTCGTTGCACCAACGCGACCTTCTGGTCGAACGTTGCCATGGCCTCTGCCAGGGACATCTCCGGCGCAATGTCCGCCTCGGCGCCTCTAATTGAGGCGATTGGGGCAGGCGCGGCTTTTGCCACCGAAGGAGTGTCGGGGTCGTTGCTTATCGGCGCGGCGCTCAGATTGGCCGTGTCACCCGAGGCTGACGGATTGCTGGAATTCACGGCGAATGTCATGGCCAAAGCCAGGGCGGCCACTACTCCCGCAGCGACTCCAACCGCCACCAGCAATCGCCGGTTCAGGCGGCCCGCAAGCCTTTGCAACGCATGCAACTCGTGTCCATCAGTAGCGCCGCCCATCGGGTGCTGAGTCGTGGAATCGGGCGATAGGACGGCCTTCGGAAGAGCCACTGTCGGGCTGTCCGGTTCCATAACGGCCGATTGGACACTCGGAAGAGACGCGGCCAATGCCTCAACCAGACCCATGGCCGACTGGTATCGTTCATCCGGATTCTTGGCCAGGGCCTTTAGCAGGGTAGCCTTTACTCCGGGTTGAAGGTCTACATCGTCGCCTTCGGACAGAGGCAGCGGTTGATGAACGTGGGCCATCATGGTGGCGGCCGCGGTATTGGCATGGAACGGCACCACGCCCACCAGAAGCTGGTAGCACAGGATACCCAGGGCATACAGGTCGGAGCGATGGTCCACGTCGCGCCCCATCGCCTGCTCCGGCGACATGTACTCCGGCGTGCCGATAGCCTCCTGCGGCGCCGTGACGTGGTACATCTGCTCCATGGCCACGGAGAGCCCGAAGTCGGCAAGAACAGGTTCAGCATCGTCATTCATCAACACGTTGGACGGCTTGATGTCGCGGTGGACGATGCCGCTGGCGTGGGCGTAATCCAGCGCTTCGGCCAACGGCCTTAGAATGCGAAGGGTATCTTCAAGATTGTAAGGGCTGCCCAGCCTATCCAGCAGCGTGCCGCCGGAAACGTACTCGGTGACGATGTAGGTAAAGCCCTTGTCCTCGCCGACGTCGAAGACCTGAAGAATGTTGGGGTGATTGAGCCGGGCGATTGCCTGGGCTTCACGGCCGAATCTTTCTCGAAATGCCGGCTCATCGGCGCGCAGGAACGCCAGCACCTTTATCGCGACGGTCCTGTTAAGGCTGGGATCACGGGCCTTGAACACGGTGGCCATGCCGCCGCGGCCCAACTGCTCCTGAATATGGTAACGACCCAGACGGCCGCCCTCAAGAATGGAAGACATGCGAGCCGACCGTCACCGTCTTCGCGGGAGGAATCATCAGTCCAGCTTGTAACCGAAGCCCCGGACGGTCGTAAGGTGCTGGGGCATGGAGGTGTTCTCCTCGACTCGCACCCGCACGCGATGCACGCACTGCTCAATCTCGTGATTCCCCACATCGCCGTCGGGACGCTCCGCCCACACGTGTCCCGCGATGTCGTCTCTGCTCACGGCCTCGCCACGCCTGGAGTTCAGCAGTTGCAGCAGGTCGAACTCCTTTCGCGGGAGAGGAGGGTCCAGCCGCTCGCCACGGACGAAAACCTGGCGCGCCTTGGCATCCACAATCAACGCATCTATGGGGGGGTCCACTTTGGATATGCGGACCGTCTTGGCGCCGCTGTATTGGAACATGAACGTGACGTCGCTACCGCCCATGCGAACGAGATCGCCATGCGCAAGCGGAAACTCGTCATTGAAAATGCGCCTGCGGTTGATGAAAGTTCCGTTGGTGCTTCCCAGGTCGCGGATGTAGTACCCGTTAACGGTGGCCACAATGGCGGAGTGCCTTCGAGATACGGGCGGCTCGTCAACTACAACATCGTTGTCAGCCTGACGGCCAAGCGTGGTCACCTCGGAGTAGATCGCGATGACCTCTCCATGACGCGGCCCGCCTTGCACCAGCAACGACGCCTCGCTGCCGACATTAATTTCTCGCTCTGGCTCTCGCTCTGATGCGCTAGGTGCCTCTGCCTGTCCCACCGCCTCACTCCTATAGCCGACCGTCAGTCTGGAGTTGGCCAATTATACCAAATTATTATTGGTTGGCGAGAAGGGAGGTTGAATGGCTTGTGGCCTGAGGCTTCCCGGAGTTCGCAACGGTTGATTTCAGCCCCGCACTGGCTGCCACAATTACCTCGCCCGCGTCGAGCCGAAATGCGGAGCTAGCCGTCCCCGGCAGACGTCTGAGGTCGGGGCTCAGGTTCGGTTGCGGCGCGCTCGAATCCCTGCAGGATGGCCCCGATGTTTCTGACCTTGGCATTTAGCATGGCTGGTCCCGCCGCGAAGGCAGCAACGGCCAGACCACCCAATGACACGGCAAATGGCGCGCCCAGATTCTGGGCCACAATGCCTGCCTGGAACCCGCCCAGCGGCATAATGCTCCATGTCATCCCGTAGAAGCCCATGACCCTGCCTCGCATGTTGTCAGGGACCATGATCTGCAAGGAGCTCATTATGGACACCATGTAAATGGAGTTGAAGACTCCCATGAAGAAAATGATTCCCAGGGCCAGTATAAACGACCCGTGAAATTCCGCCGCCAGCGCGAACGCGACCAGTGCTATTCCAAAAGCTATCGCCCCGCCGATTAGCATGAGGCCCTTCTGCCTGATGTTGCCCAATGATCCCAATAACAGCGTAGTTACCAGAGCTCCCGCGCCGCTAACGCCCATAAGGACGCCCTGCCCCTCGGCGCCCACCTTCAGGATGTCTACGGCGAAAATCGGCATCATGAAGATGTATGCCAGGCCGAAGAAGCTGTTAAAGAAGGTCATTCCGATTAGAAATGAGAAGATGGAATTCTTGGCGATGAAGTTGACGCCTTCAAGCATGTCCTTGGCGGCGTTGCCACTACCCCCACGCTTTATGGGAGGTATCCTCAGAGCCGATATGACCAGGGCCATCGTCACAAACCCTGCGCCGGCAAGGAAGAAGGCAACAGATGTTCCGAAGAAGCCGATGATAGCGCCTGCGGCAGCCGGCGCCACTATGCGCGTGCCCTGCCAAATGGCGGAGTTCATGGCGACCGCACTCAACATGACCTTCCGATCAATCAGGTGTGGGTACAGCGCCTGTCTGGCCGGCTGGTCGAAGGCGTTAACCGCACCCGCGAAGAAAGCGATGATGAGCAAATTGTAGATGTGGACCGCGTCCAGCATGGTCATTACGGCGAGCAGCATTATGAGCGCGGCGGTTATTAGCTGAGTTACCCGAATGAGCCTTCGCTTGTCGAAAAGGTCCGCGAAAACCCCGCCGAAAAGGTTTAGCGCGATGGCGGGAATGGCGTTGGCAAGCCCAACAAAACCCAGAAAGAGGGGAGACCCGGTTATCTCGTATGCAAGCCAGAGCTGCCCAAACTGGAACATCTGGAAACCGCTGACCGACGCCAACGTCCCCAGCCAGTACGCTCGAAATGCCGGGTATCGCAACGCCGGCGGCACGCTAAAAAGCGAACTCTTCTTTGGCGTGTCCACGGTTGCCTGGCTCAAGCTATCGTCCCGAAGCGCATACTCAGTCCTTCAGGGGTATTCGGCCCCAGGTGACGGCGTCTGCCGAATCGGACAGATTTTTCTCCCGAATTACGTCCCGAATCTGCAGAAGAGTAGCGTTGACTTCGTTGGTGACGTAGACCCAGTCAGGCTCTTCCGGGAACCAGTACGGCGAGGTAATGCGGACTACCTTGCCTTCCCCGGCGTTGACGTAGATGCCGAATTTGGAAACGTGAGATAACATTGGCGGCCTCTGCTTGGTGCCCTTACGTTAGCACAGGCCATACCCGGCTACAACCGGACCACTGTCAGTGAGGCGCGTTCCTACTCCACCGTTACTGACTTGGCCAGGTTGCGAGGCTGGTCAACATCGCAACCACGCCGCACAGCGATGTGGTAGGCCAGCAGTTGCATGGGAACGGCCATTAATATTGGCGTCACGTTGGACGAGGCTACGGGAATGTAGATAGCGTGGTCGGCCTTATCCAGAATTTCCTCGTCTCCCTCTGTGGCCACGGCAATCACCGTGCCTCCTCTGGCCTTCACCTCGTTGATGTTGCTTAGCATCTTCTCGTAGAGTTCGTCCTTCGGGATGAGCGCCACCACCGGCATCTCCTCGTCGATGAGGGAAATAGGACCGTGCTTCATTTCGCCGGCAGGGTAGCCTTCGGCGTGAATGTAGCTAATCTCCTTGAGCTTGATCGCACCCTCCATGGCAAGAGGGAAATTGATGCCCCGTCCCAGAAAGAGGAAGTCCCGTCGGTTGGCGAATACTCTTGCAAGGGACTCATACACGGCCACCTTTTCCTTCACCAGCAGGGAGCCCATCATCTGCGGCAGACGTGCCAGCTCCTTTACCATCTCTTCACAGCGGTCCTTGGAGAGGTATCCTCGCCTGGTGCCCATGTAAATGGAAAGCAGGTAAAGCGCGACGAGGGAGCATACGAACGTCTTGCTGGAGGCCACCGCTACCTCAAGGCCGGCCCTGATGAGGATCGTCCCGTCCGCGACACGAGTGGTCTGGGTGCCTTCGTAGTTGCACAGCGTGATCTGGCGAGCGCCCTTATTCTTGGCCTCGTCCATTGCCGCCAACGTATCGGCGGTCTCGCCGGACTGGGATATGGATATCACCAGCGTGTTTTCGTCGATCACCGGGTCCCTGTACCGGAACTCCGATGAGTTGTCAACCTCTGTGGCTATGCCCGCCAGCGACTCCATCCACAGCCTGCCGACCATGCCCGCGTGCAGACTAGTACCCATGCCCACGATTACAACTCGTGTAATCTCCTTGAGCTCCTCGTCGGAATATGGGAAGTGCTCCAGGTCAACCGAAAAGTCGTCGAAGGACACTCGGCCGCGAAGGGCATTTATGATAGCCTCGGGCTGCTCGTGAATCTCCTTCAACATGAAGTGCTTGAACTCGCCCTTGGCTGCGGTGAGCGCGTCGTAGGGCATGTGAAGGGTTGATTTTTCAAGCTCATTGCCATCCAGGTCTGTATACCTGACATCTTTTTTGGTGACGACGGCCATCTCGCCCGCGCCCAGGTAGACTACCTCCCGCGTGTGGGGCAACAGCGCCGGAAGATCGCTGGCCAACAGCATCTCGTCTTCACCGTAGCCGACGACGATGCCTCCGGCGTTCCCCAGCTTGAAGGATATGATCTTGTCCGGCTCCCGCCTGGATATCACAACTATGGCGTTGGCGCCGCGCAGGCGATTGGCGGTCGCCCTCACAGCATCCTCCAGGGAGTACTCATCCTGCAGGTAGGTCTCAATGAGATGCGGAACACACTCGGCGTCTGTCTGGGACGTAAAGGCGTGGCCTTTTCCCACCAGCTCCTGCTTTAGCTCCAGGTAATTCTCGACTATGCCGTTGTGAACAACGATAACGTCGTTGAAGCAGTCGGTGTGCGGGTGAGCATTGAAGTCCGTCGGGCCGCCGTGTGTAGCCCAACGCGTGTGGCCGATACCACTGTTGCCTTCGGGCAGCCCGTTGCTTAGCACCCGCTTGAGATTGGAGAGCTTCCCGGCGGCCTTGTAAAGCTGGGGTTCGCCGGCCTTGCTCATTACGGCGATGCCGGCGCTATCGTAGCCGCGATACTCCAGACTGGTGAGTCCTTCGAGGATTATAGAAGCCGCTTGCCGGCCGCCGGTGTAGCCTATTATGCCGCACATTTGACGCCCCTTGGATGCCTACATACTACTGATTAGAGGTGGTCTCTGCTGCATTATCGGGAACCAACACCTTCTTTTCAACGCCTTTTACGGCCTCGACCCAAGCAGCTAGGTGGCTTCCCGCTGGTGACCGTAGACTCCCCGATAGCTTTCCGGAAGCAACTGCGCCACCCGCTCCATGATCATATCGGCAAACGAGTCAATGATTTCCTTATTCGGCTTGCCCTGAACGTCGGGAAGCGAAAAAACCCTACCCACGTTTATCTTCAGGCGGCCGGTAGGGAAGAAAACGCGCCCCCATGAGCCCATGCTCTCCGTGCCGGTTATGCCGACGGGAAGAATGGGGGCCTGGGTATGCAGAGCTATCTGCGCGAATCCTGATTTGGCCTTGATCATTCCATTCGGACTGCGCGTCCCTTCCGGAAAAAGGACAACCGGCTGACCTTTGTTCAACTGATTGATTACCCACCTGTAAGCGCGGATATCCATATCCTTATCCCGGTCCAACGGAAAGGCGCCGTAGGATGTAAGAAGCCACCGTGTGAGCGCCGAAGTAAAGACCGTGGACTTGGCCAGGAAGTAGACTCGCCGCTGCAGGCTGGCCACCAGCATCGGAGGGTCCATGTTGCTCTGGTGGTTGGCGATTATTATCAGCGGGCCCATCGGCGGTATGTTCTCACGGCCCACAACCTCCCAGTCGGCGAAGGCCTTCAGCGTCCCCCGTTGCAGGAACCTGCACGTGTAGTAAAACCAGTCTTTCATCGAGGTGAGCCTAGCAGACTCATAAGCCTGGTGATTACCTCTTCGAGACCAAGATGGTCCGTTTCGATGATCACGGCGTCTTCCGCAGGACGAAGCGGCGAGTGTGCCCGCTCTGTGTCGAGCTTGTCCCTTTGCGCCAGGCCCGCCTTCACCTGCGCCAGATCCGCGGTCATTCCCTTGGCGATCAACTCCTCATGCCTGCGCTCGGCCCTGACATCTACAGACGCTTGCAGGAACGCCTTGAATTCGGCGTTTTCCAGCACTACCGTGCCGATGTCCCGGCCGACCATGACGATGGGTCCCTGATGGGCGATCGCCCTCTGGAGCTCAACCAACGCCACCCTAACTCGCGCCACGGCAGACACCTGCGAGACGTGCTCTTCCACAACAGCGTCGCGCAGGTGACCGGTCACGTCCACGCCTTCCACCATCAACCTGTCTCCGGACTCCCCGGGCACCAGGCTCATGTGGACTGATTCGGCCAACGAAGATAGCCCCTGCTCATCTCCAACGTCAATGCCTCTTTCCAGCGCGGCCCAGGTTACTGCCCGGTACATCACACCGGTGTCCAGGAAGCTAATACTGAGCCTGCGTGCCAACTCCCTGCCAACGGCGGTCTTGCCCGATGCCACTGGCCCGTCGATAGCTATAGCGTATAGTTTGGTCAAATGACTATGCTGCACATCCTGTCCGGCGAGACCACAAGTGATCTTCGTCACTGGGCCACCCAAGCTAGACCTGATTATAGGCGGGAAAGCGTCACTGAACAAGGAAGCCTCGCGCCGGTTTCGTGCCCATCGCGTAACAGGAGGTCGAGGCTGGCGCGCCCATATAACTATTTTTAAAATGCGGATGCCTTGTTCCCGCCCGCCCTCGCCGGGGCTCTTGTTCATGGGGGCACATCCCCCAGGCCCTCTGCCAGAGGGGGAAAGCCCCCTCTGGACTCCCCCATGACGACTTTAAGATAGTGACTTAATCGTATTGCGAACGCAACTGCTGCCGATAATCGTCTTCGTAGGAGATGATCAGGCCCCTGTCGAGCTGCTCATCCAACGGGAGGAATCTTGGCGGCGTGACGTTGGACGGCCTCTTTCCTACAACGCCAGATTCTTCCAGCCGGCTTATCGCATCGTTGGATAGGCCAAGGTGTTCGGCCAAAACAAGTCTGTTGTGCCTTCCCAGAGTCGGGGCCGCGGTGTGAGGGCCACCCGGCGTGCGAGAGAATTTCCAGGGCCGGCTGCTATATGGCAGGGGAGGCATCCCTGTGTTATCGTCGTGCTCCACGGTCTCGTAGAAGCCCCTTGCCTTGAGATGAGGATCGAACAGGAGCTGCTTGCCGTTAAGGACCGCTCCCGCGGCCACCCCGACATCTTGAAGGCATCTCATTAACTGGTGGGCGTCCCAAGACCCGGTCGCTGCCGACAGTACGGAGTCGACGTCCGTCCTGTTCTTCACTCTGGCGGCGGCGTCCTCAAACCTTACGTCCTCAGCCCACTCGTCCTTGTGCATCGCGCTGCACAGCGACCGCCACTGCTCATCCGTTGCAGCCGAAATGGCTATCCATGAGTCCTCACCGGCGCAGGGGTAGCAGCCGTGGGGTGAGATTGAGGGATGCTCATTGCCGATGCGTCCCTGGGTCCGGCCATTCACGGTGAAGTCCATCATTGCCTCGGGAATCGTGGAGGTCAGCGTCTCGGATTGGGAGACGTCAATGAACTGGCCCTCGCCGGTGTTTGCCCTGTGCACCAGCGCAGCCATGACGGCGAAAGCGGTGTGCTCGGCGGCGGTGTAGTCGGCGTAAGGTATCTCCGGAAGCGTTGGCGGGCCGTCCCTGTAGCCGGTAATCGACGCAAGACCGGAGGCCGCCTCCGTCGTGAAGCCTATGGCCCCGAAGTCCGACCACGGGCCAACATAACCGTATCCTGTAGACGACACCATGATGATGTCCGGCCTGATCTTTCGCAGGTCCTCGTATTCCAACCCGAAGTTGCGCATGACCCGGGGCGTGAAGTTCTCGGCAAATACATCGCTGACACTTATGAGGTCCTTGAGGGCACTCAGGCAGGTCTCGTCGGTCAGGTCCAGCGTCAAGCTCATCTTGTTGCGGTTCTGCTCGTAGAAGTTGGCGGCCCGGTCCCAGTAGTCGCCATCGGCATTGTTGCCGTAAATGGATTGCAGGCGATAGTTGTCCAGCCGCGAGCATGTCTCGATGCGAATAACCTGCGCGCCCATGTCGCCCAGCAGCTTCATGCAGTGAGGAATGGCGATAAGCTGCCCCATCTCGACGACGCGTACCCCGCTGAGCGGCAGACTCACGCCTACACTATCCCCGACGCACGAAGCGCCATCAATTCGTCTGACGACAAGCCTAGCTCTCCGCAGTAAATCCGCTGGTTGTCCTGGCCCAGCGTCGGTGCTGGGGACGACGCCTGCCAGGGGGTGCCGCTCATAATGAAGGGCGCGCCGGGGTAGATGGCCGGGCCTATAATGGGATGGACTACCTCCACGAAGTAGCCGCGATGCCTGTACTGACCGCTGCCGACAACCTCGGCCGGACTCTGCACCACGCCGTAGATGTTACCCCGCCGCTTGTGCGCCTCCTGAAAAAGCTCGAACTTGTTCCAGCGCCCAAATGCCCTTTCCAGCGTTTCGTGTAGCTCCTTGGCGTGCTCCAGGCGGCCCTCAGGCGTGGAGAATTCTTCGCGTTTCAGCTCGGGCTCCCCTAGAAAGTCGCCGGTCTCGTCCCAGTCCACGACGCCACCGAAGTGGATGGGCACGATGTGCCCGTCTTTGGCCGGCATCGGACTCCTGGGCATTTCCCCTGAATACTTTTGCTGACGCTGGCGGATTGCCCCGCTGTAGCTGTAGAGGGACGCCGTATCCCGCAGGGCCGACGCCACCGCCTCCTGAATGGAAACGTCGACGTGCTGCCCCTGGCCAGTGGTCTGCCGGTGGAAGTAGGCTATAAGCGCAGCCGTGGCCGCGTTTGTGCCGGCCTTGAATTGAGTCTGGCGCAGCGCGTGTTTCAAAGGCGCCTTGTCGTGAGAACCCAGGATGTACATGAGCCCGCCCAGCGCATACTCAACGATGTCGGTCGC